>JALOTF010000058.1 GCA_025458025.1 Beijerinckiaceae bacterium | reverse complement strand
GCCGCGCGCGAGGCCGCCCGCAAGGCCCGCGAACTCACGCGGCGCAAGGGCGCGCTGGATATCGCCTCGCTGCCCGGCAAGCTGGCGGATTGCCAGGAGCGCGACCCTTCGAAATGCGAACTCCTGCTGGTCGAGGGTGACTCGGCCGGTGGCTCCGCGAAGCAGGGCCGTGATCGTCTCTATCAGGCGGTGCTGCCCCTGCGCGGTAAGATCCTGAACGTGGAGCGTGCGCGCTTCGACAAGATGCTCTCGAGCCAGGAAATCGGCACGCTGATCACGGCTTTGGGCACTGGCATCGGGCGCGAGGAATTCAACCCCGACAAGCTCCGCTATCACAAGATCATCATCATGACGGACGCGGACGTTGACGGTTCGCATATCCGCACGTTGTTGCTCACCTTCTTCTTCCGGCAGATGCCGGAACTCATCGAGCGCGGGCACATCTACATTGCTCAGCCGCCGCTCTACAAGGCGATGCGCGGCAAGAGCGAGACTTACCTGAAGGACGAGCGCGCGCTGGAGGATTACCTCGTCGGCGTCGGCCTTGATGGCGCGGTGCTCAAGCGTGGCGACGGCCTTGATATCGCGGGCGAGCAACTGCGCCGCGCGGTGGATGAAGCGCGCGGCGTGCGCGCTGTGATGTCTTCGCTCCATTCGCGCTATGACCGCAAAATCGTCGAGCAGGCGGCTATTGCCGGCGCACTGAACCTCGCGGTGCTGGCCGATGCCACCCGCGCGCAGGCGGCGGCGGAATATGTCGCGAAGCGGCTCGATGCGATCTCTGATGATCTCGAACGCGGCTGGTCCGGCGCGGTGGAAGGCGGCGGCTATGTGTTCCGCCGCACGCTCCGGGGCGTCACCGAGGCCGTTACGCTCGATGCCGGGCTGGTAGGCTCGGCGGAGGCGCGCAAGCTCGATGAACGTGCTGCGGCCCTGCAGGAAAACTATGCGCTGCCCGCGCGCTTCCTGCGCCGCAACGAGGATATCGCGGTCTTCGGCCCGCTGACGCTCTTCGATGCGGTGAGCACCATCGCCCGCAAGGGCCTGACCATGCAGCGCTATAAAGGCCTCGGCGAGATGACCGCCGGGCAGCTCTGGGAGACCACGCTCGACCGCAATGTGCGCTCGCTCTTGCAGGTCAAGCTGAAGGACGTGACCGAGGCAGAGGATATCTTCGTGCGGCTGATGGGCGATGTGGTGGAACCGCGCCGCCTCTTCATCCAGGAAAACGCGCTTTCGGTCTCGAACCTCGACATCTGATCAGGGGTCGGCCATCGTAAGCGGGTGGATGTTGCCCAACGCCACCCGCCTTCTCGCCTATGCCCTGCCGGCGGTGCCGCTGGCAGCCCTCGCCCTGCCGATGACCGTCATTGTGCCCTCGGCTTATGCCAAGGAACTGAGCGTGCCCATCGCGGCAGTGGGCTTTGCCCTCCTTATAGTGCGCCTGTTCGATGCGCTGATCGATCCGGTTGTCGGATACTGGGCGGATCGTACAGGCGGGGCGCGGCGGCGGAAGATCTGGTTTGCGGCGGGCATTCCGCTGATTCTCGCCGGAAGCTGGATGATTCTCGTGCCGCCCGCTGGGGCGGGCGCGTGGCATCTCGCGATCTGGGGATTGATCCTTTCCATCGGCACCACGGCCACCGGCCTTGCCTATGCCGCCTGGGGCGCAGAACTCACGCCGGATTATGCCGAGCGCAACCGCGTCACGGCCTTCCGCGAAACCGTCACCGTGATCGGCACCGTGCTGGTGACTGCGACGCCCGCGCTTCTACCGGCTTTCGGTTTCACGCGGCAGATGGATGTGCTCTGGGCTATCGCGATTGCTATTGCCGTTCTGCTGCCGCTCTTCGGCCTGCTCGCGATGCTCACCGTGCCGGAGCCGGAGGATCGCTCTGTCGCAAGGCTCGATTGGCGTGAGGGCTTCGGGCATCTCCTTGCCAACCGGCCCTTCATGCGGCTCATCGCGGCGTTTTTTTTGAATGGCCTCGCGAATGGCCTGCCGGCGAGCCTGTTCCTCTTCTTCGTGGCCGAGCGCCTCGGTGCGGCGGGGCAGGAGCCCTTGTTCCTGCTGGCCTATTTCTTCTGCGCCGTGCTTTCCGTGCCGATCTGGCTGAAGTTCGCGGGGCGCTATTCCAAGCATCGCATCTGGGCATGGGCGATGCTCATGGCCAGTGTGGCTTTCGTGGCTGCCGCCGTGCTGCCGACCGGTGCGCTCGTCGCCTATGGCATCATTTGTGTGCTCACGGGATTCGCGCTGGGGGCCGATCTCATGCTCCCGCCCTCTATTCAGGCCGATGTGGTGGATGTCGATACGGCGGCCTCCGGCGAGCAGCGCTCCGGCTTCTATTTCGCGCTCTGGGCCTTGGCGCAGAAGGCGGCTTTGGCGCTGGCCGTGGGTATCGCCTTTCCGCTGCTGGCCTGGGCGGGATTTGATCCTGCGAATGGCCAGAAAACCGAGAGCGGCCTTGCCATGCTCGCCTTCCTCTATGCCGGCCTGCCTGTGGCGTTGAAACTCGCGGCGACGGCGCTCGTCTGGAGCTTTCCGGTGGATGGCGCGGAGCAGGCGCGCCTGCGCGCCACGATCGAGGAGCGCCGGGCCTAATCGTCGCGGACCGCGCCGCGACCGGCCTTGATGCTTGAGCGCTTGGTTTTCCCCTCGAGGCGCTTCTGCTGCGATGACCATGTGGGCTTGGTCGCGATGCGCTTGCGAGGGCGAATCGCGGCCTTCGCCAGCATCTCCTCAAGCCGGTCGAGCGCATCCTCGCGGTTCATCAGTTGTGAGCGGAAGCGATCCGCCTTGAGGATCAGCACATCCTCCTGCGTCACACGGTCGCCCGCGAGTTTGCGCAGGCGCTGGAGATGGTCCTCCGCGAGGCCGGCCAGCGGCAGCGGATAGCGCAGTTCCACTGCCGTCGAGACCTTGTTGACATTCTGCCCGCCCGGGCCGCTGGCACGGGTGAAGCGCAACTCCGCGATGTCCTCGCGCACAAAGCGGCGAGCGGGCTTGCGGCCGGCATTCCCGGTCATGCAACTCTCCGAAAGGCGGCGCGATTAACGGAATTGCTAATCCCCGGGAGTTATAGGCGAGGGCTGCCTCAACCGCCAAGGCGAGGCTGCGCCGTTTCTGCCCAAGGGGTCTCTCCGATGAGCACGCTCGATACGCTTCTGCTTCTCGTCTTTCCGGCGCTGATGGCGTTCGCCGCCGTGAGCGACCTTTTGACGATGACGATCCCGAACCGGGTGTCGCTGCTGCTGATCGCCGGGTTTCTCGCGATGGCGTGGCTGATCGGCATGGATTGGCAGACGATCGGCCTGCATTTCGCTGCGGGCGCCTTGGTGCTCGTCATCACCTTCACGATGTTCGCGCTGGGCTGGATCGGCGGGGGGGATGCGAAGCTGGCCGCCGCCACGGGCATGTGGTGCGGCTTCGGCGTGCTGCTGGATTATGCGCTGGTTGCCTCGGTTTTCGGCGGATTGCTGACGTTGCTGATTCTCTACTGGCGTTCGGCGTTGCTGCCGGAATTCGCGTTGAAGGTGAACTGGATTGCCCGTCTGCACCATGCCAAGACCGGCATTCCCTATGGAATCGCGTTGGCTGCCGCTGGCCTGATAGTCTACCCGAATACAGCGATCTGGACGCGCATTGCCGGGATCTGACCGCAAAGCTTCGAGTTTTAGTGTCTTGTTAAGCACGAATTGCAAGCCAGAGTTAACCATACTTTGAGGTTTGCCTGCTCAAAGTACCCCACGGCGCGGAGTGACCCGCGCCCAGTACGTGTGGGTGAGCAGCATGAAAGCGTCGCGCCTGATCATTGTCGGAGTTGCCGGATTTGCCGGACTTCTCGCCCTGTTGCTTTCGGGCCGCGAGCCGCAGCAGGTTGTTCAGGCGGCACCGCCGCCGGCCGACGCCAATACCACCGAGGTGCTGGTGGCCAAGATCGACCTTTCGATGGGCACCGCGCTCAGCGATGCCGAACTCGCCTGGGTAAAATGGCCGCAGGATCTCGCATCCAGCGCCCTCATCCAGAAATCGGCGCGCCCCAACGCGATCGAGGAATTCAAGGGCGCCATCACGCGGCAGCCCTTCTTCGCCAATGAGCCGATTCGCGAGGAAAAGATTATCAAGGGCAATGGCTCGGGGTTCCTCTCGGCCATCCTGCCCTCGGGCAAGCGCGCCATCGCGATTTCCATCGATAGTCGCGGCGCCTCGAGCGCGGGCGGCTTCATCCTGCCGAATGACCATGTGGACGTGATCGTCACGCGGCGCGATTCCGAGGCCTCGCTGAAGGCGGGCACGGACATCTACCAGTCGAGCACGCTGCTCAACAATGTGCGCGTCCTCGCGATCGGCCAGAACATCCAGGAAAAGAACGGCGAGCGCGTTGTCGTGGGTGAAACCGCCACGCTGGAACTCGATCCCTCGCAAGCCGAAATGATCGCGCTCAACCAGCGCACCGGCACGCTCGCGCTGGCGCTCCGCAGCATGGTCGACATCAACAAGCCTGAAGACAAGCGCAACCGCAGCGGCGGCAACGCCATGACCGTGGTGCGCTTCGGCGTTTCGCAGGAGGTCACCCGATGACACCCGCATCTCTCGTTTCTCGCGTCGGTTCGGGGAGAAAGACCGCGATGCCTCTGTTCACCCGCCTGGCCCAGGGCCTGCTGCTCGCGACAGCGATTGCCGCTCCGGCGATCAGCCGTGATGCGCCAAAATCCTTTGGTGGCGTGCCGTTCGAGAGCATTCCCACGCCGCGCATGCAGCCCAACGCGAATGATCAGGTGATGGCGCGCCGGATCGACCTGTCGGTCGGCAAGTCGATCATCATCGATCTGCCGCGGGATGCGGGCGAAGTGTTCGTGGCTGATCCGAAGGTCGCGAATGCGGTGGTGCGCACCAGCCGCAAGATCTTCATCATCGGCACAGGTGCGGGCACCACGAGCGTTTTCGTGATGGACAAGGCCGGTAGCCAGATCGCCGCGCTCGATATCGGCGTTGCGAAGGAGCTCGCCCGCGAACTCAACGTGCTACGCGAAGTTCTGAAGAAGGCGCTCCCGCATGCCGATATCAAGGTGTCGAGCGTGGGCGACAGCTTCGTGCTCGCCGGCACGGTGGATTCCACCCTTGAGGTGCAATCGGCAATCGACATCGCGAACAATCTCGTTGGCCAGTCTTCCGGCGGCTTCCTCGGTCTTGGTCCCAGCACGTCCGGCAAGGTCGTGAACGCGCTTCAGGTGCGCGGAAAGGACCAAGTGATGCTGAAGGTGACGATCGCGGAAGTGCAGCGCTCGGTCCTCAAGCAGCTCGGCGTCAATCTCAACGGCGAATGGACCAACGCCACGTCAGCCCTCGGGCTGGTGACCGATCTGCCCTTCTCGGTGCAGCGCGAGGTCTTGTCGGACAACGCACTGGTCTATGGCTCGGGCGGCAACCGCGGCACACTCCGCGCGCTGGAGCGGCAGGGCGTGCTGCGCACCCTGGCCGAACCCACGCTCACGGCCATTTCCGGCGAGAGCGCCAAGTTCCTCGCAGGCGGCGAGATCGCCATCCCGCAGAGCCAGACCTGCACACCCACGGGCACGGTCGGCGGCCTCATCAACCAGGGCGGCCTCGCCTGTACCAATGCCTTCACCTACAAGCCGATTGGCGTGACCCTGAACTTCACGCCGGTGGTCCTCTCGGAGAACCGCATCAGCGTGCGCCTCGCGACCGAGGTGACGGAAATCGACGCCGACAACTCGATCCAGCTGGGCAATACCCTGCGCATGCCGGGCTTCCGCACCCGCAAGGCGGAAACCACCGTGGAACTTCCCTCGGGCGGTGTGCTCGCCACGGCCGGCATCATCCAGCAATCGATGCGCCAGCAAATCAACGGCCTGCCGGGCATGATGAACATCCCCATCCTTGGCACGCTGTTCCGCTCGCGCGATTACCAGCGCTACGAGACCGAGCTGCTGGTGCTCGTGCAGCCCTTCATTGCGAAGCCTTCCGCGCCGGGCCAGATCGCCCGCCCGGATGACGGCTTCGCCGATGCCTCCGATCCCTCGACCATCTTCATGGGCCGGCTGAACCGGACCTATGGCAACGCCGCAACGGATATGCGCCGCAAGGGCGGGCTCGGTCCGGTGGGCTTCATCAACGATTGAGTGCGCCGCGTTAAGGAGCTGCTGCCATGTCCCGCGTCCCCCTTCCCAAGTTCTGGTCACTCGCCGGCATCGCTTTGCTCGGGCTCGGGCTTTCCGCCTGCGCCTCGGCGATGAAGCCGACCCAGAAGGCCTTCGCACCCGACGAATATGACATGCGTCATCCCATCAAGCTGGCGCACGGCGAACGGCATCTCGATGTCTTCGCCAATGGCCGCCAGCTCGATCGCCGGCAGCACGAGGATATCGTGGCCTTTGCCCGCGAATATGCGGCGCATGGCTCCGGCCCGATGGTCGCGGCCGTGCCGCAGGGCCCGGATGGACATTATACGCTCGGTGCCGTGCGCCATGCGCTGGGGGCCTCCGGCGCCCGCATGGGCCTGCAGGTCGTGCCCTACCCGGCGGATCCCGCCATGGGTGCTGCGCCGGTGCGGCTCACCTTCAAGCGCCTTCAGGCGAAGGTCGCGAGCCAGTGCGGTCTCTGGCCGCAGGATGTCGGCAGCGGCGGTTCGACCGATGGCTGGCACAACCGGCCCTATCATAATCTCGGCTGCTCCTATCAGACGATGCTGGCGGCACAGGTTGCCAACCCGGTCGATCTCGTGCGGCCGCGCACTGAGGGTGCGATCGACGTGAAGAAGCGCACTGCCGATATCGAGGCCCTGCGCAAGGGCGAGGATCCTTCGACCAAGTGGGCGAAGGATGACGTCAAGATCAAGGAAGCACAGCAGTAACTCTCGTCGGGCGTAATAGCACGGCAAGCTGTTGGATTTGAGGTCGGAGGACCCATGAACCCGGAGATCACGATCGCACCGCTGCCCCATGTGGCCGTGCAGGTCTTCTCGGAAACGAGCCAGGTTGTGGCCGTCATCGAGGAAGCGAGCCATGATCGACGCATGGCGAAGGCGCATCTGCGTATCCAGGCCGGTGGTGCTCCCGCCGCCGTGGAGGCCTATCGCGACGCGCCGACGCCGAACGTCATCGTTATCGAGACCGTGAATGGCAGCCGCAGCCTGCTGGAGCAGCTCGACGAACTGGCCGCCTTCTGTGACGAGGGCACCCGCGTGGTTGTCATCGGCCATGTGAACGATGTGCAGCTCTATCGCGAGCTGATGCGGCGCGGTGTGAGCGATTATCTCGTCGCTCCGATCGATGTTGTGACCTTTGTGCGGGCCCTGTCCGAGATCTACGCGAACAACACGTCGAAGCCGCTGGGCCGCGTGATCGCGATGGTCGGCGCGAAGGGTGGCGTTGGCTCTTCGACCCTCGCGCACAATCTCGCCCATACCATTGCGCGCGAGATGGTGGTCGAGACGGTCATCACCGATATGGACCTGCCCTATGGCACGGCCGGCCTCGATTTCAACCAGGACCCGCCGCAGGGGATCATGGAAGCGGCCTTCGATCCCGGCCGCGTCGACAACAATATGATCGAGCGCCTGCTCTCCCGCTGCGGCGAACGCCTGCAGTTGATGGCAGCACCCTCGAGCCTTGACCGTCTCTATGATTTCCAGGCGGATACGTTCGATCCGCTCTTCGATGCCCTGCGCTCTACCGTTCCGGCCATCGTGCTGGATGTGCCGCATGTCTGGACCGGCTGGGCGCGCAATGCGCTCGTGCGGGCCGATGAGGTAGTGGTGGTGGCCGAGCCCGATCTCGCAAACCTGCGCAACGCCAAGAACCTCATCGATACCCTCGCGGCGGCCCGGCCGAATGATCCGCGCCCGCGGCTGGTGATCAACAAGGTCGGTATTCCCAAGCGGCCGGAAATCGCGGTAGCGGAATTTGCACGTGCGCTCGATTGCACGCCGCTCGCCACCATCGCGTTCGATCCCGGCCATTTCGGCACCGCCAACAACAACGGCCAGATGCTGGCCGAGGTTCAGGCAAAATCGAAGGCGAACGAGGCCATGCTCGAAATGGCCAAGACGCTGATGGGACGCGAGGCCGCCAAGGTGGCCAAGAAATCGCTGCTTTCACCGCTGCTCGCCCGGATTTCGAGCCTGCGCGGTGGCAAGGCGGCCTGATGCTCCGCCGCCCCTCTCCGGGGTGGCAAGGGCTTGATGCGAGACCATAACGAGGCAGGCATGTTCGGCAAACGCACGACAATCGGACAGGGGGCAACGCCCGCACGGCCCGCCGCTCCGGCGATGCCGGCTGCTGCGCCGCCGCCCCCGATGGCGAGTGCCGCCCAATCGAGCGCGCGCTCGCCCGCGCCGCCGCCGCCGCTTGAGGCTGCACCGCAGAAATCCGACCATTATTACCACACCAAGAGCCTGATCTTCGGCGCGATGATCGAGGCTATCGATCTGTCGCAGCTCTCGAAGCTCGATTCAGCTTCGGCGCGCGACGAATTGCGCGATGTCATCACCGAGATCCTGGCGCTGAAGAGCGTGGCGATGTCCATCGCCGAGCAGGAAGAACTGCTTGAGGATATCTGTAACGACGTTCTCGGCTATGGGCCGCTCGAACCGCTGCTCGCGCGCGACGACATCGCCGACATCATGGTGAACGGCGCCGAGAAGACCTACATCGAAGTCAACGGCAAGATCCAGCTCACTAATGTGCGCTTCCGCGACAATGCGCAGCTGATGAACATCTGCCAGCGCATCGTGAGCCAGGTCGGTCGCCGCGTCGATGAAGCCTCGCCGATTTGCGACGCGCGCCTGCCCGATGGCTCCCGTGTGAACGTGATCGCCCCGCCGCTGGCCATCGACGGCGCGGCCCTCACCATTCGTAAGTTCAAGAAGGACAAGCTGACCCTCGAGCAGCTCGTCCGCTTCGGTTCGATCTCGCAAGAGGGCGCCGAGGTTCTCAAGATCATCGGTCGCGTGCGCTGTAACGTCGTCATTTCAGGCGGTACCGGCTCCGGCAAGACGACCCTGCTCAACTGCCTCACAAACTACATCGATACGGACGAGCGCATCATCACCTGCGAGGATGCAGCGGAATTGCAGCTCCAGCAGCCGCATGTGGTGCGCCTCGAAACCCGCCCGCCCAACCTTGAGGGCACCGGGCAGGTGACCATGCGCGACCTCGTGAAGAACTGCCTGCGTATGCGTCCCGAGCGCATCATCGTCGGCGAAGTCCGCGGCCCCGAAGTCTTCGACCTCCTGCAGGCGATGAACACGGGCCATGACGGTTCGATGGGCACCATCCACGCCAACTCCCCGCGCGAATGCCTCGCCCGTATGGAAGCGATGATCGCGATGGGCGGCTATTCGCTGCCCCCGAAGACCGTGCGCGAGATGATCTGCTCGTCCGTCGATGTCATCGTTCAGGCGCAGCGCCTGCGCGATGGTTCGCGCCGCATCACCCATGTCACCGAGGTGATGGGCATGGAAGGCGATGTGATCGTGACCCAGGATGTCTTCATCTACGACATGACCGGTGAGGATGCGAATGGCCGCATCATCGGCAAGCATCGCTCCACCGGCATCGGCAAGCCGCGTTTCTGGGATCGCGCCCGCTATTACGGCGAGGAAAAGAAGCTCGCGGCGGCCCTCGATGCCGCCGAGCAGCGCGACGACAAGGTAGCGTGACGCATGGATACGCAATCGCTCCTCGTCGCCCTGCTCACGACCTTCGCCATCGCCACGATCGGAATCGTGCTGCTTGAGCCACTGCTCACCGGCGAGGCGCGTGCGGAGAAGCGGCAGGCGACGATTGTGGGCGGCACCACCCGCAAGCGCGCCATCGAGGAGGCGGGCAACCGCCGCCGGCAGGTGGCGGATGCGCTGAAGGAACTCGATGACCGGCAGAAGGCAAACAAGCGCCTGACACTGGAACAGAAATTCCTGCAGGCCGGCGTGAGCTGGACCCGGAAGACCTACTGGTTGATCTCCATCGGCTGCGGGCTGGGCCTCGGCCTTCTTATGCTGGTGCTGTTCAAGCAGCCGCTTCTCGCTATTGGCGGTCTGTTTGTCGGCGCCTTCGGCATTCCCGGCTGGCTTCTGAAGCGCTGGGCCAAGAAGCGGCAGAAGAAGTTCCTCGAGGAGTTTCCCAACGCCATCGAGGCTATCGTGCGCGGCATCAAATCCGGCCTGCCGCTGAATGATTGCATCCGTCTCATCGCCAACGAGGCCAAGGAGCCGTTGAAGGCTGAGTTCCGCTACATTGTCGAGGCCCAGCAGATGGGCGTGTCGATCGCCGACAGCATCATGAAGATCTACGAGCGCATTCCGCTCTCGGAAGTGAACTTCTTCTCGATCGTTATCCAGATCCAGGCAAAATCGGGCGGCAACCTCGGCGAAATCCTGCTGAACCTCTCCAAGGTCATCCGAGACCGCAAGCGGCTGCGCGACAAGGTGGATGCGATGAGCCAGGAGGCGAAATCCTCCGCCGCAATCATCGGCGCGCTGCCGGCCGTGGTGGCGGGCCTCACCTGGCTCGGCTCGCCGGATTACATCCAGCTGATGTGGACCACCAATGCCGGCCTGATCGGCCTTGGCATCTGCGTTTCCATCATGGCGTTCGGCATGTTCATCATGCGCAAGATGATCAATTTCGACATTTGAGGATTGAGACAACATGGCCTCGATCGTTGATCGTCTCACGGATGTTTCCTTCCTCGCCTCCTGCGCCACCGCGATTGCCGTGACCGCGACCATCGTCGCGATCGGCCTGCCGCTGCTTGAGCGCAACGAGCTGAAGGAAAAGATGAAATCGGTCGCACTGGAGCGTGACCGCATCCGCGCTCGCGAGCGTGAACGCCTGCAGCAGAGCGGCCGTGGCGGCGCGAAGCCTACCCTGCGTTCCACGCCCGGCGAATTCGCCAAGCGCGTGGTGGACCGGTTCAACCTGCGCTCGTGGCTGTCCTCGGAACTCGCGGCGGATCGCCTGATGCGGGCCGGCCTGCGCGGCCCCAAGGCCGAGACGACCTTCCTCGTGGCGCGCCTCTTCGCGCCGCTCGGCATGCTCGCCTTCTCGCTGCTCTACATGCTCCTCAACAAGGGCTTCGGCCTGCCCTTCGGGGCGCAGGCCATGATCGTGCTGGGGGCGGCCTATCTCGGCATCAAGCTGCCGGAGATCTACCTCTCGAACCTCACCTCGAAGCGCCAGGCTTCCATGCGACGGGCCTTCCCGGATTCGCTCGACCTGCTGCTGATCTGCGTGGAATCCGGCATGTCCATCGAACATGCCTTCCGCAAGGTCGCGAGCGAGATCGGCACGGCCTCCGTGCCGATGGCCGAAGAACTGGCGCTGACGAATGCCGAGCTGTCGTACCTGCCGGATCGCCGCATGGCCTATGAGAACCTCGCCAAGCGCACGGATCTCGATTCCGTGAAATCGGTCACGACCGTGCTGATCCAGGCAGAACGCTACGGCACACCCCTCGGCCATGCCTTGCGCGTTCTCGCGCAGGAAAGCCGCGACCAGCGCATGACCGCCGCCGAGAAGAAGGCCGCCTCGCTGCCGCCGAAACTCACGGTGCCGATGATCGTGTTCTTCATGCCGGCCTTGTTCATCGTCATCCTCACGCCGGCCCTCATCCAGATCTTCAAGTGGAAGTGAGGCGGGGCCACGCCCCCTGTCGCCCACTGGCCGCATGAAAAATCCCGCGAAGCGCGCTTCGCGGGATTTCTGTCGTTTGATCTGGAAAACGGCCTACGGATGCCGCCTCAGCGCTGGGCGGTCGCGGCCTTCGGTGCTGCGGTAGGGCGCGTTGCGGCTGCCGGCGCGGCGGCGACCTTGCTCCGCAAAGAGCGGACCATCGCGAGGTTTGCGGCCACGCGCGGATCGGCATCCGGCCGGGCCGCGGCCCGCGCGAGCATCTCCTCTGCCTTCACCAGATCGCGCGAGAGCAGGTAGGACAGCCCGAGATTGGTGAGGAGCGAGGGGTGATCCGGTGCAATCTTCAGCGCTTCGGCGTAGAAGTCGCGTGCGCGGGCATGCTGGCCCATCTGGTCGGCAATTACGCCTTGGCTGGAAAGGACGCGCCAGTTCGGGCGGTCGGCAGTATGCGCCTGAGCGAGCACGCGCATTGCCTCGTCGAAGCGCCCGATATCGCCGAGCGCACGCCCATAGGCCGCCGCGACATCCTTGTCGCCTACATTGGTGATCGAGGCGCGCTGGAGAACGGCCACCGCCTGCTGGAATTGTCCACGGGCGCGCAAGGCGCTGCCATAGGCGAGCGATGCCGCCTTTTCGCCCGGGCGCGCATCATAGCGCTGGGCCAAGGTCGTGAGATCGCTCGATGCGGCTTCCGTCACCGAACCCGATGCGTTGGGAACATCCCGCAGCGAACCGGTGAACTGGCCGAGCCGGCTGGAACAGCCGCTGGCGAGCAGCGCCAGGGCCAAAGCCGGCAGAAGGTTGCGAATCGGCCGCATTCCCGCGGCGGCACGATGGGCCTTTGCCGGAATGACGCGAGATCCCAGCCGGTTTGCCATGGCAGAACATCCTCCTGGGGCGCCTAAAACAACCGTTTTCGCTGCCTTGTGCAGCGCCCACTTCACGCCTCAGGAATAACTCGTTAACCCTAATCAGCGGTTAAGATGCATGACACCCGGCGTTTTCCCCGCCGCGCCGCACTCGAACAGGAGACCGACGAAACATCATGAGCGAGCCCTCCCCCATGACCGTCCGCACGGTTCATCTAGTCAGCGAGGCGGGTTGGCCTGCCCTTCAGGAGAACCTCTCTTCTCTCGCGCGCGGCTATGCCACGAGCACCGGCTTCAAGCCTAGTGCTGGCCGCCTCCTGATGTTGCCGGGCGAGGGCGGGGCACCGGGTGCCGCCTTGCTGGGGGTTGGCGCGGAAGATGGCTTTGCCGACCAGCCTTTCCTGCTGGGCAAGCTCGCGACTGATCTTCCGGCGGGAATCTGGCGCGTGGAAGGCAAGGTGGACCAGCCGACCCTCGCCATGCTCGGTTTCCATCTCGGACAGTATCGTTTCGATCGCTTCAAGACGGTCGCGCGTGAGGCGGTGTCGCTCCAGCCGATTCCGGGGGCGGATATCGCCCGCGCGCGCCTCGTAGCGGAAGCGATCTGCGCGAGCCGCGATCTCATCAACCGCCCGGCGAATGACCTGACCACCGAGTCGCTGGCGCAGGCTGCGCGCGAACTCGGCGAGCGTTTCCGCGCCGAGGTGCGCGAGATCATTGGTCCGGAGCTTCTCGCCGAAAACCTGCCGATGATCCATGCCGTGGGTGCGGCTTCCGCCCATGCGCCGCGCCTCATCGATCTCACCTGGGGTGATTCGCGCGGGCCGAAAGTCACGCTCGTGGGCAAGGGCGTAGTGTTCGATACCGGCGGGCTGAACATCAAGCCCGAAAATTCCATGCTGCTGATGAAGAAAGACATGGGCGGCGCCGCTGCGGCTCTTGCGGCTGCCGAGATCATCATGGGCCTGCAACTCCCGGTGCGCCTGCGAGTCCTGCTTCCCATCGTGGAAAATTCGATTGCTGGACCGGCTTTCCGCCCCGGCGATATCTTCCGCTCGCGGGCGGGCACCACGATTGAGATCGGCAACACCGATGCCGAGGGCCGGCTCATTCTCTGCGATGCCCTGAAGCTCGCCGATGAGGAAAAACCCGACCTTCTGCTTGATTTTGCTACACTGACCGGCGCGGCGCGCGTGGCGCTCGGGCCAGATCTTCCGCCCTTTTTCACCGAAGATGATGCGCTGGCGGAGGCCATCGAGCGCGTCGGGCGTGCCGAAAACGATCCCGTCTGGCGTTTGCCGCTCTGGAAACCTTATCGCGCGATGCTCGATTCCAAATCCGCCGATATCAACAATGTGTCGTCTGGCGGCTTTGCCGGCGCCATCACGGCTGCGATTTTCCTGAAGGAATTCGTGCGCAATACACGCGCCTACGCCCATTTCGACATCTATGGCTGGACGCCTTCTGCCCGGCCCGGACGGCCGGAAGGTGGCGAGCCGCAAGCGGCTCGACTCGCGGCCAGTCTGGTCGAGACTTGGCTTTTGCGAAAGAAGTAAAGAAAAACAACCACTAAAAGTTGCATGAAGGATTGCGAACGGTCATAAGGGAGGACAAAATTACAAACGCTGGTCGATTGCAGGATTGCGATCGAAGCAACGTCAGAATGGCAAGGTAAAGTGGATGAGCGTGAAGCTCCGCCCCACCCAGGCGCTGAAGCTTTGGCATGATGTCGGATTGGATCTGGTCCGCGGCGCGGAATTGGATCTGACGGCACGACAAATGGTTGTCTTGCTGACAATTTATCTTGAGCCTCCTCCGCACACCGTTCGCGGCCTGGCCCAGAAATTAGGCGTGACAAAACCTGTCATCACGCGCGCTCTTGATGCGATGGGCGATCTGGATCTTGTCTCGCGCCGGCGTGATCCTGCCGATCGGCGCAATGTCATCATCCAGCGCACCGTGCGTGGTTCGCTGTTTCTCGACAAACTCGCCGATCTCATCGTGGCCCGCGGAACACAACTGGCCCAGGAGAATCCTTTGCGATAGGCTGGCATCCCGCCGCATCGCCGGATTTCGCCATGACCAGCCTCGACCGTCGCCGTCACGCCTATCGGGCAGATCTTGCCGCCAGTGCGCTTCGCGACATCGTATCCGCCCCGCGTTACGCCGATCCGCAGCCGATGCAGGTGCGCGTGGCGAGCACGCCGCTGCGCCGCGCGCCCGATGTCACGCTCGGCTACGACACTGAACTCATTGCCGGCGAGATTTTCGATGTCTATGACCGCGCAGATGGCTTCGCCTGGGGGCAGGCGCGGCGCGATGGCTACGTCGGCTATTGTCCGGAAGAGGCTCTCGGCCCGCTGCTGCCGGCTGCCACGCATCGTGTGGCGGATCTCCGGGCGTTTCTCTATCCTTCCGCCAGCATGAAGGCGACGCCGGTGGGTTTTCTGCCCTATGGCGCGGAGATCGCCGCTTCCGACGAGCAATCAGGCTATCTGCGCACGCCGCTCGGGCATGTCTATGCGAAGCACCTGCGACCGCTGGCCGAACGTCCCGTCGACCCTGTGGGCGAGGCGGAGCGTTTCCTCGGCATTCCCTATCTCTGGGGCGGGAAATCCAGTCTCGGGCTGGATTGCTCCGGCCTCGTGCAGACCGTCTGCTCTGCGAGCGGCATTCTGGCCCCGCGTGACAGCGACATGCAGGAGCAGGAACTCGGCTCGCCGCTTGCCATGCCGGATGACCCGGCAACCCTGCCGCGCGGCGCTCTGCTGTTCTGGCCGGGCCATGTCGCGCTGAGCCAGGGCGGCGGGCGGATGATTCACGCGACCTCCTTCTCGATGAGCGTGATCAGCGAGCCGATTGCTCCGGCCTTGCAGCGAATCGAGCAGCAGGGTCCGGGGCTTCGGTCGGTTCGTCTGTTGCCGGGGATGTGATCGCGGCAGCCCTTTACCTCCCGGTGAATCGTGCGACACTCGCCGATGATCAGGGAGGGGCTCGATGTCCCGTTGGCTGTCCGCATCCGGGCACATCGCCCGCGTCGTCTTTTCCACTGCGTTGCTGGCCTTCGCCGGGCTTTCTCCTGCGTCAGCCCAGAATTCCGACCTCTTTCCCAATACCGGGCCGGATGTGGATGTCGCGCTGGTGCTGGCGGTCGATATTTCGTTCTCCATGGATCTCGACGAACTGAGCCTCCAGCGCAGCGGCTATATCGAGGCGCTGACCTCCCCCTTGGTGCTGGATGCGATCCGCAAGGGCATGGTGGGCAAGGTCGCTGTCACCTATATCGAGTGGGCGGGCGTGAATACGCGCCATATCATCGCCGATTGGTCGATCATCGAGGATCAGGCCAGCGCCGAGGCGTTCGTGAAGCAACTGCGCGAGGCGCCGATCCGCCGCGCGCGCCGCACCTCGGTGACCACGGCCATCGAATTCAGTGTGGACCGGCTGAAGCAGGCGCAGGTGCGACCCATCCGCCGCGTGATCGATATTTCCGGCGACGGCCCGAACAACGAGGGCGGCCTCGTGACCCGCGCGCGCGACGCCGCCGTGGAAGCGGGCGTCGTCATCAATGGTCTGCCCATTGTCATCAAGCGCGGCTGGACCTCGCCCTATGACGTGGACAATCTGGATGACTACTACCGCGATTGCGTGATCGGCGGGCCCGGCTCCTTCATGCTGACCATCACCGAGAAGGGACAATTCGCGCCGGCCATCAAGCAGAAGATCCTGCGCGAACTCGCGAGCCCCACACAGAATGACATCACCGCGACACCGGCGCGCGGGGAGACCGATTGCACCATGGGCGAGCGGCAGTGGCGCCAGCAATGGGAGCGAAACTAGGCTCAGCGGAAGCTTCACCCGCCGGGTTCTTAAGTGCCGCGAGGCTTCGCCCGCGCGGTCGGCGCCGCATTCGCGGGGTCATCTGGCCAGACATGCTTGGGGTAGCGCCCGCGCATATCGGTGCGCACATCCGCCCATGAGCCCGCCCAGAAGCGGGGAAGATCCTTCGTGATCTGGATCGGCCGGTGGGCTGGCGAGAGCAGTTCCAGCGTCAGCGGCAGGCGGCCGCCCGCGATGGCGGGATGCTGCTTCAGGCCGAACAATTCCTGCACGCGGATGGCGAGCATCGGCGCGTTCTCGCCGTCATAGGCGATTGCGTGGCTGTTGCCCGTGGGCGCGGTGAAATGCGTGGGCGCTTCCGCTTCCAGCCGCTGGCGCGCCGACCAGGGAATCAGCGCATCCAGCGCCGCGCCGAGTGTTTCCGCGTCGATCTGGCCGAGCGTCGTCTTGCCGAGCAGGAAAGGCGCGAGCCAGTCACCGGCGGTTTCCGCCAATGCTGCATCGGAGAGGTCCGGCCAATCCATTTGTCCCGCCTGCCGCAGGAAGCCCACGCGAGCGCGCAGCTGGTTCTGCGCCTTGCTCCAGCCGAGCCGGTCGATCCCATGGCGTGCAGCGGCCTCTGCTAGGATGGTGGCATTTTCGGGCGTCGCTTCGACAGCCAAGGTCGCGGAATCGAGCAAGAGGGCATCGAGCCGCGTCTCGCGCCGCCGCCGCAGCGCGCCGGCACTCGGCTCGAACCGCGTCACGTCCTGCGTTGTGATGAGATGGCCCAGTACCGAATCGATCTCGGCGCGGGATAGTTCCGCCCCGAGCGTGATTCGCGCGCGCGCCGCCGTTCCCGTGAGGTCTGCCGCGACGAGAAAGGCGGCTTTCGCCAGCGGATCGGTTGCATCGAGCTGCGCCTGTCTTCCGTTGGAGAGTGACATCGCACCATTGCCGCGCGCCTTGCCCACGCGATCCGGAAACGCCAGCGCCAGCAGTGCGCCGGCAGAAAGGGCAGCTTGCGCCTCGCTCGCCGGCTCCAGCTTTCTGGCCCGTTCCGCCCAACGAAGCGCCAGATTGCGCGCGGCCTGCGCCTTGGGGCTGCGCTCGCTGCGAAAGCGTTCGAGCCGGCTCGCGGCATCGCTGACGTTGCCGCCAAGGCCACGTTCGGAGATGAGGGCCGCGAGCAGCGCGCCGTCCTCTGCCTGCCCGCGCCGCGCACTTTCGAGCACGAGGGCGGCGAGGCGCGGCTCCAGCGGCAATTCCCGCAAGTGACGCCCGCCGGCGGTGAGCCGCCCCGCCTCATCCAGCGCGCCAAGCTCGGTGAGAAGGGTCGTCGCCTCGCGCAACGCCGTTTTCGGTGGCGCATCAAGCAAAGTAAGGCTCGCGGGATCGGCGATGCCCGCACCCGCGCAATCCAACCGGAAGCGCGAGAGATCGGCCTCGAGAATCTCCGGGCGGTTGAAGTGCAGCAGGCCCTGATCCTGCGCCTCATCCCACAGACGGATGGCGATGCCCGGCTCGGTGCGGCCCGCGCGGCCCCGGCGCTGATCGGCGGAGGCACGCGAGACACGCACGGTTTCAAGACGCGACAGGCCGAGATCGGGCTCATAGCGCGGCACGCGTGCCAAGCCGGAGTCGACGATGATCCGCACGCCTTCGATGGTGAGCGAGGTCTCGGCGATGCTTGTCGCCAGCACGATCTTGCGCCGCCCCGTGGGCGAGGGGCGGATGGCCGCATCCTGCTTCGCGAAATCCAATGCGCCATAGAGCGGGCAGAGATCGGTATCCGCCGGGAGTTTCGCCTCCTCCAGCAGGCGCCCCACGCGCTCGATCTCGCCTTGTCCCGGGAGAAAGGCGAGGATGGAGCCACGCTCGCTGCGCACCACCGAGAGGATGGCCGCCGCCACCTGCTCCTCGATGCGTTTGGTCGCATCACGGCCCGTGTAACGCGTCAGAATCGGGAAGGTGCGCCCCTCGGAGCGAATGACCGGTGCATCGCCGAGAAGGGCGGAGAGGCGCTGGTCATCGAGCGTCGCGGACATCACGAGGAGGCGCAGGTCGGCGCGCAGCGCGCCTTGCGATTCCAGCGCCAGCGCGAGCCCGAAATCCGCATCCAGCGAGCGCTCATGGAATTCATCGAAGAGCACGGCGGCGAGTCCCGGCAGATCCGGATCATCCACCGCCATGCGGGCGAAAACGCCTTCGGTGACGACGAGAATGCGGGTTTTCGCGCTTGTCTTGCTCTCGAAACGCGTGCGCAGGCCCACGGTTTCGCCCAAAGGTTCGCCAAGCAGGCTCGCCATTCGAGTCGCGGCTCCGCGTGCAGCGATGCGGCGCGGTTCGAGCACGAGGATGGTGCCATCGGCTCGCCACGGCGCATCGAGCAGGTCGAGCGGCACGCGGGTCGTCTTGCCGGCACCGGGCGGGGCGACGAGCAGCGCGCGGTTGCCCGAGGCGAGCGCCTGCCGCAAACCCGGCAGCGCCTCCTCGATGGGCAGCGCCTCGAAGCGCGGGCTCATCAGCCGCCGATGCCGAAGGCCGCGAGCGTCGCCATGTTCACGAGGTCACTGTCGCGCACATTGATCGGCGCGATCTGTACCGCGCGATCGAGCCCGATGATGAGCGGCCCGATGACAGTGGAGCCACCGAGTTCCTGCAGCATCTTCGTCGCGATGGCTGCGGAGTGGAAGGCGGGCATCACCAGTACATTCGCCGGACCGGAGAGGCGGCAGAAGGGGTAAGCCGCCATGATCTCCGGATTCAGCGCCACATCGGCACCCATCTCGCCATCATATTCGAAATCGACGCGGCGGCGATCGAGGATCTGCACGGCCTCGCGCACACGCTCGGAGCGCTCGGATTCCGGGTTCCCGAAGGTCGAGAAGGCGAGAAGCGCCACGCGCGGCGTGTAGCCCAAGCGGCGGGCGGCACCGGCAGCTTCCACCGCGATATCCGCGAGTTCTTCTGCCGTCGGCATTTCGTGGATGGCCGTATCCGCGACCATCACCGTGCGCCCGCGCGCAATGACGATGCTGATGCCGATGGCACGATGGCCCGGCTTGTCGGAGATCACGCGGCGGATTTCCGAAAGCGCTGCCGAATAGTTGCGGGTCACGCCCGTCACCATCGCATCGGCATCGCCGAGAGCTACCATGGAGGCCGCGAAGGTGTTGCGATCATTGTTGATCAGGCGCTGGCAATCGCGCTGGAGATAGCCGTTGCGTTGCAGCTTCTCGTAGAGAAACTGCGTGTAGGATGCGTTGCGCGTGGAAATCCGCGCATTGATGATCTCGATGCCGTCTTTCAGGTCGATGCCATTCGCGGCGGCCGTCTGCTGGATGCGTTCCTCACGACCCACGAGAATGGCCGTGCCGAGATCCTGCGTCACGAAGCTCACCGCAGCGCGCATCACCGCCTCTTCCTCGCCTTCCGCGAAGACCACGCGCTTCGGGCGGCGACGCACCTGCTCGAAGACGCGCGCGAGCACGCCGGCGACGGGGTCGCGGCGGGCGGACAGCGCGCGCTCGTAATCCTGCCGACTCTTCAGCGGCTTGCGGGCCACGCCGGTTTCCATCGCGGCGACAGCCACCGCGCTGGAAATGCGGGCCATCAGGCGCGGATCGAACGGCACGGGAATGATGTAATCACGCCCGAAGCGGGGGCGGGAGCCGGCATAGGCGGCGGCCACCTCATCCGGCACGTCCTCGCGCGCAAGCTGGGCGAGGGCCTGCGCGGCGGCGATCTTCATCTCCATGTTGATCGCGCTGGCCTGCACATCGAGCGCGCCCCGGAAAAGATAGGGGAAGCCCAGCACGTTATTGACCTGATTGGGGTAATCGGAACGGCCCGTCGCCATGATGGCATCATTGCGGATGGCCGCGACCTCCTCCGGCGTGATTTCCGGATCGGGGTTCGCCATGGCGAAGATGATGGGGTTATCCGCCATCGAGGCGACCATCTCCTTCGTCAGCGCGCCTTTCTGCGAAAGGCCGAAGAAGGCATCCGCGCCTTTCATCGCATCGGCGAGGCTGCGCGATTTCGTGGGCACCGCATGGGCGCTCTTCCACTGGTTCATGCCTTCGGTGCGGCCCTGGTAGATCACGCCCTTAGTGTCGCAGAGCATCACGTTCTCGGGCTTGAAGCCCATGGCCTTCAGAAGCTCCACGCAGGCAATGCCCGCCGCACCCGCGCCGTTCACCACGAGGCGCGTGGTGTGGATGTCGCGCCCCGTGATCTCCAGCGCATTGAGCAGGCCCGCCGCCGCGATGATCGCCGTTCCATGCTGGTCGTCATGGAAGACGGGGATATCCATCAATTCCTTGAGGCGCTGCTCGATGATGAAGCATTCCGGCGCCTTGATGTCCTCAAGGTTGATGCCGCCGAAGGAGGGGCCGAGATAGCGCACGGCATTGATGAAGGCGTCAGCATCTTCGGTGTCGACCTCGAGATCGATCGAATCGATGTCGGCGAAGCGCTTGAAGAGCACGCTCTTGCCTTCCATCACGGGCTTCGA
>JALOTF010000122.1 GCA_025458025.1 Beijerinckiaceae bacterium | reverse complement strand
AGCGGGAATGCCGCCCACCACGCCCGGCTCGGCCGTGAGTGTCAGCAGGTCGACCACCCGCTCCTCGGCGGCCACCGCCGCGATGCCCTCGGGCATGCCAATACCGAGATTCACAACCGCATTCGCCCGCAATTCCATCGCCGCACGGCGCGCGATGATCTTCCGCGCACTCATCGCCATAGGCAGCAGCGAATCCTGCGGTACACGGATTTCCCCCGCAAAGGCCGGATTATAGGCAGTCGCGAAAGTCTGCATGTGGTATTCGGGCTTCTCCGCCACCACCACGCAATCCACCATCACGCCGGGAATCTTCACCTGCCGGGGCGGCAGCGAGCCACGCTCGGCCATCCGCTCACCTGCACGATGACAATGCCGCCGGAATTGCGCGCGGCCATGGCGATAGCGAGAGCCTCCAGCGTCAACGCCTCGCGCTCCATCGTGATGTTGCCATCGGGATCGGCGGTTGTGCCGCGCAGAAGCGCAACATGCACAGGGAAGGCCTTGTAGAAGAGGAATTCCTCGCCGCCGATCTCCATCCGCGTGACGAGATCCTCGGTCGTCGCGGCGTTGATCTTGCCACCGCCGAATTGCGGATCGACGAAAGTGCCGAGGCCAATGCGGCTGAGATGCCCCGGTTTTCCCGCGGCAATATCCCGGTAAAGCTGCGAAATCACGCCCTGCGGCAGGTTATAGGCCTCGATCTGGCCGGAAACCGCGAGTTGCTGGAGCTTAGGCACAAGGCCCCAATGCCCGCCGATCACCCGCCTCACGAGGCCGGGATGCCCGAAATGGTTGAGCCCCCGCTCCTTCCCGTCGCCCTGCCCGGCGGCATAAAGCAGCGTGAGATTGCGCGGGCTGCCGATGCCATCCGGAGCATTGCGCCCGCTCGCTAGGAAGCGCTCTTCCAGCGCCACCGCGAGGTTTTCGGCAAATCCGATGCCCACGAAACCGCCGGTCGCAACCGTATCGCCATCGCGAATGAGCGCAATGGCCTCGGCTGCCGAGACGACCTTGTGCCGCCCGCGCCCGTTTTCCGGCGCCGCGAGCTTGCCGAGCATCCCTGCGGTCATCGTCTCTCTCCCTGCTGGCGGAAAACGTGGCAGCAGGGGCGGAAAATGCAATCGGGAATTGCTCCTGCACCGCTCGGCTTTGGAAAAGCGACGTCTCCCTGCATCCAAAAGCCAGAGAGCCGTGTTATGCGGAAAGCGGGAGAGTTTCACTGATGCCCGATCTCGCGCGCTACGGCTCGCTCGAAGCTGCCATTCTCGCCTGTGCCAAGGGCGATCGGATGGCCTTGCGCGCCATCTATCAGGCAGAAAGCGCGCGACTGCTCGGCATTGCCTTCCGCATGCTCAAGCGTCGCGCGGCGGCGGAGGATGTTGTGCAGGATACATTCCTGACCCTCTGGGAGCAGGCCCACCGTTTTGACGGACGGGCGGGCTATGGCCGCGCCTGGCTCACGACCCTGCTGCGCAACCGCACACTGAACGTGCTGCGCGGCGAGACGCGACTTGATCTCGTGGAGGATTTCGAGCCCCTTGGCCTCGAAACGCCGGGCGAAAGTGCAGAAGACACGATGACCCGCCTCTCCGAGGAAAGCGCGCTGAAGCGCTGCCTCGAGGGGCTGGAGGAAGCGCGCCGCAAGATAATCCTGCTCGCCTTCACCGAAGGCCTTAGCCATGGCGAGATCGCCGCGCGGCTCGGCACACCGCTCGGCACCGTGAAAAGTTGGGTGCGACGGTCACTCCTCTCACTGAAGGAGTGCATGGGATGACCCGGCTCTCCGATGAGCTCGAAGCCCTCGCCGGCGAATACGCGCTGGGCACGCTGGAAGCCACTGATCGCAGCCGCGCGGAAGCACTTGCGGCGACCAATCCCGCCTTTCGCGAGGCTTTGATCGCGTGGCAATTGCGCCTCGCCCCGCTGGATGACACGGCATCGCCCATGGTGCCGCTGCCCACCCTCTGGAGCCGGATCGAATCGCTCATCCCGCTGCATGATCCCAAATCAGCGCGTGGCGCACGGCCTTCGCGACTCACCGCCCTGTGGGAAAGCCTTGGCTTCTGGCGACCCCTTGGCCTTGCCAGCGGGCTGGCGGGTCTCGTTCTCGCCGTGGCCCTCGCGATGACCATCGCGCGCGGACCGCTGAAGCCAGAATACGTGGCCGTGCTGAACACCGGCGATGGACGCGCGGCGGCCGTGGTGAATGTCTATGCCGATGGCACAGTGAATCTCATCCCGCTCGAAGATATCGCGGTGCCGCAGGGGCGTATCATCGAGGTCTGGACGTTGCAAAGGCGCGAGCAGGGGCCGGTTTCCGTGGGGCGTCTCGATCGCGCCCGCAGCCTGAAACTCGACCTGAAAAACCTCGGCAAACCCGAAGCAAACCACCTCTTCGAACTCACGCTGGAACCACGGGGCGGCTCACCGACCGGCAAACCCACGGGCCCAATCCTCATGAAGGGCCTCGCGGCGCGGAGCATCTGACGATCCATGGTTGAAATCACCCGCCGCCGTGCCATCCGTGCCATCCTCTTCGACAAGGATGGTACGCTGATCGATTTCCAGCGGAGCTGGGGGCCGGTCCTGCAGGAAGCCTCCCGCTTTGCCGCCGAGGGCAATGAGGCCCTCGCCCGCCGCCTGATGATGGCCGGCGGCATGAACCCGGATACGCTGATCACGGCGGCGGATACCATTTTCGCGGCAGGAAACACGGCAGAAATCGCAGATATCTTCCGCGCACATGGTTCCATTCTGTCGCGCGAACCGCTGATTGCCGATCTCGATCGCCTGTTCGTTTCGGCAGCGGAACGCGGCGTTCCGGTCGTGCCCTTGCGTCCGCTCTTCGAGGAACTGAGTGGCGCGGGTTACCGGCTCGGCCTAGCCAGTTCCGACAGCGAGACGGCCATCCGTCGCCTGCTCGTGCTGGAAGGCGTGGATGATCTCGTGGATTTCGTGGCCGGGTATGATTCCGGCCATGGCGTGAAGCCGGAGCCGGGCATGGCGCTCGGCTTTTCAGCGGCGCTTGGACTTCCCACGAGCGCCATCGCGATGGTCGGGGACAACCGCCACGACATGCGCATGGGACGCGCGGCCCAATGCGGCCTGTGCCTCGCCGTGCTCACGGGAACAGGGACAGTCGAACGGCTCGCGTCGGAAAGCGATGCTGTACTCGCGAGCATCGCGGAACTGCCGGTTTTCTTCTCAGAGCGATCAATCTGATCATCATTTTCTTGAGGCGAACCAGCGCTCCCCTCGGTCGAACATGCATCAGAGAGTGCGCAGTAACCCCGTCTGCACATCGAACATGGCGCCATGGAGCGCGAGTTGGCCACGCCCGTGCAGGATGCTCACGCAAGGGAAGGTCAGCATGTTCTCGATCGAATTGCGGATCGAGGCGACGGCGAGCCTTTCGGCGTATTCCGCATCGGTTTCATCGCCTTGATCCACAAGGGATTCCGCCGCTGGGCTGATCAAGGTCATCCAGCGACCGATGAAATCGCCGGGCGAGAGCGCGTCATCGGCGCTCGGCGTGCGCAGGCGGCGCACATAGGAATGCACGCCACCGCAGCGGCCATGGCCCATCACCACGATGTGCCGCACCTTGAGCGCCTGAACCGCGAATTCCAGAGCGGCGGAAGTGCCGTGCAATTCGCCATCCGGCGCGTAGGGCGGCACCAGATTTGCCACATTGCGCACGACGAAAAGCTCTCCCGGTCGCGCATCAAAGATGACCTCGGGCGAAACCCGGCTGTCACAGCAGGCGATGACCATGATTTCCGGCTTCTGGCCGTTCTCGGCCATTTCCTCGAAGCGCGCCCTCTCCTGCGGGAGTCGTCCTTCGCGGAAGGCGTTGTAGCCCTCCAGCAAGCGGGTCGGGAACTCGGCCGGAACGAAGGGGCGGGGCTTGCTGCTCATGGTATACCGGGTTCACCACGGATTGCCCGGACCTGCAAGCCGCGAAACACGCACAGGGGGCATCAAAATGGCTCAGAGGTGCAGCCCTAGGCCCAGATGGCCATCCGCAAACCAAGAGAATCCCGCACGGGTTGCAACGGATGCGGCACTGCTTCCCCCCGCGCATGGCGCTCTGCGGTGAGAAGGCAGGCCATGGCATCAAGCAGGTCATCCGCCCCTGCGCCTGCCGGTGGGCTGGCCGCCAGAAGGTCAGCAGGCAGACCGGCCTTCGCGAGCAGGGCCAGGCGCTCGGCCCGCCCCTCGGGCAGCTTTTTCGGATGCTCCAGCGGCGCGCCCCGGATGCGCCGGAACACGAGTTCGGGATGCGTCTCCACCACGCGGTCCACCATGCCCGGCCGCGCGCGCAGGAAAAGATCCAGCTCACGAATCTTCGGGAAAAGGTTGAAGCCCTGTTTTGCGACCTTGCGGGGCGGATCGGAGGTGGCGAGCGCCAATCGGCAGGCTTCGCCATAATCCGACGCCTCCACCGCTGCGCGGGCGGGAATGGAGAACACGCTCGATTGCCGCGCGCCCAGCAGGGGGCGCACCGCCTTCTCCGGCGGACGACCGGAGCCATCGATGCGCTCGGGCAGACCGATGGGCATATCGATGGCCAAGGCGGCGATATCGGGCAAGGCGCGATCGAGATCATCAAGGCTCGAAAACACCCGAAATCCGAAGCTGGCACCGCTCGCCTCACGCCAGATGGTCATCCATCCCGCCCGGCAACCATCCACACCCGCGATTCGCCTCATTTCGATTCCATGATGTTGGAGCTTGCCCCGGTTGCATCCATCGTGCCTACGCTGCGACACTGGAACCCGGTTCAGCCTTTTGCAGAGAATCCCTCATGTCGTCGTCCGCTTCATCCCCGCGCCCGTTTCGCTCCGTGCTTTATGTTCCCGCCACGAATGAGCGTGCGCTGACCAAGGCCGCCAGCCTGCCGTGCGACGCCGTGATCCTCGATCTCGAGGATGCTGTGGCGCCAAACGAGAAGGCCCGCGCACGCGGCATTGCCCGCGAGGTGCTGGAGATGCGCCATTTCGGCGAGAAGCCGGTCATCGTGCGGGTCAACGGTTTTGCGGTGGATGGCGAAAGCGCCGATCTCGCGGAGGATCTTGCGGCGGTGCTGCCCGCCGGCCCGCATGCCGTGCTCTTCCCCAAGATCCGCTTCGCGGCCGATGCGGTGCGTGCCGAGCAGGCCTTGGCCGCGAGCCTCGCCCCGGATGCCGTGCGCCTCTGGCTGATGATCGAGACGCCCCAATCCGTGCTCGATTGCGCGGCCATCGCCAGCCTCGCGGCAGAAGAGGATGCGCGTCTGGAGGCCCTCGTGCTTGGCACGAATGATCTCGCGAAGGAAATGCGCCTTGTCGCAACCCCCTCGCGGCTCGCGATGTTGCACGCGCTCTCGGCCGTGATTCTCGCCGGGCGCGCCTACGGGCTCACCGTGCTCGATGGTGTGTTCGGTGACCTCAAGAACATGCAGGGCTTCGAAAGCGAAGCCTTGCAGGGCAAGGGGCTGGGCTTCGACGGCAAGACCCTGATCCACCCGAGCCAGATCGAGCCTGCGAACCGCATTTTCTCGGCCTCCGAGGCCGAACGCGTCGAGGCGCAAGCCATCGTGCAGGCCTTCGAGGCACCCGGGAATGCGGGCAAGGCCGTGCTCGTGGTCAACGGCCAGATGGTCGAGCGCCTGCATTACGAGCAGGCCCTGCGCGTGCTGGCGACCGGATGAAGCTGATCCGGCGGATCCTTCTCACGCTGGTTTTCGCCTTCGTGGCGAGCCTCGTGCTGGGCCGCTTCCTGCCGGTCGCCTCGACCCTGATGCTCGGCCGCTGGGTGACCTTCCAGCCGGTGGAGCGCGATTGGGTATCCCTATCGAGCATCTCGCCGGCGCTCGCCCGCGCCGTGATCGCCTCGGAAGACCAGCGATTTTGCGGCCACTGGGGCGTGGATTTCGTGGAATTGCAGGCCGTGCTTGAGGACGAAGGCGGCCCCGGTCGCGGGGCTTCCACCATCACCATGCAGGTCGCAAAAAATGTCTATCTCTGGCCGGGCCGCAGCTACATCCGCAAGGGGCTCGAACTGCCGCTGGCGCTCGTCATCGATTCCGCCTGGGGCAAGAGGCGGGTGATGGAGATCTATCTCAACGTCGCGGAATGGGGCGAGGGGATCTTTGGCGCAGAAGCCGCTGCGCAACATTACTTCAAGAAATCAGCGCGTGTGCTCAATGCCGCAGAGGCGGCGCGGCTCGCGGCCGTGCTGCCCAACCCCATTCTGCGCGATGCCGGTCGCCCGAGCACCGCCTCCCGCCGCGTGCTCGGGCAGATGGGCGGTGTCGATGGCCTGACGAATTGCGTCGAGGGCTAGGTCGTGTGGACAAACCTGATCCAGCATCGAATGGTTGCGAGTTGCACGAAGCCGAGGAAGCTGGACGCGAGCTTGTCGTAGCGGGTCGCCACGCG
>JALOTF010000121.1 GCA_025458025.1 Beijerinckiaceae bacterium | reverse complement strand
ATCATCGGGTTGATGATGTTGCCGAAATCATCGACGGCGGTCCATTTCTCGATGGTCGTAACACCGGTCTGCGGGTCGATTTCCAGCTCGCAGATATGCACGCCCGAGGGGAAGGTGAAGTTAGTGGGATCGTAGAACGCCCCCTCCTTCAGGCCCGGCTCCAGCTGCTGGCCCGTGAACTTGTGCGCGATATAGGCCTGAAGCGCGACCGAGCCGAAATCGATCGACTTGTCCGTGCCCTTCACCGAGAACTTGCCGTCCTTGAACTCGATATCGGCCTCGCTGGCTTCCAGCACGAAGGACGCCACCTTCTTCGCCTTGGCTTCGATCTTGTCGAGAGCCTTGGCAATCGCGCTCATGCCCACGGCACCCGAGCGCGAGCCATAGGTGCCCATGCCCATCTGCACTTTATCGGTGTCGCCATGCACGATCGAGACATTGTCGATCGGGATACCCAGGCGATCCGACACAAGCTGCGCGAAGGTCGTCTCGTGGCCTTGCCCGTGGCTATGCGAGCCGGTGAGGATTTCCACGGTGCCCACCGGGTTCACGCGGACTTCCGCGCTTTCCCACAGACCGACACCTGCGCCAAGCGAGCCCACTGCCGCCGAAGGCGCGATGCCGCAAGCCTCGATATAGGCGGAATAGCCGATGCCCCGGAGCATGCCCCGCTTGGCGCTCTCGCGCTTGCGCTTCGCAAAGCCCTTCACATCATGCATCGCCAGCGCCTTCACGAGCGAGGCGTTATAATCGCCCGCGTCGTAGCACATGATGACCGGCGTCTGATGCGGGAACTTCTTCACGAAGTTCTTGCGGCGGAACGCTGACGGGTCCTGCCCCAATTCGCGCGCGGCGACTTCCACCATGCGCTCGATGACGAATGTCGCCTCCGGGCGGCCCGCACCGCGATAGGCATCGACCGGCGCGGTGTTGGTGTAAACAGCCTCGACCTCCGCATAGATCGCCGGAATGTCATACTGGCCGGAGAGCAGCGGCGCATAGAGATAGGTCGGAACCGAGGAAGCGAAGGTGGAGAGATAGGCGCCGAGATTGGCGCGTGTCTTCACCCGCAGGCCGAGGATCTTGCCATCCTCGCCGATCGCCATTTCGGCATGGGTCAGGTGATCGCGGCCATGGGCCACGCAGAGGAATTCCTCCGTGCGATCCGCCACCCATTTCACCGGGCGGCCCACCTTCTTCGCGGCCCAGACGCAGACAGTCTCCTCCGCGTAGATGAATATCTTCGAACCAAAGCCGCCGCCGACATCCGGCGCGATCACGCGGAGCTTGTGCTCCGGGGCGATGCCGATGAAAGCCGACAGCACGAGGCGGGCCACATGCGGGTTCTGCGACGTGGTGTAGAGGGTGAAGGCGTCATTGCCGGGATCATAATCGCCAATCGCCGCGCGCGGCTCCATAGCGTTCGGCACGAGGCGATTGTTCGCAAGATCGAGCTTGGTGACGTGCTTGGCCTTCTTGAAGGCCGCATCCACCGCTGCCTTGTCGCCGAGATGCCAGTCGAACACCTGATTGTCCGGCGCGACATCATGGATGGCCGGCTGGCCCTTCTTCGTGGCGCTCGCGAGATCAACAACCGGCGCGAGCTTTTCGTAATCGACCGTGATGGCCTCGGCGGCGTCCTTGGCCTGCGCGAGGGTGTCGGCGATGACGACCGCCACATGGTCGCCCACATAGCGCACCTTGCCCTGCGCGAGGGCCGGGTGGCCGCCCGCGCGCATCGGCGAGCCATCCTTGTTGTGGATCATCCACCCGCAGATGAGCCCGCCGACCTTGTCCGCCGCGATATCGTCGCCGGTGAGGATCGCGAGCACGCCGGGCATGGCGGCGGCCTTCTTCGTGTCGATCTTCCGGATATTCGCATGAGCATGCGGCGAACGCAGGAAATAGGCATGGGCCTGCCCCGGACGGTTGATGTCATCCGTGTAATTGCCCTTGCCGGTGATGAAGCGGAAATCTTCCTTGCGCGGCACGCGCGCGCCGATTCCAGTGGCAGACATGGTGCTCCTCCCGAGCTGCCGCGCGCTGCCGGGTCTGCCCGGTCTTCGCGGCTTGATTGTCAAACCCGTATGTCTGGCCGGGCCGCGCCCGACCCGGTTGCTTCGCCTTATTCGGCCGCGACCTTCATGCCGCCCATGGCCGCCGCGCCGGCCTGAATGGCCTTCACGATGTTGTGGTAGCCCGTGCAGCGGCAGATATTGCCCTCAAGCTCGTGGCGGATCGTGTCTTCCGAGAGATTGGTGCCGAGGCGGTTCACCATGTCGATGGCCGCCATGATCATGCCCGGCGTGCAGAAGCCGCATTGCAGGCCATGATGCTCGCGGAAAGCGGCCTGCATCGGGTGGAGATCCGCCCCGTTCGCGAGGCCCTCGATGGTCACGACATCCGCGCCGTCGCAGGAGAGCGCCAGCAGCGTGCAGGACTTCATCGCCTTGCCATTCACATGCACCACGCAGGCGCCGCATTGGCTGGTATCGCAGCCGATATGCGTGCCGGTGAGGCGCTGGTGATCGCGCAGGAACGACACGAGCAACGTTCGGGCATCGACATCCCCGCTCACGGCCTTGCCGTTCACCTTCATGCTAACTCTGGGCATACCTTCTCCCCTTTTCGCCATCGGAGCGAAATTGTTGAAGTTTTGGACCATTCCTCCGGGCCGTCTCGCTGTTGAGGCGCGAATTCGGGGCCGATTTGGCCAATGTGGACTTATTCCAATTTCAGGGTCAAGCGGCATCCCGCGCTTGCAAACGAAAGTTGATTGCCAGAAAGATGCGGCCCATTGCCGCCAAACCGAGCTCAGCCCGCCCATGCCCTCCGAAACCATCCGCCTCGCTTTCGACGACATCACCTTCCGCGTGACCTATGAGGGTCCGAAGGGCGCAGAGCCGATCCTGTTCTCGAACTCGCTCGGTTCCTCGCTGGAAATGTGGGACGCGCAGGCGGAATTCTTCGCAAAAACCCATCGCGTCATCCGCTACGATGTGCGCGGCCACGGCGAGACCGGCGCGACGCCCGGCCCCTATACGCTGGCCCAGCTGGCGCAGGATGCCCTGCGCGTGATGGATGCCCTGCACATTCACAAGGCCCATTGGGTGGGCTGCTCCATGGGTGGCATGGTCGGCCAGCATATCCTCACCCACCATCGCGAGCGCATCGGCAAGGCCGTGCTCGGCAACACCGCGGCGTGGATGGGCCCGCCCGCGACCGATTGGAATGCGCGCATCCGCATGGCCTATTCCAAGGGCATGGACCCGATCGCGGAAGCGATGAAGCTACGCTGGTTCACCAAGCGCTTCAATGAGTCGAATCCGGCGGAAGTCACCCGCGTGACCGACATGGTGCGCAAGGCTTCGCCTGCGGGTTATGCCGGCTGCGCGGCGGCGATCCGCGACATGGACCAGCGCGAGAGCATCAAAGGCATCACCAACGAGGTGCTCGTGCTGATCGGCGGCGAAGATCCCGCGACCACGCCCGCGATGGGCGAACTGATGGCGCGGAACATTCCCGGCGCAAAGAAAGTTGTCATCCCCGCAGCGCATATCTCGAACTGCGAGATTCCCGCCGCCTACAACGCCGCCGTGGCCGAATTCCTTCGGTCGTAAGGTCGGGAGCCCGGCGGCATCCCCGTTCTGACACCGGAGGAAAACCATGCCCGGCACCGTTCACCTTCATCGCGTCTTCACCGCCAGACCGGAGCGCGTCTATCGCGCCTTTCTAGAACCCGATGCCATGGTACAATGGCTTCCGCCCTATGGCTTCACGGCCAGCATCGAGGGCTATGATGCGCGGCCGGGCGGGCGCTTTCGGATGTCTTTCCGCAATTTCGGCTCGGGTACGACGCATAGCTTCGGCGGCGAATTTCTCGAACTCGTGCCGCACAGCCTCATCCGCTACACGGATGAATTCGACGACCCCAACCTGCCCGGCACAATCGAAGTGACGGTGAAAATCACGGCGGTGAGTTGTGGCACGGAAGTGCATGTCGAGCAGCGGGGCATTCCCGATCTCATCCCGCCGGAGCAATGCTATCTCGGCTGGCAGGAAAGCCTCGAAAAGCTCGCCCGGCTCGTGAACCCAGACATCCCGGGCTGAGGCCCTGAAAGGACTGCCATGACCAAGGTTGCGATCCTCACCGGTGCCGGAAAGGGCATGGGCGGCGCTACCGCCCGCGAACTCGCCGCGCGCGGCTGGAAGGTGGCGCTGCTCTCCCCCTCCGGCGGGGCTGAGACGCTGGCGAAGGAACTCGGCGGCGTGGGCGTGACCGGCTCCGTTACCGAGGAGGCGGACCTCAAGCGCCTCGTCGATGCAGCGATGAACACCTGGGGTCGCATTGATGGCGCGGTGCTTTCCACCGGCCATCCGCCCAAGGGGGACCTACTCGCGCTGACCGATGAAGACTGGCGCAAGGGCCTCGATCTCATCATCCTGAATGTGGTGAAGGTCGCGCGGCTCGTGACGCCGATTTTCGAGAAGCAGGGCGGTGGCGCGATCGTGAATATCTCGACCTTTGCGGCTTTCGAGCCCGATCCGGCCTTCCCGATTTCCTGCACCTTGCGCGCGGGCCTCGCGAGCTTCGCGAAGCTCTACGCCGATCAATATGCGGCGAAAAACATCCGCATGAACAACCTGCTGCCGGGCTTCATTGATTCCCTTCCGGAGAAACCGCAATTCAAGGCGCGCATCCCCATGGGGCGCTACGGCACGGTTGAAGAAATCGCGAAAACCGCAGCCTTCCTCATCTCCGAGGATGCGGGCTACATCACCGGCCAGAACATCCGGGTCGATGGCGGCATCACCCGCTCGGTGTGATCCTGAATCAGGACACGAACGGAATCAGGTGGAGAAAAACGCCTGATTTCAAATTCTTGCTGCGGAAACCAGAATCACCGCGACAACACGCTGAATCAGATCCTCAGGCCCGGTCGCTGTCATGCAGCACGCGATAATCGCGGCGATGATAGACCAGCGGCTCGGCATCCGCCCCCGCTTCCGCCGCGAGAACCTCGCCGACCACCACGAAATGGCTGCCGACCTGCCGGAGGTCCTGCACCTTCAGCGCGAAGCGCGCCAGCGCACCCACCAGCAGCGGCGCGCCGCCCGGCCCCTTCTGCCATTCGCCATGGGCGAAACGCTCATCCATCGAGAGGCCCGAGCGCGAGAAATGCCGCGCGACCGAGACATGCCCGGCGGCAAGCGTGTTCACGGAAAACGCGCCATTCGCTTTCAGGATGCCCGAGGTGCGGCTCGTCGCATTGAGGCAGACGATCAGGCTCGGCGGACTATCGGAAACGGAGGTCACGGCCGTCGCCGTCAGCCCCGCACGGCCCGCCGGGCCATCAGTGGCCACGACATGCACCGCGCCGGCCACACGGCTCATGGCCTCGCGGAACGCAATGGCCTGGGGCCCGGCCTCAACCGGTTCTGGATGGGATTTGGAATTCACGCGGGATACGCCTTCACTGATGAGCCCCCTTGCCGCGATTCCGCGCAGTCTGTGCCTGACACGAGCGCCGGAAGCGCGAACCTCGGCCTCTGCATCCCTATCGCTGGATACCCATCTTGAGCCTTACCCTCACATCTGAAGAACGCGCGATGCTCGCCGGCGAGGCTGGCGAAGCCAAGGCCTTGGCCATGCGCATCGTGGCGGAGACCGCGCGCCTCATGGGCGCGGAGAAGCTGATCCCCGTCGTTTCATCCCATATCGATGGCGCGCTCTACCATGGCGATTCCGGCACGTTGTTCGCCGAAAAGCTGGTGGAACTCGGCGCGAAGGTCGCCGTGCCGACCACGCTGAATGTCGGTGGGCTCGATCTCGCCTGCGGCGCGAAAGTCCGGTTGCCGCCGCACCAGCATGACATGGCGCATCGCCTGATGATCGCCTACGAGGCCATGGGCTGCGAACCGTCCTGGACCTGCGCGCCCTATCAGGCCGGGCATCGGCCTGCGCTCGGCAGCGATGTGGCGTGGGGGGAATCGAACGCGGTCGCCTTCTGCAATTCCGTGCTCGGCGCGCGCACCAACCGCTATGGCGACTTCCTCGATATCGCCTGTGCCGTCGCCGCCCGCGCACCCTTCTACGGTCTGCACAAGCCTGAGAATCGCCGCGCGACCTTCGCGCTGGATTGCTCCGGTTTGAGCGCTGAATTGCGCGGTTCAGATGTGTTCTGGCCGGTCATCGGCACGCTCTACGGGCAGGAGGCGGGCACGGCAGTCGGCGTCGTCACGGGCCTGCAGGGCTTTGCGACCGAGGATCGCCTGAAGGCGTTCGGTGCCGCCGCGGCCTCGGCGGGTGCCGTGGGCTTGTTCCACATTCTCGGGGTTACGCCCGAAGCACCCGACATGAAAACCGTGACCGGCGGCGCGGAGAATATCCCCAGCTCACCTGTTACGCCCGAACGGCTCGCGAGAGCACGCGGCGGGCTTTCCACCACGCAATCCGGCGCGATTGATGCCGTGGCGATCGGCTCGCCGCATTGCTCGGCGGAGGAGTTGCGCGAGGTGCTCCAGCGGCTTGAGGGGCGAAAGATCGCCAAGCCCTTCTATGCCTGCACAGGTCGCCATGCACTGCTGGCGCTGACCCAGCCGGAACGGCAGGCGCTGATCGATGCGGGCGTGACGCTCGTCGCCGATACCTGCATCGTGGTGACACCGATGCTCGCGGAGATTGCGGGCGTTCTCGCGACCAATTCGGGCAAGTTCGCGCATTATGCGCCGGGGAATACGGGCTATGCCGTGCGCTACGCCAGCATGGCCGAATGCGTGGAGGCAGCCGTATCGGGTCAGCTCCCGCAGCAGGGTGGAGCTTGGGTCTGATGCGCGCGGAACCACTTTTTCCTGATCTCACCGCCACCATCGAAGGCCCGGTGCTGGCGCTCACGGCGCCCCTCTCCTTCTGGGGCGGGGTGGACCCGGCCACGGGTCGCATCATCCAGGTGCGCCACCCACAATGCGGCATGACCATCGGCGGCACGGTGCTGGCGCTGCCGGGCACCATAGGTTCTTCTTCTTCCTCCGCCGTGCTGCTGGAACTCATCCGGCTCAACATCGCGCCGGCGGCTTTGCTGCTCGCGGCCCCGGATGCGATCCTGCTCATCGGCTGCGTCGTCGGGCGCGAGATGGGCTGGAAGCCGCCGCCCGCCTTCCGCCTCGGCGAGACCGATCAGGCGCGCCTGCCTGCCGGGCGGATCAGCATCGCCGCTGATGGCGACATCCGGATTCGATAACAGAACAAGCACGAGCAAGATCATGGCAAGGCATACGTTTTTCTGCGTGGACGGGCATACCTGCGGCAACCCCGTCCGCATGATCGTGGGCGGCGGCCCGGTGCTGAATGGCGCAACTATGAGCGAGAAGCGGGACGATTTCCTCGCGCGCTACGACTGGATCCGCACCGCGCTGATGTTCGAGCCGCGCGGCCACGACATGATGTCCGGCTCGATCCTCTACCCCGCGACGCGGCCCGATTGCGACATCGCGATCCTCTTCATCGAGACCTCAGGCTGCCTGCCGATGTGCGGGCATGGCACCATCGGCACCGTGACTTTCGCGTTGGAACAGGGACAGGTGAAGCCGAAAACACCGGGCATCCTGCGGCTCGATACGCCCGCCGGTCTCGTCGAGGCGCATTACACCGAGGAAGGCGGACGCGTGACGAGCGTAAAGCTCATCAACATCCCCTCCTTCCTCTACAAGACCGACGTGGAACTCGACGTTCAGGGCTTCGGCAAGCTGGTGGTTGATCTCTCCTATGGCGGGAATTTCTACGCGATCGTCGATCCGCAACCGGCCTTCCGCGACATTGCCGACATGAACCCCTCGGATATCATCCGGCTCAGCCCCCGCGTGCGGGAGGCGGTGAACCGCACCATCGAATGCGTGCACCCGGAAAATCCGGCCATTCGCGGCTGCCGCCATGTGCTCTGGACCGGCGCGCCGACGGTTCCGGGCGCCACAGCGCGCAACGCGGTGTTTTATGGCGACAAGGCCATCGACCGTTCACCCTGCGGCACCGGCACCTCCGCGCGACTCGCGCAATGGGCGGCCAAGGGCCGGCTGAAGGCGGGCGAGACCTTCGTACACGAGAGCATCATCGGCTCGCTGTTCAAGGCGCGCGTCGAGGGCGAAACGAAAGTGGGGGATTTCCCGGCCATCATCCCCTCCATCGAGGGATGGGCGGTGATGACCGGTCTCAATACGATCTTCGTGGATGACCACGATCCCTTCCGCCATGGCTTCGTGCTGGCGGATCGCAGCACGGTTTGACCGATTTGCATACCTCCTGCGATATTCTCTGCCGATCCGGCAATCTTTAGCGAAATTCTCCGCTGCAAGTGGCGTTTGCGGGATTGATGCTGGCCCCGGCTTGCTCCACTTCTTGCGGGGCTCGGATTGCAGGCGGTGAGAACCACTGATAGCGTCGAGCACCCTGGTTGTTTCGGGAGCAATAATCAGGGTTGGCACGAAATCCGCTTGACGGATCTCCGCACCAAAGACGGGGCGTGCGTCCGGGAGAGGCGTGAGGGGAATGGAAGTCTTTCTGCAGCAAGTCATCAATGGACTGTCGCTTGGCGCAGTCTACGGGCTGATTGCCATCGGTTATACGATGGTTTTCGGCATCATCGGCATGGTGAACTTTTCCCATGGCGATGTGTTCATGATCTCCGCCTTCGTGGCGCTCATTGTCTTCATGGCGGTCACCGCCGTGATCGGTCTTTCCGGCGGCATGGTATTCATCGCGCTCATTCTGGCGCTGCTGGTCTCCATGGCGGTAACGGCGCTCTATGGCTGGACCATCGAGCGGGTGGCCTATCGCAAGCTGCGCGGCTCGTTCCGCCTCGCGCCGCTGATCTCCGCGATCGGCATGTCCATCCTGCTGATGAATTTCGTGCAGGTTGCGCAAGGACCGCGCAACAAGCCCATTCCGCCGGTGATGCGCGAATCCATCGTGCTGATGCAGAAGGATGGCTTTGCGGTTGCGATCTCATACAAGCAGATCCTGATCATGGTCACCACGGTCATCCTTCTCTCGGTCTTCTGGTACATCGTGCAGAAGACCCCGTTGGGCCGCGCCCAGCGCGCCTGCGAGCAGGACCAGAAGATGGCCGAGCTGCTCGGCATCAACGTCAATCGCACCATCTCCATCACCTTCATCATGGGTGCGGCTCTGGCGGCGGTCGCGGGCACGCTCTTCCTGAATTATTACGGCGTGGTGGTGTTCTCCGATGGCTTCGTGCCGGGCGTGAAGGCCTTCACGGCGGCCGTGCTCGGCGGCATCGGCTCGCTGCCCGGCGCGGTGCTCGGAGGCTTGCTGATCGGCCTCATCGAAACCTTGTGGTCCGCCTATTTCTCCATCGACTACAAGGATGTCGCGGCCTTCTCGATCCTCGCGATCGTGCTGATCTTCATGCCGCAAGGCCTGCTCGGCAAACCGGAAGTCGAGAAGGTGTAAGATGTCGAACGCGTATTCTCCGCCCGGCTCCGCGCCGAAGATCGACTACAGCCAGATCCTGCGCGATGCGGTTCTCGCTTCGCTCGTGGCCTTCGGCCTCTTCTTCCTGCTGATCGGCGTGAAAACCGATCAGTCCCTGAACAACCAGATGATTCTCGTGCTGCGGCCCGGCATGCTGATCATCGTCTGCGCCGTGGTGTTTGTCGGTCGTCTGGCGATCGGCCTCTACTATGCCCGGCGCGACGCGCTCGCCCCGGCCAAGGCGAAGAAGCCCAAGGGCGATCTCGCCCTGAAGCTCGAGAAATACGGCCTGCCCGTTTTCGTCGGCTTCCTCTTTGCCTATCCCCTTATGGTTCTGGCCACGGCCGGCCCCTCCGGCGCAATCAAGTGGATCGACAATTTCGGCATCCAGATCCTGATCTACATCATGCTGGGCTGGGGCCTGAACATCGTGGTGGGCCTCGCGGGCCTGCTCGATCTCGGCTACGTCGCCTTCTATGCCGTGGGTGCCTATTCCTACGCACTTTTTGCAACCAGCGAGCCGGTGAAGGCCTTCATGGCCGACATGATCGGCCCGACCTTCTGGCCGCTCTGGGCCTTCTGGATCTGCCTGCCGGTCGCGGGCATCCTCGCGGCCTTCTGGGGCGTTCTGCTGGGCTTTCCGGTGCTGCGCCTGCGCGGTGACTATCTCGCCATCGTGACGCTCGCTTTTGGTGAAATCATCCGCCTTGTGCTGATCAACTGGGTGGAATTCTCCGGCGGTTACGCGGGCATTTCCTCCATTCCAAGGCCGAGTTTCTTCGGGATACCCTTCAACGCCTCGGATAGCGGATTTGCGGCACGGTTCGGACTGGAATTCTCACCGATCTACCGCACGATCTTCCTTTTCTATGTGATCCTGATCCTCGCGCTGATCACGGCTGGCGTATCCTCGCGGCTCCGGAAATTGCCCGTGGGCCGCGCCTGGGAGGCCCTGCGCGAAGACGAGATCGCCTGCCGCTCGCTCGGCATCAACACGGTTAGCACCAAGCTGACGGCCTTCTCGATCGGCGCGATGTTCGGTGGCTTTGCCGGCGCGTTCTTCGCGGCACGCCAGGGCTTCATCTCGCCGGAAAGCTTCGTCTTCCTCGAAAGCGCGCAGATCCTTGCGATCGTCGTGCTCGGTGGCATGGGCAGCCTGCTTGGCGTGGTGATCGCCTCGATCATGCTCGTCGGCGGCGTGGAAATCCTGCGCGAACTCGATGCGCTGAAAGCAATCTTTGGCCCGAATTTCGATCCCGCGCAGTATCGCATGCTCATTTTCGGCTTCTGCATGGTGCTGATGATGCTCTGGAAGCCGCGCGGCCTGATCTCCGTGCGCGAACCTTCCGTCTTCCTGAAGGAGAAGAAGACCGTGTCCTCCGACCACGTCAAAGAGGGGCATGGCTGATGCAACGCTGGCTCACCGATCCGGTTCTCAAGGTCGAGAACCTCACCATGCGGTTCGGCGGTCTTGTGGCCGTCAACAACCTCTCCTTCTCCGCCGGGCGCGGCGACATCACCGCGCTGATCGGCCCGAACGGCGCCGGCAAGACGACCGTGTTCAACTGCATCACGGGCTTCTATAAGCCGACTGTGGGACGCATCGCGCTGCGACAGGGCTCCATCCCCTTCGAAGGCAATGTGGAAACGCTCACGGACAGTTCCTCGCCCACTCTCGCGGGGCCGGGCGGGTCGCTCTACCTGCTGGAGCGGATGCCGGATTTCGAAATCTCGGCGAAGGCGCATGTGGCACGCACCTTCCAGAACATCCGCCTGTTCTCGGGCATGACCGTTCTGGAAAACCTGATGGTCGCGCAGCACAACCCGCTGATGGTCGCTTCGAACTGGACGTTCGGAGGCCTGCTTGGCCTTTCCGGCTTCCGCCGCTCCGAGCGTGACGCGGTCGAGAAGGCGAAATACTGGCTGGAAAAGACGCGACTCATCGACCGGGCGGATGACCCCGCCGGTGACCTCCCCTATGGCGACCAGCGTCGCCTGGAGATCGCCCGCGCGATGTGCACAGACCCCGTGCTGCTCTGCCTCGATGAGCCGGCCGCGGGCCTGAACCCCAAAGAAAGCCTTGAACTCAACACGCTGCTGCA
>JALOTF010000057.1 GCA_025458025.1 Beijerinckiaceae bacterium | reverse complement strand
GCGGTGGGGTAGTTCCAGTTGCCGCGAAGGTTCATGGTTGTTCTCAGACGTGTTTCAGGTGGAAGCTCTTGGGGCGGGTCAGCGCATCATAGCCGAGTACGGAAAGCGAAGCGCCGCGCCCGGTCTCCTTCACGCCGGTCCAGGCGAGGCCGGGATCGAGATAATCCGCACGATTTGCGAAGACCGTGCCCGTCTCGAGCCGGTCGCCGATGCGTTCGGCGGCGGCGATATCGCGCGTGAAAATCGCAGCCGTGAGGCCATATTTGCTGTCGTTCATGAGGCGGATCGCCTCCTCATCATCGCGCACGGGCATGATGCCGAGCACGGGGCCGAAGCTCTCCTCGCTCATGATCGCCATGTCATGCGTGACATTGGTGAAGAGCTGCGGCGCGAGATAGGGCGTGCCATCGCGGTTCGCGGCCCAATCCACGGGGCAGAGATGGGGTTTCGCGCCCGCCTTCATCGCGGCGTTGGATTGCGCGCGCACGACCTCCGCGAGGCGCAGCCTCGCTCAGCGGGTTGCCCATCACGTATTGTTTTACGAGCGCCTTCGCATCCGCCAGGAACTTGTCGAACACATCGGCATGCACATAGGCGCGCTCGATGCCGCAGCAGCACTGGCCGGAATTAAAGAACGCGGCATCGACCACCGTTTCCACCGCGTTCTGCCAATCCGCATCCGGGCGCACATAGGCCGGGTCTTTCCCGCCAAGCTCAAGACCCACGCCCGTAAACGTGCCCGCCGCCGCGCGCTCTATGACGCGGCCTGCCTCCACCGATCCCGTGAAGCAGACCTGATTAACCGAGCCGGAGGAGATGATCTTCAGGGTCTCCTCATGGCCGAGAGTGAGCGTGCGGAAGAGGCCCTTCGGCAGGCCAGCCGCGTCGGCCGCCATCTGGAAGCGCTCGCCTACGAGAATGGTCTGCGCCGCGTGCTTGAGGATCACCGCGTTGCCCGCGACGAGCGCCGGCACCACCGTGTTCACCGCCGTGAGATAGGGGTAGTTCCACGGCGCGATGGTGAACACGATGCCCGCCGGATTGCGGCGGATGAACCGCGTGAAGCCCTCGCGCTTCTCGGGCACGATATCGGCCAAAGCCTGCGGGGCGATGGCGATCATGTGCCGCGCGCGCTCGGCGAAGCCGTTGAGTTCGCCCGCCGCGTAGCGAATGGGCCGGCCCATCTGGCGCGTGAGTTCCGGGCCAATCTCCTCCTTCATCGCGAGCATAGCCTCGACGAAGCGGGTCACCGCCGCCTGCCGATCGGCCAGGGGAACATGCCGCCATTCGGCCTGCGCCGCACGCGCTGCCGCGAGGGCCGCCGCGATTTCAGCGTCGCTGGCGATTGCGCGGCGCGCGACTTCCGTGCCGTCGATGGGGGAAATGCAGGTGATGTCGGTCATGGCACTCGTTTCGTTGTCATTCCCGGCGATGCGCCAGCATCGGACGGGAATCCATCGCTTGTTTCTTTATTCCGGACTGGTTCCCGCCCGTCTTCGGCGTCGGGAATGACAGCGGCTTTTCCTTCTTCAATACCGTTCGAAGCCGCGGAACAACTCCCAATCGGTGATGCGCCGATCATATTCCGACTGTTCCCAGCGCGCGGTGTGGACGTAGTGATCGACCACGCCATCACCCAACGCGCTGCGCAGGAGCTTCGACCTGTCGAGCGCCTCGGTGGCTTCACGCAGGGTTTTGGGAATTTCCGGGAGTTTCCGCCCGCCATAGGCATCGCCGGAATGCGGCTTGCCGAGTTCGAGCTTCTCGTCGATGCCGGCGAGCCCCGCCGCGATCAGCACGGAAAAGGCGAGATAGGGGTTCAAATCCGCCCCGCCGATGCGGCATTCGATGCGGATGGCCTTGGTGCCCTCGCCGCAGAGGCGGAAACCCGCTGTGCGGTTGTCGCGGCTCCACACGGTCTTCGTAGGCGCGAATGTGCCGGCCATGAAGCGCTTGTAGGAGTTGATGTAAGGCGCGAGGAACCAGGTGATGTCCCGCGCATATTTGAGCTGCCCCGCCACGAAGCTGCGCATGAGCGCGGACATGCCATGCTCGGCGTTCTTGTCGAGGAAGAGCGGCGTCTTCCCGGCCTTGTCCCACAGCGACATGTGAATGTGCGAGGAGGAGCCCGCGAGGTCATTCCGCCATTTCGACATAAAGGTGACGGCCTTGCCCTTACTCCAGGCGATCTCCTTGATGCCGTTCTTCAAAATCGTGTGGTTGTCGGCCATGGTGAGGGCATCGGCATAGCGGACATTGATCTCCTCCTGCCCCGGCCCCCATTCGCCCTTGGAATTCTCGACCGCGATGCCCGCGCCCGCCAGACCGAGGCGGATGGCGCGCATCACCTCCTCTTCCTTGGAAGTCTGGAGGATGTTGTAATCCTCGATGTATTGCCCCGCCGTCTTCGGCTCGTGGTAACGCTTGGCGCGGATCGCCTCGAAGCTCTCGTCGAAGAGGTAGAATTCCAGTTCGGAGGCAAAATAGGCCATGTAGCCGCGCTCATCGAGCCGCTTCAGCTGCTTTCTCAGCATCTGGCGCGGGGAATGCGCGAGATCATGGTGGTGATGATCCTCGACATCGCACAGCACGAGCGCGGTGCCCGGAAGCCACGGCACGCGACGCAAAGTGGAGAGATCCGGCTTCATCACGAAATCGCCGTAGCCCTTTTCCCAGCTTGAGGCCTTGTAGCCCGGCACCGGCTCCATATCGATGTCGTTGGCCAGAAGGTAATCACAGGCATGGGTTTCCTCATGCCCGCCATTCACGAAGAACTCCGCATGGAAGCGCTTGCCGATGAGACGCCCCTGCATATCCGCGAAACACACGAGAACCGTATCGATCTCGCCTGTTGTCACGGCCGCTTTCAGCGCCTCGAAGGTGAGATTTCCCGCCATACCTGCTTCCCCGTCGCCTGCTTTCCGCGCAACCCGCGCGGCTTTTCTTGTCGCAATCATGACAGCCGGAACGGGCTTGGCAACCGCCAAAAGCCGGCAAAAGAAAAGGGTGCCAACATGCTGATTTGCCACTTGATATTTTAGCCGGCGAATAACAAGATTACGATTCAGCGGGAAGCAGGGCGCGCCCCGAAAGGCGCGTGAAAGAGGTCAATTCGCCATGCTCATCATGCTTGCCTGCCAGGATCGCCTCTGATGGGCGGTGGCTCCGTGCTTCTCAACCTGCTGGGTGCGATCGCGCTTCTGCTTTGGTCCACGCGTCTGGTGAAAACCGGCGTGACGCGCGCTTTTGGCGAGGAATTGCGTGGCTGGCTGATGCGCGCCACCCAGAACCGCGTGCGCGCGCTGGGGTTGGGCGCGATTGTCGCGCTGGCGATGCAGAGTTCGACCGCCGCTTTGCTGCTGCTCACCTCCTTCGCCGGGCGCGGGTTGATCGCGCTGGTGCCGGCGCTTGCCGTGGCTTTGGGAGCCGATATCGGCTCGACCTTCGTGGTTCAGGCCCTGAGCTTCGATCTCAAGGCTTTCGTGCCGGTGCTGCTGATTGGCGGCGTTGCAGCCTTCATGCTCTCCTCGAACGCCACCGTGCGACAGGTGGGCCGCGTGGTGATCGGCCTGGCGCTGATGATCCTCTCGCTGGGCCTGATCGTTCAGGCGTCTTCCTCGCTTCGCACCGATCCGACACTTGTGCTCGTCATGTCGCGCCTCGCGAACGAGGCGGTGCTGGCGATCATCATCGGCGCAGGCCTAACCTGGCTATTGCATTCCTCGGTCGCGATGGTGCTGCTGATCGTGAGCCTCGTGGGTTCAGGGCTCATCCCGCTTTCGCTGGGCGTCACCTTCCTGCTGGGAGCCAACCTCGGGGCCGGCCTCATTCCGCTGGGCCTCGGTTGGCGTGAACCGCGCGTGGCACGGCGCATTCTCGTGGGCAACATCGCCTTCCGCGTGACGGGCGTTCTGCTTTGCCTGCTGATGCTTCCGCTGGTTCAGGAGGGCGTGGCGGCCCTGCCGCTTGCGCCAGAGCGCGCGATTGCTGCCAGCCACACCATCTTCAATATCGGCCTCGCTCTCCTCTTCCTGCCGCTGCTGGATGCTGCCGCGCGAGTGCTGGTGCGCCAGCTGCCCGACCTGCCGGATGAGGGTCTCGCCGCGAGCCGACCGGTTCATCTCGATGAGTCGCTGTTCGAGAGTCCACAGCTCGCGCTGGGGGCGGCTGCCCGCGAGGTTATCCGTCTCGCCGAACGCGTGGAGAGCATGCTGCGCGAGACCATCCTGACCTTCCAGGACATCGACGATACGCGCCGCAACGCCATCCATGCGCTGGATGACGAGGTGGATTCGCTGCAGGAGGCGATCAAGCTCTACCTCACGCGCCTCACCCGCGTGGTGACCAACGAGACCGACCAGAAACATGCGGTAAACCTCATTCTCTTCACCACCAATCTCGAGCATGTCGGCGATATCATCTGCAAGAACCTGCTGGAACTCGCGGCGAAGAAGCAGCGCTACGGTCTCTCCTTCTCGGAGGCGGGCTGGAGCGAACTTACCGAATTCCACGCGCGCATCGTGAAGCAGATGAAGCTCGCGATGACGCTCTTCATGACGCGGGACATCGCCATGGCACGCGATCTCGTGGCCGAGAAGGACAACATCCGTGCGCTAGAAAAAGTCGCCACCGAGCGGCATCTCGCGCGCCTGCGCGATGGCACACCGGCCTCTATCGAAACCTCGTCGCTGCATCTTGATATCCTCCGGGATTTCAAGCGCATCAACGCGCATATTACCTCCGTTGCGAATCCGATCCTCGAGGCGAGCGGCGAGATGCGCCAATCGCGCTTGCGGCAGGCCAAGGCGCAGGGCTAAACCGCAAGGGCGACAGCCCTCCGCTTTTCATTCTCCATTCCCTTCGAGTTCGCCTTGTCCCTCACGGTCTTCTTCATCGTTCTTGCAGCCGCTGCCATGCATGCCGGCTGGAACGCCATGCTGAAGCTGAAGCTCGAACCCTTCGTGGCGATGGTGCTCATCCATAGCTGCGGCACCATTCTCGCGCTGCCCGCGGTGTTCTGGTTCGGCTTCCCCAAGGCCGAGTGCTGGCCGTGGCTTGCGGCCTCCACCATTATCCATCTCGGCTATTACATGGCACTGTCAGCGGCCTATGCGCGGGCGGATATGGGTCAGGTCTACCCCATCGCGCGCGGCTCCGCCCCGCTGATGACAGGCCTTGTGGGTGTCTGGATGTTCAACGAGCCGGTGACGCTGAAGGGCGGCATCGGCATCGGGCTTCTGGCTTTCGGCATCTTCGTGATGTCGATCCGCAGCGCGAAAGATGCGACCCACATGGATCGCAAGGCGCTGCTTTTCGCCGGGCTCACGGCCGTGACCATCACGCTCTACACCATCAGCGATGGCGTGGGCGCGCGCATTTCCGGCGATCCTCATGGCTACACCGCAGCATTGTTCCTGCTCGATGGCCTCTGCCTCGGTGCCTTCGCCTTGTGGTGGAAGGGCCGCGAAGGGCTAAAGCCCATGCTCGCCTACCTGCCGCAGGGTTTTGCGGGCGGTGCCATGTCCTGCGGCTCCTATGGCATCGCGATTTGGGCGATGACGGTCGCGCCCATTCCGCTCGTCGCCGCCGTGCGCGAAACCAGCGTGCTCTGGGGGGCTGCCATTGCCGTGCTCTTCCTCGGTGAGCCGTTGCGTTGGAATCGCGTTGTCGCCGCTTGCCTCATCGTCGGCGGTCTGGTGATGATCCGCCTGCAATGACCGATCCCCGCCCCTATCGATTCAATGTCGGAGTCGCGCTGTTTAACGCGCGGGGCGAGGTATTTCTCGGTAAATCCATCCCCGATGGGCCGGAATATGTGCTGCCCGGCTTCGAATGGCAGATGCCGCAGGGCGGAATCGACCCCTCAGAGGACATCATCGCTGCCGCCCGCCGCGAACTCGCCGAGGAAACCGGCGTGACCGAGGCCGAATTCCTCGCGGTGACCAAGGAATGGTGGGCCTATGATTTTCCCCTGCCCTACACGCCAACGGGCCACAAGCTGGAGGCCTATCGCGGCCAGCAGCAGCGCTGGGCGGCGTTTCGGTTTCTCGGGCGCGAGGATGTGATCGATCTCACGGCGACAGGGGCGGATTTTGCGCCGGAATTCTCGCAATGGCGTTGGGCCACGCTGGCGGAAGCGGTGGCCGGGGTGATGCCCTTCAAGCGACCAAATTATGCGAAAGCTGCCGATGCCTTCGCGCGATTTGCGCGAGGTTAAGCGCCCTCAGCGCTGAGCGCGGCGTCGATGATATCGAGTGCTTCCATCATCTGGCTTTCCGTCACCGTGAGTGGCGGCGTCAGCGTCAGCACATTACCCATGGTCGTCTTGAACGAGAGCCCGGCATCGAGCGCGCGATAGAGCACGGCCTCCGCGAGATCACCCGCGGGTTCGCGCGTTTCGTGATCCGTCACGAGTTCCATGCCGAGGAGAAGCCCTCGCCCGCGCACATCGCCAATGCTCGCATGCTTCGCCTTCATCTCGGCCATGCGATCCAGAGCGACACGGCCCACACGGGCGGCGTTCTCGACAAGGCCCTCGTCCTCAATGACGGCAATCGTCTCGAGTGCGGCGGCGGCGGTGACGGGGTTCTTCTCGTGCGTGTAATGCCCGAAGGCGAAATCCTGCGCGACATCGAGATCCTCGCGCGCGATCACCGCCGCAATCGGCAGGATGCCGCCGCCCAAAGCCTTGCCCATCACGAGGATATCCGGCTCCACGCCATCATGCTCGGAGGCGAACATGCGGCCGGTCTTGCCAAGGCCGGTGGGGATTTCATCGAAGATCAGCAGGGCGCCGCGCTTGTGGCAGGCCTCGCGCACGATGTTCCAGAAGCCGGGAGGCGGGATGTAGGGCACGGCGCGGGCGGGCTCGGCGACGACGCAAGCCACATCGCCCTCGCGGGAGAGCACATAATCCACCATCCGCGCGCAGGCCGTGTTGCAGAGCTCCAGCGGCGGGTTGCCGTTCGCATCCGTCTTGTAACCGTAAGCGCAAGCGTAGCAGGCGAAAGGCGCGACATGCTCTGAGCCGGCGACCATCGGCGCGGCGGGGCCGGAGCGGAACAGCATCTCGCCCGAAAGCGCGGAAGCACCCGTGCCCGCGCCATGGAAGGCATCCCAGAAGGAAAGCGTCTTGAAGCGCCCGGTGGCGGCGCGCGCGAGGCGCACGGCGACCTCCACCGCATCCGAACCACCCGTTGTGAAGAGGCATTTCGAGAGCCGGCCCGGCGACCATGGAAATCCATGTAACGCCGCCCCTGGCCATCCCAGATATGGATGCCCTCGGCCTTGGTGATGACATTGAGGCAGGGCGTCGAGACCGACTGGCGCAGGAAATGGCGCGTATCCTTCGCGAGCGTGCCGTGCGTCGCATCATCCAGCCGCGCCGCCTGCCAGCGCGCCCGGCGCGAGGTGAGGTTGGTATCGCTCTCGGATTGCCCGACGCTCATCGCTTCCGCCATGCCTGGAAGCGCGCGAAGACGACGCGATCCAGCGCGAGATGCAGCAGCTTCACCGCCATGGCCGTGAAGACGATGCAGGTGGCCATCGCTGCCGCAGCGGCCACTGCGCCCATCTCGTCCATGTGAACAATCGCGATGGAGGCGAGCTTCGTGCCGGGACCATAGAGGAAGATCACGGCGGAGACGGTCGTCAGCGCATTCACGAAGAGATAGACCGCGATATCCAGCACCGCCGGCAGCGAGATCGGCACTGTCACGCGCCGGAAGGTCACCCAGAAAGGCACCTTCAGCGAGGCGGAAACGCTCTCGAATTCGGCATCGATCTGCTTCAGTTGGGTCACGGCGGTGATATGCGCGACCGTGTAGAAATGCGCGACCGTGTTCGCCACCAGCACTGTCAGCGTGCCGTAGAAGATGCCCAGCGGGTTCCACGGCGCATTGACGAAGAACACATAGCCCAAGCCCAGCACCAGCCCCGGCACGGCCATCGGCAGCATGGCGAGAAAATGCACGAAGCCACGCAAGGCAGGAGCAGGCTTGGTCTTCTCCACGAGATAGGCGCCGAAAAACACGATTGTCGTGCCGAAAATCGCGGTGAGGCCCGCCATTTTCAGTGAGGTCAGATAGGCGCCCCAACCTTGCGGATCGAAATTCGCGAAGTTGTAGTTATTCAGCGTGAAGGTGAGATTGTAAGGCCAATAGCGGATGAAACTCGCCCAGATCGCCATGCCGAGCATGCCGATCAGCAGGCCGCCAATCACGAGGCAGAAGGCCAGAAGCGCAAAATCACGCTTCCCGTTCGGCTTCGGCTCATAGGGCACAGCGCGGGCGGAAAGCAAAGCCACCTGCTTCTTCTGCACCTGCCGGTCCACGAAGAAGGCGAAGATCGCGGGCATGAGCAGGATAAGGCCGACCACCGCGCCCATCTCGAAATTCTGCTGCCCCACGATCTGCTTGTAGGCGTCCGTCGCGAGCACGTTGAATTGCCCGCCGATCACCTTGGGAATGCCGAAATCGGTGATGACCAGCGTGAACACCACGAAAATCGCACTGATCAGGCCATAACGCGCACCGGGCAAAGTGACCGTGAAGAACACGCGGGATTTCGAAGTGCCAAGCGCCTCCGCCACCTCATAAAGGCGTCCATCGGCGAGGCGCAAGGCCGTCACCATGATCATCAGCGCATGCGGGAAACAATAGACCGCTTCCGCCAGCACGATGCCCACCGGGCCATAGATGCTCGCGCCGAAAAGCCAGCTCTTGAGGAAGCCCTGATTGCCGAAAATGTAGATCAGCGAGATGGCCGAAAGCAGCGAGGGCGCAAAAAGCGGGGTCATCGCCACGGCCATGAACAGGCCTCTGCCCGGCATGCGGCTGCGCGTGAGCGCATAGGCATAAAGGAACGCAAGCGGCACCACGATCAGCGCGACAAGGCTCGACACCCAGATCGAGTTCCACAGCGAAGCCACAAGCGCGGGCGTGGAGATGTAGCGCGCGAAATTCGCGAGCCCGACGAACTGCCCGTTGCTGTTCTGTACGGATTTCGACAGCAGCGACCAGAGCGGCACTGCGATCAGCAGCACCAGCAGGAAGGCGAGCCCCGCGAGCAGCAGGGTCGCCACCCGCGCCTCGCGATCCCGCGTGAAGGAGGCGTTTGCACTCATGTCCGGGCGGAGAAGATACGCAGCGCGCTGGCCGGCAATTCGGCGATCACCGCCTGCCCCGGCGCATAGGCGCGATCCTGCATCACGTTGAAGGGCAGATCGGCCAGCAGCGTGAGCGGCGAAGCGCCCTCGCCTTCAAGCGTCGCACGCACGAAGGAACCGAGATATTCCAGCTCCGTGATGCGCATGGAAAGGCGGTTTTCGCCCGCGCCCTCCACGAGGCGCACTGCCTCCGGGCGCAAACCGAGCTCCACCTTCTGGCCCGCTGAGAAGCCGGGCGCTTCAGCCACGCGCAGGGCCTGATCACCCACGCGCACCAAAGTCGCCCCCTCCATCACACCGGAGAGGAAGGTCATGCGGCCCACGAAATCCGCGACGAAGGCCGTCGCGGGTCGGGCATAGACCTCCTCGGGCGTGCCCACCTGCTCGATCACGCCGTGGTTCATCACCACGATGCGCTCGGCCATGGAGAGCGCCTCCTCCTGATCATGCGTGACCATGATCGTGGTGACGCCGAGGCGACGCTGAAGCGCGCGGATTTCCTCGCGCAGGCGGAGGCGGACGCGCGCATCGAGCGCGGAAAGCGGTTCATCGAGCAGCAGCAGGCCCGGCGAGGTCGCCAGCGCGCGGGCCAGCGCCACGCGCTGCTGCTGACCGCCGGAGAGCTGAGCGGGATATTTCGAAGCCTGATCGGGCAGGCCCACCAGTGCCAGAAGCTCGCTAACGCGCGCTATGATCATGTCGCGCGGCTTCTTCTGGTTCACGAGGCCGTAGCCCACATTATCCGCCACCGTGAGGTTGGGGAACAGGGCGTAGGACTGGAACACGATGCCGAAATCGCGCTGCGAGGGCGGCGCGTTGGAGACATCCTTGCCGCGCAGCATGATGCTGCCGCCGGTCTGCCGGTCGAGGCCCGCAATCGCGCGCAGAAGCGTGGTCTTCCCGCAACCCGAGGGGCCGAGGAAGCACACGAACTCCCCCTCGCCGATCTCAAGGTCGATGGATTTGAGCGCCTGGAAGGGCCCGAAGCTCTTCGTAAGGCTGCGGATGGACAGGAACGACCGTTCGGGCGCGCGTGGCGCCTCGGATGTCATTGCGGCATGGTTCGGCATGAGCCCCCCGAAGGCGCGGAAACCGGCGTGCCCGGCATGCACGGGGCATGCCGGACTGATCCGTCTTCGCTTAGCGCGGTGCAGCCTTGCTGTCGTAGCGCTTGGTCCACTCGGCGAGGATGCGCTCGCGGTTCTCTGCCATCCAGCCGAAATCGTTCTTCGCCATCTTGGCCTCGGCATCAGCCGGGTAGTTCGGCGGGGCGCTCTTCACATCGGGATGCGCCACGAGGGCGTAATAGCGGCCATAGAGCTCGTTCGCCTTCTTCGTGGCCACCCAGTCCGCCACCTTCTTCGCAGCGGCGAGGTTCTTGGTGCCCTTCACGATAGCGGTCGCTTCCATGTCCCAGCCAGCGCCTTCCTTCGGCAGGATGAGGTCGATCGGCGCGCCTTGCGTCTTCTCGCGCGCGCCGCGCATGTCGAAGCCGATGCCCACCATGCGCTCGCCCTTGGCAGCCTGCACGCAAGGAGCGGAACCCGAATGGGTATAGACGGCGATATTCTCGTGCAGCTTGTCCATATAGGCCCAGCCGGCCTGCTCACCCATGATCTGCAGCCAGGCCGCGACCTTGAGATAGCCTGTACCCGAAGAGGCCGGATGCGGCATCACGATCTTGCCCTTGAATTCAGGCTTGGTGAGATCCATCCATGAGGTGGGGGCCGACACCTTCTCCTTCGCGGCTTCCGCCGTGTTGAAGCAGACGACAGCGAGGAAGGCGTCCATGCCGGTCCAGGTATAGGGGCCGGAGGTGTCGCGATAAGCGGGCTTCAGCGCATCAGCACCAGCGGGCTTGTATTCCTCGAGCAGGTTCATCTTCTCGAAGAGCAGCAGCGAGGTCGCCGCGAGGCCGAGCACGACATCCGCGCGCGGGTTTTCCTTCTCGGCGAGGAAGCGCGAGGTGATGACGCCGGTCGAGTCACGCACCCAGGAGATTTCCACATCCGGCACATCGGCTTCGATGGCCTGCTTGAACGGCTGGAGCTGGTCGTTTTCCAGCGCCGTGTAGACCGTCACACGGGTGCGACCCTGCGCGTCAGCCGCGCTGCTCCACCCCATGGCCAGTACGAGGCCCATCGCCACGCCGGCCAGCCAACCCTGTTTCATCCAAGTTCTCCCTGTCCTCTTGAAGGGCGCTCCCTGCCCCTCGGGCTCCGTCTCGTATTGCAGCGCAAAGACAGTTCCGTGACAAGCCGAAACGGCATTTGCGCCCGGTTATTCAGGCTTCTCACGCGCATCCCCATTCCTTCTGCGCGTGACTTCTCACGCACTCCAGGGCATCGACCAGGTGCGGACATTGGTGAAGCTCTTCATCGCCTCCCACACGCCTTCCTTGTAGCCGAGGCCGGAATCCTTGATGCCGCCGAACGGGCTCATCTCGATGCGATAGCCCGGAACCTCCCAGACATTGACCGTGCCGACATCGAGTTCCGCAATGAAGCGCTGGATGTAGTCGATGCGGTTCGTGCACACGCCGGAAGAGAGGCCATAGGCCGTGGAATTCGAGATGCGGATGATCTCGTTCATGTTGTCAGGCACGCGGATGATCGGGATGACCGGCCCGAAGGTTTCCTCGTGCACGAGTTCAGCCATGTAGGGCACCTTGTCCACCACGGTCGGGTGGAACAATGCGCCCTCGCGCGGGTGGCCATAGAGCACTTCGGCACCCTGCTTCTCGGCATCCTTCACGCGGGCCTCGAACAGCTTCGCCGCCCCCTCGTTGATGACCGTGCCGAGATCGACCTCGGTATCGGCGGGGTTTCCGCATTTCAGCTTCTTCGCCTTCTCGACGACGCGCTTCACGAACTCGTCCGCAACGCTTTCCACGCAGAGGATGCGCTTCACGGCCGTGCAGCGCTGGCCCGAATTCTTCGTGGCGCCCTGCACCGCGAGTTCGGCGGCCTTGTCGAGGTCGGCATCCTCCATGATGATCAGCGGATCATTGCCGCCGAGTTCGAGTACGATGCGGCGATAGCCCGCCTTCTCGGCGATATACTTGCCGACGCGCACCGAGCCCGTGAAGGTGATGAGGTCCGCCGCCGGATCGGTGATCATCGCGTCACCCATGGTGCGCGGATTGCCAGTGACGACCGAGAGCATCTCGGGCGGAAGTCCTGCCTCGTAGAGCACATCTGCGAGCGCGAGCGCCGTGAGCGGGGTGAGTTCCGTCGGCTTCAGCACGAGGCGATTGTTGGTGGCGATGGCCGGGGCGAGCTTGTGGCTCACCATGTTCAGCGGGTGGTTGAACGGGGTGATGGCCGAGATCACGCCCAGCAGCGGCACGCGGGTCGTGAAGATCTTCCGCGCCTTGCCGTTGGGGGAGATGTCGCAGGAAAACTGCTCGCCATCGTCCTTGATCGCGAGCTGGCCCGCGAAGGACCAGACATCATAGGCGCGGGTGGATTCGTAGATCGCATCCTTCCAGCACAGGCCCGATTCCGCCGAGATGAGCCGCGCGAATTCCTCGCGCCGGTCGAGCAGCAATTGCGCGGTTTTCTGCAGGATCTGCTGGCGCTCGTAGCGCGAGAGCTTCGGCTTGAAGTCTTTCGCGCGCTGGAAAGCCTCGCGCACATGCTCGGGCCGGGCCATCGGCACGGTGCCGACGAGCGAGCCGTCATAGGGGTTCTTCACCTCGATCACGTCGTCGGTGGAAACGAGTTTTCCCGCGATGCGCATCGCTTCCTTGCGGGCCGGCAGCTTCGGCATGATCGGCATGGTTCAGGCCTCCACGCAATTCAGCGCGACCCAGAAGGCATCGAAGGTGCGCAGGCGATGGCCCGCGGGGATCGAGAGCTTCCGGTTCGAGATCATCGGCACGCGCTGCTCGGTCAGGCCACCATGGCTGCGCAACGGCTCCGTGAGGCCCGAGAGATCATGCTTGTCCGGCGCGGTGCCCAGCGTGACGTGTCGCGTCGAGATCACCACGAGATCACCCAGGCGATCGGGCGGCAACTCGAATTCGGCGCAGGCCGCTTCCCGGGTCAGCGCGACCTGCACGCCCGGAATGAGCTTCAGTTTGTGGATCATGCTTTCGCGATCCACGCCTTCAGGCAGATAGATGGTCGCGAAAGAGCCGAGCGCGCCGTGGTGGACCACATAGGGGTCGGTGATCGGCAGGATGACGCGCGCCGCGCCCTTGCCGAGCCAGCTTTCGAAGAGCGGCTCAAGATAGACCACCTGCGGGCTCTTGTCGGCGTGGTGCTTGTCATTCATGCCGTGGTCGGCGGTCGCGAGAACCGTATAGCCCAGGGCATCGAGCCGGCCGAGATAACGGTCGATCATCGCGTAGAAATCATTGGCGATCGTCGTGCCCGGCGCAGTCTTGTGCTGGATGTAATCGGTCGTGGAGAGATACATGAGGTCGGGCCGGAAAGTCTCCGCCAGCTTGACACCCGCCGCGAAGACGAATTCCGAAAGACCCGCCGAATAGACATCCGGCACACCCATGCCGACGAAATCACAGACATTCTCGATGCCGTTTTCGGCCTTGTTCGCCTTGTCCGCCTTCTCGGAGGAGAACGCGATGGCCGTGCCCTTCGCGTAATCCAGGCCCTTCGAGAGCAGCAGGCGCAGCTTGTCCTTTGCGGTCACCATCGCGACCTTGTGTCCGGCCTGCTGCACACCCGCGAGAATGGTCGGCGCCCGCAGGAAGGACGGATCGTTCATCATCACTTCCTTGCCGGTCGCGGGGTCGTAGAAGAAATTACCCGCGATGCCGTGCACCTCGGGCGGGCGGCCCGTGATGATCGAGAGGTTGTTGGGGTTGGTGAAGCTGGGGATCACGCATTCGGCGATGAGGTTCGCGCCGTTATGCATCATTCGTGCGAAATTCGGCGCGAAGCCCGCTTCAATCGCCTTCTCGATATAGCCCGGCTCCGAGCCATCAATGCAGATGACGACCGTGGGATTTTTCGGCGCGGGATAATCGCGGCCGTTGACAGAAATTGCGGTCATCATCGCCTCACTTCACCGGAACCGAGACACCCATCTCGGCGAGCACGTCGCGCACGGCCGAAACCGCGCCTTCCATATCCTTTTCATAGAGCCGGCCGATGCAGCCAATGCGGAAGGAATCCGCCACGGTCAGCTTGCCCGGATAGATCACGTAGCCCCGGTCCTTCAGCGCGTCATAGAAGGTCTGGAACACGAATTTCGGGTCCTTCGGCATATGGAAGGTCACGATGATCGGGGCCTGAAGCTCATCCGGCAGCAGCGTCTTGAAGCCGAGCTTGCGCATCCCGTCGATCAGCACCTTGCCATTGCGGGCGTAGCGACCGCCCCTGCCCGGTTGCCCGCCTTCCGCGAAGAATTCCATCAGCGCCTGATGGAACGAGACGATGACGTGGATCGGCGGCGTGAAGCGATATTGCCCTGTTTTCTCGAAATTCGCGGCCTGATCATAGAGGTCCAGCACGAGGGTCGTGGCATTGCCCTTGGCCGTAGCGAGCGTCGATTTCCGGCACAGCACGAAGCCGAGGCCCGGCACGCCCTCGATGCACTTGTTCGAGGAGGCGGCGATGGCATCGGCATGCGCCTTTTCGGCATCGAGCGGCAGCGCGCCGAACGCGCTCATGGAATCGATGAGATAGGTCTTGCCATACTTCTTCGCGAGCGCGCCGATCTCATGGACCGGGTTCAGCACGCCGCTCGTCGTCTCGCAATGCACCGTGAAAATGTGCGTGATGCTCTTCGAGCGCTTGAGGATCGCCTCGATCTTCTTGAGGTCCGGCGGGGTATCTTCCGGCGTCTCGTAGACCACCGATTTCCGCTTCGCGATGTCGAGGATGCGCTTGGCGCGATGACCATAGGCGCCATTGATCAGCACCAGCACGCGGCCCTTGGCCGGCACGAGGCTCGTGAGCATCGCTTCCACGGCGAATGTGCCGGAGCCCTGCACCGGCACGGTGACGAAGTTCTTCGTGGCGTTCACGATTTCCGGCAGGCGCTCCAGCACCTCGCGGTTGATCTTGAGGAAGGTCGCATCACGGCTCCCCCAATCATGCACCATGACCTCTTTCACACTTTTCGCGGTGGTCAACGGGCCGGGGGTGAGCAGCAGCGGATCGCCGGTTTCGGAGGCGGCGCGGTTCAGACGGGAAGCGGACATCGGAAGCTCCGGGCAAGCAATGCGGCCAAGCTAGCCGAGGGCTCTCCTATTCGTCCAATACGTGTTTTGGATGACAGATATAGACCTTATCTATATCTTTGCGCCAGGAGGGTCGCGCCATGTCGATCACCGGCCTCCGGGCCTTTCACGCGGTCGCGCGCGCCGGCAGCTTTACCCGCGCGGCGGAGGCGGCAGGCATCAGCCAGCCGACGCTTTCCAGCCAGGTGCGCCTAGTGGAAGAGCGGCATGACGCTGCGCTTTTCGATCGCAAGGGGCGCGGCGTGGCGCTGACGCCTCTCGGGCAGAAGCTGCTGGATATCACCACCCGGCTTTTCGCAGCCGAGGAAGAAGCGAAAGCCCTGCTCGAAGGCGTGCGCACCGTGCGGCAGGGGCATTTGCGCATCGCTGCGGATAGCGCGACCCATGCCATGCCCTTGCTCGCGCGCATGCGAGATCGCGCGCCGGGCCTCACCTTCAGCCTCAGGATCGGCAACTCCTCCACCGTGCTCGATGACCTGCTGGATTATCGCGCGGATATCGCCATCACCGCGCGCCCGAGTTCCGATCCGCGCTTCACGATCCGCCTGCTGCGGCGGGACCGCGTGGTGCTGTTCGCCCCCTCGGGGCACCGGCTTGCGAGCCGGCGCGCCGTGCCTCTCGCGGATCTCGCCGGGCAGGATCTGGTGATCCGCGAGCGCGGATCGGTGACGCGCGAGGTGTTCGAAAGCGCGCTGGCCGAGCGGGGCATCACGCCGGGCATGCTCATCGAGGTTGAGGGTCGCGAGAGCGTACGTGAAGCGGTGGCGGCCGGTTTTGGCCTCGGCATCGTCTTCGAAAGCGAGATGCCCCCAGGCGACAGCTTTCGGCCCGTGGCCATCGCCGATGAGCCGCTGGATGTGGCCGAATATGTCGCCTGCCTCGCCGCCCGCGCGGAGGTGGCGATGGTCCGGAGCTTCCTTGATCTTGTCTCCGAGGGGCAGGCCTGAGAGCATGATCCGGCGCGCGTTGCGGTGCCGGATCGCAATCCGTTGTGCAGCGCAAATTATGTCTAGACAATAAAAAACCGGAATGCTTCACTTCCGTTGAGAATGCGAAACAGCATTAGGGAGACCGTCATGACCAAGCTTCGCCTTGCCGCCCTTCTCCTCGCCGCCGGGCTTGCGGCTCCGGCTTCAGCCCAGACGAAAGTGTCGATCGGCATTTCCGGCTGGACCGGCTTTGCGCCGCTCACGCTCGCGAAGGAAGCCGGCATCTTCGCCAAGAACGGCCTTGACGTGACCATCAAGAAGATCCCGCAGGCCTCGCGCCATCTCGCGATTGCCTCGGGTGACATCCAGTGCGCTGCGACGACGGTGGAAACGTGGATCGTCTGGAATGCCAATGGCGTCGCAACCACCCAGCTCTTCCAGCTCGACAAGAGCTATGGCGCGGATGGCATGGTCGTGCGCAACAACATCAATTCCATCAAGGAAATCAAGGGTAAGACGGTTGCGGCATCCGCGCCCGGCACCGCGCCCTATTTCACCCTCGCCTGGTTCCTCAAGAAGAACGGCCTCTCGGTGAAGGATGTGACGGTGGTGAACATGGAGCCGGGCCCGGCAGCCCAGGCCTTCATTGCCGGCCAGAATGATGTCGCCATGACCTATGAGCCGTTCCTCTCAGCGGTGCGTAACGCACCGCAGGCAGGCAAGATCATCGCGACGACGCTCGATTACCCCATGGTGATGGACACCTTCGGCTGCACGCCGAAATTCATCGCCGAGAACGAAAAGGCCGTGAAGGCGATCGCCGACAGCTATTTCGAAGCTCTCGAGATGATCTCGAAGGAACAGGACAAGGCCTACACGATCATGGGCGCTGACGTGCGCCAGACCGCCCAGCAATTCGGCGACAGCGCGAAGTATCTCCGCTGGCAGGACAAGGCCGCGAACAAGGCGTTCTTTGCTGGCCCGCATGCGGCATTCTCGAAGGAAGCGGCGGATCTCCTGCTCGAACTCGGCATCATCAAGTCGATTCCGGACCTGACGAAGCTCGCTGATACACGCTTCATCCAGTAAGCGCGAGGCACGGGGGGCGCCATGGGAGACGTTCTCGAAGACCTTCTTGCCGATGGCCTTCGGATCGTCTTCTGCGGCACCCGCCCCGGCATCGCCTCGGCTGAGCGGCGCGCCTATTACGCGAAGCCAGGCAACCGCTTCTGGCGCACCCTGCATGAGGTGGGGCTGATCCCTCGCCTCTTCGCGCCCGAGGAATACCCGCTGCTCCTGCCTCTGGGGATCGGACTGACCGATCTTGCGAAATCCTCCGCCGGACAGGATTCCACGCTTTCCGCGGGCGAGCTTCATCTCGATCGCCTGCGGAAGAGCCTCGAACGCCACCAGCCGCGCTGCCTTGCCTTCACCAGCAAGAATGCGGCGCAGCTTGCCCTAGGGCGCAGGAACCTGCGGTTCGGCCTTCAGGATGAGCCGTTCTGCGGCATCGAAACCCATGTGCTGCCCTCGACTTCAGGGCTGGCCACATCCCACTGGAACGTCGCGCCGTGGCAGGCTCTTGCCCGGCGCGCGGCAGATGAGAGGCACCATGCGGCCGCTTGAACCTATCTCCGAAGGACGGAAGGTCGTTCTCGGCCTCTCGTTTTTCGTGCTGTTCTTCGCGGCCTGGGCCGTGGCTACGCTCGGCGGCTTCGTCTCCAAGACCTTCCTCGCCGACCCCATCACCATGGTGAAGGATGGCTGGCTGCTGCTGACAAAATTCGGCTTCGCAGCGGATATCGGCATCACGATCTGGCGCGTGGTCGGCGGCTTCGTGCTGGCGGCCATCGTGGCGGTGCCGCTGGGCATCCTGATGGGTGCCTACAAGCCGGTGGAGGCTTTCCTCGAGCCCTTCGTCTCTTTCGCGCGCTATCTCCCGGCTTCCGCCTTCGTGCCGCTGCTGATCCTCTGGGCGGGCATCGGCGAGACGCAGAAGCTGCTCGTGATCTTCATCGGCTCGGTGTTCCAGATCATCCTGATGGTCGCCGTGGTGGTGGGCAACACGCGCCGCGATCTCGTGGAGGCAGCCTACACCTTGGGCGCGAAGGATACGGGCATCGTCGGCCGTGTGATGATCCCCATGAATGCGCCGGAGATTGCGGAAATCCTCCGCCTCGTGCTCGGCTGGGCCTGGACCTATGTGATCGTGGCGGAACTCATCGGCTCTTCCAGCGGCATCGGCCACATGATCATCGACAGCCAGGCGCTGCTGGCCACCGGCCAGATGATCTTCGGGATCATCATCATCGGCATCATCGGGCTCATCTCCGATTTCCTGTTCAAGTTCCTGAACGCAAAGCTGTTCCCCTGGAGATTGGCATGAGCAAGCTCGTGATCGAGGGCCTCGGGCGCATCTTCCCCGGCGTGCGCGGCGGCAAGCCGGTGACGGCTTTGCAACCCACCAACCTCACCATCGGCAACAACGAGTTCGTGACGATCCTCGGACCCTCGGGCTGCGGAAAATCCACCCTTCTGCGCATGGTCGCGGGGCTGGATCGACCCACATCCGGGCAGATCCTGCTCGATGGACGAAAGGTGGAAGGGCCGGGCGCCGATCGCGGCATGGTCTTCCAGAGCTACACGCTCTTTCCGTGGCTCACGGTCTCGCAGAACATCGCCTTCGGCCTCAACGAGAAGGGCATGCCCGAGCGCGAGAGCCGCGAGATCGTGGCCAGTTACATCGAGAAGGTCGGCCTCAAGGGCTTTGAGAACCACTACCCCAAGCAGCTTTCAGGCGGCATGCAGCAGCGCACCGCCATTGCCCGGGCGCTTGCCAATGATCCTGGCGTGCTTCTGCTCGACGAACCATTCGGCGCGCTCGACAACCAGACCCGCGCGTTGATGCAGGAATTGCTGCTCGGCATCTGGGAGCGCGAGCAAAAGACCGTGATCTTCGTGACCCACGATATCGAGGAGGCGATCTTCCTCGCGACCCGCTGCCTCGTGATGAGCGCGCGTCCCGGACGCATCAAGGCCGATCTGCCGATTACCCTGCCGCATCCGCGCCATTACACGCTGAAGACCGCGCCGGAATTTTCCGCGCTGAAGGCCCGGCTGACCGAGGAGATCCGCAGCGAGGCCGTGCTCGCGGCGGCGCATTAAACGGGCAAAAGCTCCGCGAGCCAGACCGGCGCGTCGCTGTGGAAGCGTGGGGCGGAGAGCACCAGCGCGTCATTCTCCTGCAGCGTGACTTTGGTGCCACCAGTGGTAATCGCGGCCGACCCGCGCGGGCAGACCAGAACAACCTCACCCTCAGTGCTGATCTCCCCGCTCACCCGCGTCAGGCGATGGCGATAGATGCCGCGCCGGGTCATCACGTTGAGATCGCGCACCGGCCCGGCGAGCAGCGTGCAATCGGTCGCAACATCGCCGGGATAGGCCAGAGCGGGAGCATCAAGCCGCAAGGTTTCCACGCGGCCATCACCAAAGACCAGTCGGAATCCCTCTCCACGAAGGATGGCGGTCGAGCGGTCAATGCCTTCGAACCGCGAGAAGGGTCCGTCACTCGCGACCTCCGCGATGGAGATGCGCCAGCCGAAGGTTTCGAGCGTCGACCCTTGCGGGAAGCTCGCCACATCGAAGGTCACCCCGCCCCCGTTCTTCCAGGGGCGGGCCTCGCGTTCCGAAGCGAGCAGAAGCTGGATCACAGGATGCCCGGCAGGTTCAGCTGGTGCTCGCGGGCGCAATCCAGCGCGATCTGGTAGCCCGCATCGGCATGGCGCATTACGCCCGTCGCCGGGTCGTTCCAGAGCACGCGGGCGATGCGGCGCGCGGCATCTTCCGTGCCGTCGCAGCAGATGACCATGCCCGAATGCTGCGAAAAGCCCATGCCCACGCCGCCGCCATGATGCAGCGAGACCCAGGTGGCACCGCTCGCGCAGTTGAGCAGCGCATTCAGCAGCGGCCAATCGGACACCGCATCCGAGCCGTCGCGCATCGCTTCGGTCTCACGATTGGGCGAGGCGACGGAGCCAGAATCGAGGTGGTCTCGCCCGATCACGATGGGGGCCTTGAGTTCACCCTTCGCGACCATCTCGTTGAAGGCGAGGCCGAGGCGATGCCGATCCCCCAGGCCCACCCAGCAGATGCGCGCGGGCAGGCCCTGGAACTTGATGCGCTTCTTGGCCATGTCGAGCCAGTTGTGGAGGTGCTTGTTATCCGGCAGCAGCTCCTTCACCTTCTCGTCGGTGCGATAGATATCCTCCGGATCGCCCGAGAGCGCGCACCAGCGGAAGGGGCCGATCCCGCGGCAGAAGAGCGGGCGGATATAGGCCGGTACAAAGCCGGGGAAATCGAAGGCATCCGCCACGCCTTCCTCGAGTGCCATCTGGCGGATATTGTTGCCGTAATCGACCGTGGGAACACCCATCTTGTGGAAATCGAGCATCGCGCGGACATGCGCGGCCATGCTCTTTTTCGCGGCGGCGGTCACAGCCTTGGGATCATTGGCCTGCTTGGCTTCCCAATCCGCCAGCGTCCAGCCCTGCGGCAGGTAGCCGTGCACGGGATCATGCGCGGAAGTCTGGTCGGTCACGCAATCCGGGCGGATGCCGCGGCGCACGAGTTCGGGGAAGATATCCGCCGCATTGCCGAGGAGACCGACCGAGATCGCCTTCTTCTCGGCTGAGGCACGGCGGATGATCTCCAGCGCTTCATCCAGCGTGTCCGCCTTGGTATCGAGATAGCCCGTGCGCAGGCGGAACTCGATCGACGAGGGCCGGCATTCCACCGCGAGGCAGGAGGCCCCAGCCATGGTCGCGGCGAGCGGCTGCGCGCCACCCATCCCGCCAAGACCTGCCGTGAGGATCCAGCGGCCCGAGAGATCGCCGCCATAATGCTGGCGGCCCATCTCCACGAAGGTTTCGTAGGTGCCCTGAACGATGCCCTGCGTGCCGATATAGATCCACGAGCCAGCGGTCATCTGGCCGTACATCATCAGGCCCTTCTTATCGAGCTCGTTGAAATGCTCCCAGGTCGCCCAGCGCGGCACGAGGTTCGAATTGGCGATGAGCACGCGCGGTGCATCGGCATGGGTGCGGAACACGCCCACCGGCTTGCCGGATTGGACGAGCAGCGTCTCATCCGCCTCCAGCTTTTTCAGCGCGCCCACGATCTTGTCGAAGCTGTCCCAGTCACGCGCGGCGCGGCCAATGCCGCCATAGACCACGAGTTCGCCGGGCTTCTCGGCCACATCGGGATCGAGATTGTTCATGAGCATGCGCAGCGGCGCTTCGGTCAGCCAGGACTTGGCCGAGAGATCGAGGCCACGCGGCGCGCGGATCACGCGGGAATTGTCGAGACGGGTCATGGTCAGGCCCCTTTCGCGAAGGCAAGGCAGGCTTGGAGAATGGATTGAAGCGTCGCGCGGATCGGCGCGGCATAAGCGGGATCGTAGGTGCTGGGCCAGTTGGCCTCGCTCACATCGGGCTGGTTCGCACGGGAAATGGGCTCGCGCATGTAGCCCCGGCAGGCGAGTTCCATCTGCACGGCATGAACACCGTTTTCCGGCTTGCCGTAGTTCCGGGTGATGTAACCGCCCTTGAAGCGCCCGTTGGTGACACGGCTCATGCCGCTTGAATCGCAGAGCTTTTCGATTTCAGCCGTGAGGCGTGCATCGCAGGCCGCACCAGAATTCGTGCCGATGTTGAAATGCGGCAACTCGCCTTCGAAAAGCCGGGGGATGACCGAGCGGATCGAGTGGCAATCATAGAGCACCACGCGGGAATTCTGGCCGCGCAGGCGCTGGATCTCGCCCGCGAGAGCCGCGTGATAGGGATCGAAAGCAAGCTTCTGCCGCACCGCGATCTCCGCCGCATCCGGCGCCTGCCCCACCTTGTAGAGCGGCTCGCCGTCGAAAGTCGTGGAGGGGCAGAGTTCCGTCGTCGCCTGTCCGGGATAGAGCGACACGCCAGAGGGATCGCGATTCACGTCAATCAGCGTGCGCGAAAGCGAGGTGTGGATGATCGTGGCATCGAGATCTGCTGCGAAGGCATAGAGATTGTCGATCCACCAGTCGCAATCCTTCCGCGCGAGCCAGGGCGAGACGACGCGGGCTTCAAGCTCCGGCGGCAGGTCGCGCCCGGTATGCGGCAGGCTGATGACCAGCGGGGCGTTACCACGCCGGATCGTGAGCCAGTTTTCAGGCAACGTGAACATGGCTCAGGCCTCCAAACCGGGCAGCGGCAGGGCAGCCGCCTTCACCAGCGCGCCGGAGCGCACGAGATCGAGCGCGGCCTCGATATCCGGGTGGAAATGCCGGTCTTCCTGAAGTGTTGGCACAAGCGCGCGCAACGCGCCTTTCGCCGCTTCCAGAGCGGGGCTGGAAGCGAGCGGCGCGTGGAAATCGATCGCCTGACAGGCCGCGAGTGCCTCGATCGCCACCACGCTGCGCGCATTCTCGACCATCGGCATCAGCCGGCGCGCGCCATGCGCGGCCATGGAGACGTGATCTTCCTGATTGGCAGAGGTGGGGATGGAATCCACACTCGCAGGGTAGGCCTTCTGCTTGTTCTCGGAGACAAGCGCCGCTGCCGTGACCTGCGGGATCATGAAGCCGGAATTGAGCCCCGGCTTTGGCGTGAGGAAGGCCGGCAGGCCGGAGAGCGCCGGGTCCACCAGCATCGCCACGCGGCGCTCGGAGAGCGAGCCGATCTCGCAGATGGCGAGCGCGATCATGTCGGCCGCGAAAGCCACCGGCTCGGCGTGGAAATTCCCGCCAGAGAGCGCCTCATCGGCGTCGGCGAAGATCAGCGGGTTATCGGAAACGCCATTGGCTTCGGTGCCCAGCGTCGCCGCCGCCTGCCGCAGCACGTCCAAAGCTGCGCCCATCACCTGCGGCTGGCAGCGCAGGCAATAGGGGTCCTGCACGCGATCATCGCCCGTGAGGTGCGAGGCGCGGATCGCTGAACCCGCCATCAGGCGACGCAAGGCATCCGCCGTGTCGATCTGCCCGCGATGGCCGCGAAGCGCATGGATGCGCGGATCGAACGGCGTATCCGAGCCGCGCGCGGCATCGGTGGAAAGCGCACCCGTGACGAGTGCGGCATGCAGAAGCGCTTCCGCCTCGAACAGGCCCGCAAGGGCATACGCGGTGGAAAACTGCGTGCCGTTCAGCAGCGCGAGTCCCTCCTTCGCGCCGAGTTCCAGCGGAGCAAGGCCCGCTTCTGCGAGAGCCTTGGCAGCGGGTTTACGCCCGTTTGGCGTGTCGATCTGCCCCACGCCGATCATCGCGGCGGTCATGTGCGAGAGCGGCGCGAGATCGCCCGAAGCGCCCACCGAACCTTGCGCCGGCACCACGGGGATGAGGTCTCGCTGAAGCAGCGTTTCCAGCCGATCCAGGGTTTCGAGGCGGATGCCGGAGGCGCCCTGCGCGAGGCTCGCGAGCTTCAGCGCCATCATCAGACGCGCGATGGGCTTCGGCATGGCCTCGCCCACACCCGCAGCGTGGCTCAGCACGATGTTGCGCTGGAGCGTCGCGAGATCATTGTCGCCGATGCGCACGCTCGCGAGCTTCCCGAAGCCAGTATTGATGCCGTAGACCGGCTCGCCCTTCGCGAGGATGCGCGCGATGGAGGCCGCACTCGCGGCCACCTTCTCGCGGCAGGCGGCATCAAGCCGGAAGGCAGCGCCACGGTAGATCGCGCGCCAGTCGGCCAACGGCACCGTGCCGGGATGGATCGTCAGCATGGTTTCCCCCTCCAGATGCGCGCATGGAGCGGGTTGAACCCCATGCGATAGACGAGTTCTGCCGGGCTTTCGACCGACCAGATCGCGAGATCGGCCCATTTCCCGACTTCCAGCGTGCCGGTTTCGCCGAGCTTGCCAAGCGCGCGCGCCGCCTCCCGCGTGAAGCCCGCGAGGCATTCCGAAACGGTCATGCGGAAGAGGGTCGCGGCCATGTTCATGGTGAGCAGGGGCGATGTGAGCGGCGACGAGCCGGGATTGCAATCGGTCGCGAGGGCCATGCGCGTGCCCGCCGCGCGGAACGCCGCGATGGGCGGAAGCTGCTTCTCGCGCAGGAAATAGAAGGCGCCGGGCAAAAGAACCGCCACCGTTCCGGCCTTGGCCATCGCAGCAGCACCCTCAGCATCGGTATATTCCAGATGATCCGCCGAGAGCGCGCCGTGCTTGGCCGCGAGTGCCGCGCCATGGAGGTTCGAGAGCTGGTCCGCGTGCAGCTTCACCGGCAGGCCAAGGCTCCGCGCGGCCGTGAAGAGCCGGTCCACCTCATCCGGCGAAAAGGCGATGCCCTCGCAGAAGGCATCCACCGCATCCGCGAGGTTTTCAGCGGCGAGAGCCGGCAGTTGCTCGTTGATGACATGCGCGATGTAATCAGCGGAGCGGCCCGCAAATTCCGGTGGGATCGCATGCGCGCCAAGTGCCGTGGTCGTCACGGAAACAGGCCGCATCGTGCGGAGTTTGCGCGCGGCGCGAAGGGTCTTCACCTCATCCGCGACAGTAAGGCCATAGCCGGACTTGATCTCGATTGTGGTGACACCCTCCGCCAGCAACGCATCAAGACGCGGCAAAGCGGAAGCAACGAGGTCATCCTCGCTTGCGGCGCGCGTGGCGCGCACGGTGGAAAGAATGCCGCCTCCGGCGCGGGCGATCTCCTCATAGCTTGCACCATCAAGGCGCATCTCGAATTCCCGGGCGCGGTTGCCGCCAAACACGAGATGCGTGTGGCAATCGATGAGGCCGGGGGTGATGACGCGGCCCTCGCAATCCGTGCTTTCGATGCCGGAAAGACCCGTGGGACACTCGCTATCTGGGCCGGCATAGGCGATCCGCCCGCCCGCGACGACCACAGCGCCGCGTTCGATTGCGCCCATGCCCTCCCCGGCCATGGTCACGAGACGGGCGTTGCGAAACACATGATCCGCTGTCACGACATCACCTCTTTTGTCTATACATAATGAGGCGCTCGCGCTAAAGTCCAGCGGAATTTGAGAGACGGAGAATGAAGCGATGCCAGTGCTCCATTTTGGCCAGGCGCTGCTGCCCATGGGCTGGGCGCGCGGGGTTGCGGTTCATCACGAGGCGGGGCTGATCACGCGGGTGGAGACCGGCGTGGAGGCCGTGGCGAGTGATGGCGCGATTGCGCTTCCTGGCCTCGCGAGCCTGCATTCCCACAGCTTCCAGCGCGGCATGGCGGGCCTTGCGGAGCGACGCGGCCAATCGGATGACAGCTTCTGGACCTGGCGCGAGGTGATGTATCGCTTCCTCGGGGAAATCACCGCCGAGGATGTGGAGGCGATTGCCGCTTTCGCCTTCATGGAGATGCTGGAGCGCGGATTTACCGCCGTGGGCGAGTTCCACTACCTGCATCATCAGCCGGATGGCACGGCCTATGCCAACCCCGCCGAGCATGCCGTGCGCATCGCTTCGGCCTCGGCGGAAACGGGCATCGCGCTCACGCTTCTGCCAGTGTTCTATGCCCATGGCGGCTTTGGTGGGCAGGCGGCCAATCCGGGCCAGCGGCGTTTCCTCTCCGATCTCCATGGCTTCGCGCGCCTCATGGAAGCGAGCGGGCGCGCGATTTCGCGCCTGCCGCATGCGGTGCTGGGTTTCGCGCCGCATTCCCTGCGCGCGGCGACGCCAGATGAATTGAATGCGCTTGTCTCGGCCTATCCCATCGGTCCGGTGCATATCCATGTCGCCGAGCAGATGAAGGAAGTGCAGGATTGCCTCGCCTGGAGCGGCCAGCGTCCCGTCGAATGGCTTCTCGCACATCAGCCGGTGGATGAGCGCTGGTGCCTGATCCACGCGACGCATCTCACGGAGAGCGAAACGCTGGCGCTGGCAAAGTCCGGTGCCGTTGCGGGCCTCTGCCCCATCACGGAAGCGAATCTGGGCGATGGCGTGTTTCCAGCCACGGATTTTCTCGCGGCGGGCGGGAGCTTCGGCGTCGGGACAGATTCGAATGTCGAGATCACCGCGCCCGGCGAATTGCGTATGCTGGAATACAGCCAGCGCCTCACGCGGCGCGTGCGCAACGCGATGAGTTTGCCGGGTGCTTCCACCGGACGCACGCTTTATGATCGCGCGCTGGCGGGCGGGGCGCAGGCGCTCGGGCGAGCCATGGGCATTGCTGTTGGCGCGCGGGCTGACTTTGTGACGCTCAACCCCAATGCGCCCGATCTCGCGGGCCGCGATGGCGATTACGCGCTGGATTCCTACATCTTCGCCGGTGACCATGCCTTGATCGACAAGGTCTATGCGGCGGGCAAACTGGTCGTGGACAAGGGCCGGCATCACAGGCATGAGGCCTTGGCTCAAGCCTATCGGCAGGTCATCCACCGCCTCGCCAGCACGATCTGACCGGGAACCGCGCCTTTGGACGACATCGCCCTCCCCCGCTATCTCGAGATCCGGCGCGATATCCAGAATCGCATCGCCTCGGGCGAATTGCGGCCGGGCGATGCCATCCCCTCCGAGCATGAACTCAAAGAACTCTACGGCTGCTCGCGCATGACCGTGAGCAAGGCGCTCTCCGCGCTCACCAGCGAGGGGCTGATCCAGCGGCGGCGGCGTGCGGGCTCGCAGGTGGCCATGCCGCGCAACGCACAGACCGTGCTGAAGATCCACGATCTCAAGGCGGAAATCACCGCTTCCGGGCGCGCCTATCGCTGCGAAATCCTGTCGCGCGCGAAGCGGGCGCCGGATGCAGCGGAGGCCGCGCGTCTCGGCCAGCCCGTGGCGGAGATCCTCGCACTGGAACTCGTGCATTACGCCGACGCCCTCCCCTACGCGGTGGAAAACCGCCTCATGAATCTTGCCATCGTGCCCGATGCGGTGAGCGCGGATTTCTCCGAGACGCCACCCGGCACCTGGCTTCTGAACGAGGTGCCATGGACCGATGCCGAGCATATCATCCGTGCGGATATTGCCTCAGCGGCTCTCGCGCGACGTCTCGCCATGGCGAAGGGCGCGGCCTGCCTCGTGATTGATCGGCGCACCTGGCAGGGTGGCGTGATCGTGACAGCCGTCACCTTGCACTATCCGGCCGCGCGGCATCAGATCGTCTCGCATTTCTCGCCGGGCGGAAGTTTCGGCGCGTGAACCACCCGGATTGGCGGGTAAGCCCAAGGGTGTTATGCCGTTTCTGCGAGAGTTCAGTGACGGAGTTGGGGCGTGGCGGCGAAAGAGCGGGACAAGACCGGCAAGAAGGGCCCGGTCCATGTCATGGCCTATGGCGTGCACGTTTTCACTGCGCTTGGCGCTGCGCTCGGCTTTCTGGCCCTTGAATCCGCGATTTCCGGGCATATCGTGGCGTGCTTCGGCTGGCTCGCCGTGGCGCTTTTCGTCGATGCAGCCGATGGCCCGATGGCGCGGCGGCTCAACGTGATCGAGACCGCCTCGCGCTATGATGGCGCGGTGCTCGATCTCGTGGTGGATTTCATCACCTATGTCTTCGTGCCTGCCGCGATTCTGCTGCGCCCCGAGATCATGCCGCAGCCCTATGGGCTGATCATGGGGCTGATCATCACCATCGGCTCGGCGCTTTATTTCGCCGACACCCATATGAAGACGCATGATTGGTGGTTCCTCGGCTTCCCTGCCGTGTGGAACGTGGTGGTGTTCTATATCGTGGTGTTCCTGCCGCCGGCCTGGCTGGCGCTGGTGATTGTCACGGCGCTGACGGCGATGATGTTCCTGCCGGTGGTGTTCGTGCACCCCGTGCGCGTGAAGCGCTGGCGCCCGATGACCATGGCGGTGCTCGCGATCTGGAGCTTGGCCGCCGTATGGTCGGTTTTGCTGGCGGGTGGTATCTATTTCCTCGGGCTCGGCTTCCTGCGCGACCTGCCTGAGAAGGAATGAGCCTCACTTCTTCGCGAAGCGCTTCTGCCATTCCTGGAGAATGCGGTCGCGGTTCTCCATGGCCCAGGCGAAATCGTTCTTGATCATCGAGGCTGCGACACCGGCCGGGTAGTTTTTCGGTGGCGGCGCGACCCCTTCGATGGCCGTGAGCGGCACCCATTTGGCGTAGAGTTCATTCGCCTTCCGGCTCGCGGCGAAATCCATCAGCGTCTTCGCGGCATCGAGGTTCTTCGTGCCTTTGAGGATCGCAGCGGTATCCATGTCCCATCCGCCGCCCTCCTTCATCACGAGGATGTCGATGGGCGCGCCCTTGTCCTTCTCCATCATGCCCGCGAGTTCATAGGAGATGCCGATCGGATATTCGCCGGTCGCGGCATGGCGGCAGGGCCGGGTGCCCGAAGGCTCGTAGACCGCGATATTCTTGTGGAGCCCTTCCATGAATTCCCACGCCTTCGCTTCGCCGAAAAGCTGGAGGAAGGCGGAGACGTGGAAATAGCCGGTGCCCGAGGCAGCCGGATCGGAGAAAACAATCTTGCCCTTGTAAACCGGGTTCAACAGGTCGAACCAGCTTTCCGGGCGCGGCAGGTTCTGCTTTCCCGCCTCGATGGTGTTGAAGCAGATGGCCGCCACCCAGGCTTCCATGCCGATCCAATGCGGCACGGCCTCGGCATCACGGAAATTCGGACGCAGGGCCGCGAGGTTCTTCGGCGCATAGGGTTCGAGAATACCCCGCCGCTTGAAATCGAGCATCGAGGTCACCGCAAGGCCCCAGATGACATCGCCCCGCGCCTGCTCACTCTCGGCGATGATGCGCGCGGTGAGCGTGCCGGTCGATTCGCGGCGCCAGACGATCTCGATATTCGGATTTTCCGTCTCGAAGGCCCCCTTGAACTCCGCGAGGCTCTCGGGAAGCAGGGTCGTGTAGACCTGAAGCTGGGTCTTCGCGGTTTGCGCAAACGCTGGCATGGCCAGCAGGCTCGCCAGCAAGACAGGCACCGCGCGGCGCGTGAGGTGATTCAGGAACGACATGGCGGATCTCCGTTCGAGGCAGAGACCCGGACCCAAGGCTTGAGAGTGCGAAGGCCCCGCGGGAGCCATTCGCGCCATCCCTTCGCCGGCATGATCCGGATCAGGTTCAAAGGGTCGCCGCACCTCCGGGAATCCGGATTTCGCGATCATCTCAGCCCCGAAAACCGCGAAAAACGGCTGGCCGGGGCTCCCCTTGGCATGCCTCTGAGATAGGCGCGCGGGCCCCAGCCGTCAATTCGGCTCGCGCAACAGATGTGGATGATCAGATTTTAGGCATGGGCAAGCCGCTTCCATCTTTTCTCGCGGGCCAACGGCGCTATTGTTTAAGGGTGTGCGGCAAAGACCGCCCCTTTTCCCATGGAGGTTAAATGCGATGAACGGCTTCTCGATCGGGCGCGGCATGATGGCCGGTCTGGCGCTGATGCTTTCGGCCCTTGCTGCGAAGGCGCAGGGCGAAGTGCGCGTCTATAACTGGTCGGATTACATCAATCCGGCGGTGCTCGATGCCTTTACACGGGAAACCGGCATCAAAGTGATCTATGACACCTTCGACCAGATGGAGACGGTGGAGACGAAGCTCGTCACCGGCAAGAGCGGGTATGATCTCGTGGTGGTCACGGCGTCCTTCCTGCCGCGGCATATTCCGCTAAAGCTCTACACGGAACTCGACAAGGCGAAGCTGCCGAACCTCACGCATATGTGGCCGGATATCACCGGGCGACTGGCGAAATACGATCCGGGCAACAAGTTCGCGGTCAACTACATGTGGGGCACCACGGGCCTCGGCTATAACCTGAAGAAGGTGCGCGAGCGCCTCGGGGCCGATGCTGTGGTGGATAGCTGGTCGATCCTGTTCGACCCGGCGAAGGTCTCGAAGCTCGCCTCCTGCGGTGTGCACGTACTGGATGCAACGGAAGAACTCTTTCCGGCGGCGCTGCGCTATCTCGGCCTCAACCCGGACTCCAAGGCCGAGGGCGACCTGCGCAAGGCGGCGGATCTGTTGGCGAAGATCAAGCCGCACATCCAGAAATTCCATTCCTCGGAATACATCACGGCGCTCGCGAATGGCGATATCTGCCTCGCCGTTGGCTATTCGGGCGACGTGCTTCAGGCAAAGAAGCGCGCGGCGGAAGCGAAGAACGGCGTTGAAGTGGGCTATGCCATCCCCAAGGAAGGCGCGCTGATGTGGTTCGACAGCTTCGTGATCCCGGCGGATGCCCAGAACAAGGAAGCCGCCTACAAGCTGATCGACTACCTCAACCGCCCGGAAGTGGCGGCCAGCAACTCGGTCTTCATCCAGTATGCCTCACCGAACCTCTCGGCGCAGAAGCATGTCGCGCAGGAAATCCTCAAGGATCCGGGCATCTATCCGAGTGCCGAAACGCTCACGCGTCTCTACACCATCACCCCCTTCGACGAGAAAACCCAGCGGGCGGTGAACCGCCTCTGGACGCGCGTGAAGACCGGCCGATGATCATGCACCTCACCGGCCGGCTTCCCGTATCATGAGCACGCAACGCGCCGCAGGCCCGGTGCGATCGAGCTTCGCGCCGTGGCTTGACCCTGGCGCGAAGCCGCTCGTTTCTTTCCGGAATGTCCGGAAGGCCTTCGGCGCGGTGGAAGCCGTGGCGGGGGTGAATCTCGACCTCTACCCCCGTGAGTTCTTTGCGCTGCTCGGCCCCTCTGGCTGCGGGAAGACCACGCTGATGCGCATGCTCGCGGGCTTCGAGGAGCCGACCTCCGGCGACATCCTTCTCGACGGCAAGAGCGTGCTCGGCGTGCCCGCACATCAGCGGCCCACGAACCTCATGTTCCAGTCCTACGCCTTGTTTCCGCACATGAATGTCGCGGAGAACATCGCCTATGGCCTGAAGCAGGAGGGCCTTCCGAAGGCCGAGATTTCCGCGCGCGTGGAAGAGGTTCTTAATCTGGTGCGCCTTCAGGATTTCGGCAAGCGCAGGCCGGATCAGCTCTCCGGCGGGCAGAGGCAGCGCGTGGCGCTCGCACGCGCCATCGCCAAGCGTCCGCGCATCCTGCTGCTCGATGAGCCCCTCGGCGCGCTCGACCGCAAGCTGCGCGAGGAGACGCAATACGAGTTGGTGGCCCTGCAGGAAAAGCTCGGCCTCGCCTTCCTCATGGTCACGCATGATCAGGATGAAGCCATGACCATGGCTCATCGCATCGGCGTGATGCAGAAGGCGCGGCTCGCGCAGGTTGGCACGCCTGCGGAGATCTACGAGGCACCGGAAACGCGGGCGGTCGCCGAATTCGTGGGCGATATCACCATTTTTGAGGCGATTGTCACGAAGGTCGAAGGCGAGGTGGTGACGCTTCTCCACCCCACCATCGGCACCATCGAACTCGATGACGAGGGTGACAAGCCTGCGCCCGGCACGCGCGTGGATGTCGGCCTCCGGCCCGAGAAGATCACGCTCGGCTTCACCCCGCCGCATGAAACCGTGAACCGCGTCGAGGGCATCGTCTGGGATATCGGCTATCTCGGCGACATGACCATGGTGCAGGTGAAGCTGGCGGATGGCACGATCGTGCGCGTCGGCATCACCAATCGCACGCGGCGCTCGGAGCGGCCGATCGGCTGGGATGATCGCGTCTGGCTCTCGTGGGATATCGAGGCGCCGATCCTGCTGGATGGTGCATCGTGAGGACCGACCGCCGCGCCCGGATCGCCGCGCTTGCGCCACTCCTGTGGCTCGCGGCGTTCTTCGTGCTGCCCTTCCTGATGGTGCTGCGGATGTCGCTGTCCGATACAGCGCAAGCCGTGCCGCCCTATGCGCCACACTGGATCGGCTTCGGGCAGATCCGCGAATTCCTCGCGGGCCTCGATGTCGAGGCGTTCAGGCTTCTCTGGGAAGACAGCCTCTATCTCAATGCCTTTCTCACCGCGATCCGTATCGCCGGCACGGCCACGCTGATCGCTTTACTGATCGGCTTTCCCTTGGCCTATGCCATCACCCGCGCGCCCAAGAGCTGGCAAAACCTGCTCGTTCTGCTGGTGATCCTGCCGTTCTGGACCTCGTTTCTCATCCGCGTCTATGCGTGGATTGCGATCCTCCGGCCCGAGGGCGTGCTGGATCGCGTGCTGATAACCATCGGCCTCACCAGCGAGCCCTTGCGGCTCCTGAACACCGAGACTGCCGTGCTGATCGGCATGGTCTATTCCTACCTGCCCTTCATGGTGCTGCCGATCTATGCGGTGCTCGAAAAGATGGATCGCAGCCTCATCGAGGCTGCGGCGGACCTTGGCGCGAAACCGCTCACGCGCTTCCTCACCATCACCATACCGCTGGCGAAGCCCGGCATTCTCGCGGGGTGTTTTCTCGTCTTCGTGCCGGGCATCGGCGAATTCGTGATCCCCGACCTCCTTGGCGGCTCGGAAACACTGATGATCGGCCGCGTACTCTGGACCGAATTCTTCTCGAACCGCGATTGGCCGCTGGCCTCCGCCGTGGCCGTGAGTCTCCTCGCCTTTGTCATCCTGCCGATGATGCTGCTGCGCGGCTTCGCCGGCCGGAAAGAGACCGCGCGATGAAGGGCTTCCGTCTTATCCATTCCGTGGCGCTCATTGCCGGCCTGCTGTTCCTTTATGTGCCGATTGGCATCCTCATCCTCTATTCTTTCAACGCCTCAAGGCTGGTGACGGTCTGGGGCGGTTTTTCCACGCAATGGTATGCGAGCCTGCTCAGCAATCAGGCACTGAAGGATGCGGCCCTGCTTTCGCTGGGCGTTGCAATGGCCTCGGCGACCATCGCTACGGTGCTCGGCACGCTGGCTGCGCTGGCACTGGAGCGCGCGCGACCGGGCCGCGCGAAGCTTCTCTTCGGCGGGCTCATTGCCGCACCCATGGTGATGCCCGAGGTGATCACCGGCCTTTCGCTGCTGCTGCTTTTTGTGGCGCTGAATGTCGAGCGCGGCGCCATCACCGTCACGCTGGCGCATGCCACGCTGACCCTCTGCTTCGTCACGATGATCGTGCAGGCGAGGCTGGCCACGCTCGACCGCAGTCTGGAGGAAGCGGCGCAGGATCTCGGCGCGAGCCCGTGGCGCGTGACGCTGACCATCACGCTGCCGCTGGCGCTTCCAGGAATCATCGCCGGCTGGTTGCTCGCCTTCACGCTGTCGCTGGATGATCTCGTCATCGCGAGCTTTGCGACCGGACCGGGCGCAACGACGCTGCCGATGCGCATCTATTCTGCCGTGCGGCTCGGCGTGAGCCCGGAGATCAACGCGATCTCCACCCTGCTGATTGCGGGCGTGGCAGCTCTGGTCGTCACGGCCTCACTGATTTTGAAGCGCGAGAAATTGATAGCGTGAACAATCACCCGCCGGTGGCTCCCTATGCTGGTGCTCCGGCATGGCACAGCCATGCTTTCCTATCGCCCCTGAGGTTCCGACGAAAAGCACCGGAGGGGTTGAACGAACTCTCTCCGGTGAGGCTGAGGGGTGAAGGACCTTCAGCGCACAGGTTCCGAACCTTGCCCATCCTGACACCCAATGCTATTTCTTACAAAAATGGTATCGATCAGGAATGTGTAAGTTATGGCCAATCGCGCGACACTTTCGACAAAATTCCAGATCTCGATTCCCAAAGAGGTCCGCACTGCGCAGCATTGGCAGGCGGGACAGGAGTTCGTGTTTATCCCGAAAGGCGCGGGCGTCCTGCTCGTTCCGGTGCCAAACGCAAAAGACTTGGCTGGCATCGCCAAGGGCGCCAAGACCTCCGATTACCGAGATCGGAAAGATCGCTTCTAATGTGGCTTGTTGACACTTCTGCATGGATCGAGTGGCTTGCAGCGTCATCGACAGGAAAGCGCGTTGGAGATCACATTCCACCCAGTCACGAGTGGCTTGTTCCAACGATCGTACAGCTTGAACTTGCTAAGTGGCTTCGGCGCGAAGCTGGCGAGGACAAGGCTGACCAAGTGCTCGCCTTCACCCAGCTTTGCGTTCTGGCGCCGCTCGATACGCCGATTGCGCTATCAGCCGCCGACATCTTTGTGAAACACCGATTGGCCACGGCCGATGCGATCGTCTACGCGACAGCTCAGGCCTATGGTGCCGAACTGATCACATGCGATGCGCATTTTGAGGCGCTGCCCAAGGTAACTTACATTCAGAAGATCGTCGCGTAGCACGGCTTGTGCCCGGCTCCTCGCGAAGATCTTGACGCGAGCGAAAAACCACGCATGCTTCTGGTCTCCCTCACTCGCCATGGCCCTTCATTGCGGTGCCGGGCGTGACGCGGATATCGATCTGTGGCCTGCTCCCGGTTTCGTGGACACGAAGATAAGATCATGACCAAGGAACAGAAGAGTTTTTATGCCAAGACGGAAGTTCAGCCGCGAGTTCAAGATCGAGGCAGTGAGGCTGGTAACAGAGCGCGGCGTCGCTGTGGCTCAGGCTGCCTGAGATCTTGATCTGGCCGAGGGGCAGTTGCGGCGCTGGATGCGTGAACATGCAGACCTCCTGTATGCACCCGCCCTTCGGCATGGCGCTTTTCAGCCTGCGCAGTGTCGCGCCACCAACCGTGCGTTCGGCTGATATCTATTGGGGCGCGGTGCCATTTATCGCGCTGCAGATGGCGATGGTCGCGCTCTTGATCCTCTGGCCCGCACTGACGCGCCCCTTCGGCGATCGCGTGCGCCCCATCGGACCACCGCAGGATATCCATGCTTTCCGGGCGGATCGTCCGCCAGAGCCCGCGCCATTCGGCACAGGCCTTCGGTAATCAACCTTTGAGAAATTGCGCCTCGATCCCCTCGCGCAGGCACTAGGTCGCGATGGTCGTGTCCATTGCTACATCGAGATCGGTCACCAGCTGGCCATGCTGCACCGGCCGGATGAGTTTAACGTGATGAGGGATGCTGTGAGACCCTCAGGCCACTCGCCCGGTCCTCTATCGGCGCTCCGGGCTGTGAACTGCGCGGCTAGCCTCTCGACATGTTCAGCGGCGGTTCGACACCGGACGGGATCGGGCTCGTATAGGGGTTGTTCTTCAATCGCCGCGCATGGTCTGCCTTGGCCGCGGCCACCAGCGCGGGGTCCGTGAGGGCGGAAATCGCAAGGGATGCCATCGCCTTGGAGACCTGAACCATCGCCTTGTGCGCTGCCGGCTCCTTGCCTTGGGCCACAATCTGCCAGGTGTGAAAGGGTGTGCCGATCGCCACCGTGGGGGCATGGGCCTGCACCGTCGGCACAACCCATGAGACATCGCCGACATCGGTCGAGCCGATCATCGGGTTGCGCCGGGCATCGAGCGGAACGGTGAAGTCCGCCAACGGCGCGCCGGTATCCTCCATGCCGATCGAATGCCAGACGGCGGCGATTTCCTGCGGGGACAGGGTGGCGCGGATCGCCGTTGCGAAAGCGCGATCCTGTTCATCGAAATGCGGCGGCCCAAGCTCTTCGAGGATCTTCTGCAGGGCTTGTTCGAGCGGTGTGTTGCCCACCATGTTGGAAACGGCGCTGACGACACGCATTTCCATCGTCGTTTCGGTCATGAGGGCTGCGCCCTCCGCGATCTGTCGCACGCGACGGACGAGTTCAAGCATGCCCGGCAGATCCCGCGCGCGGATCGAATAGCGTACCCGCGCATGGGCCTGCACTACATTGGGCGCGATGCCACCCGTATCGAGCACGGCATAGTGCACGCGCGCATCGCTCGGCATGTGTTCGCGCATGTAGTTCACGCCGACATTCATAAGCTCGACGGCATCGAGCGCGGAGCGCCCGAGATGTGGCGCCGCCGCGGCATGAGCGGCGCGCCCGGTGAAGATGAAATCCGCACGGGTATTGGCCAGCGAAAGCGGCGGCACCACCTCCCACCAGCTGGAGGGATGCCAGGAAATGGCGATATCGGCATCCTCGAAGGCGCCGGCGCGCACCATGAAGGCCTTCGCTGCTCCGCCCTCCTCCGCCGGGCAGCCGTAATAGCGGACGCGACCGGGAACCTTGTTGGCGGCGAGCCAATCCTTCACGGCCGTTGCGGCCAACATGGCGGCCGAGCCGAGCAGATTGTGGCCGCAGCCATGGCCATGTCCGCCGGCCTCGATCGGGCTGTGAACGGCCCTCCCCGCTTCCTGGCTCAGGCCCGGGAGCGCGTCATACTCACCCAGAATGGCGATGACCGGCCCGCCCTCGCCCGCTTCCCCGATGATGGCGGTGGGAATACCCGCGATGTTCTCGCGGATGCGGAACCCTTGAGCGAGAAGCTCCGCCTTGTGCTCCGCCACCGAGCGTTCCTCGGTATAGCAGACTTCCGGCATCCCCCAGACACGATCACTCAGTTCGATGAAGCGCAACTTCTGTTCGTCGACCCTGCGCCAGATTTCACTGCGATTGTCCATGGTGGTTCCTTCGTCGCGGGAATGAATGTCGAGTCAAAGGTTAGCCCGCCATGCGGCCCCATGCCAGCACCTCGGTGTAAGCCTTAAGGCTGCGTGTGTGCCCTCCCACTCACGGTTGCTCCGACGATTTCTGCAATAGAGCGAGATGCCGTATGTCCTTGTCCTCAGGGTGGAGTTTTCCATCTCAGAGCGGAAACTGGCTTGGGAAGGACACGCTTCTCACGCCACCATACCGGGGCCTGCCAATGATGGAGACCTTTTCGGGCACGCCCGGCACGCGATGGCGCTTCTTCACGGATGCCGTCATGGGCGGAGTCTCTAGCGGCCGCGTCGAATTCGTGTCGGACAGTGCGCGCGTCCATGCCCGCATGACGGGCAAAGTGAGCATCGCGAATAACGGGGGCTTCATTCAGATCCGCATGGACCTGCCCGCCCCGCCGCCGGCAGACATCGAGGGTGTGCGGCTGGTTGTGCGCGGCAATCGGCAGCGTTACTTCGTCCACCTGCGTAACGCTGCAACGCGCCTTCCCTGGCAGTATTATCAGGCCGGCTTCGAGGTTGGAACGGAATGGAACGAGGTTCATTTGCCTCTCGCCAGCTTCATGGCCTCGGGGTCAATGCCCGGCGCGATTGCAACAGCCGAAAGCCTCAGGTCCATTGGCATCGTGGCCTATGGGCGCGACCATGAAGCCGAAATCGAGATCCGCGAGGTCGCGTTCTATTGATCGGACCTGTCAGATAAGCAGCCCTTGTGGACTGCTTGGATGGCCGTGTGAGCAGAATTCTCGCCTTTGATGCAAGGCCCGAAGCACGGTCGGTCAGTGCAATGACATCGGGGCAAACGGTTCTTTCCACCCTGCCCTGTTGACGCCCTTTCAGCCCGACTGTCACGGCAGCGTCGCAGAACCATGCGATGCCCTTCGAGCCAGAAGGGAGACCTCATGGCCGAACCTGAACCGATCCGCCTGCGCACGCTGTTCCTCTCCGATCTGCATCTCGGCACGACCGGGTGCCAGGCGCGGCTGCTGCTGGAATTCCTCCGCCGTTATGAGGCGGATACCATCTTCCTCGTGGGCGATATCGTTGATGGCTGGCGGCTGAAGAGCGGCTGGTATTGGCCACAGGAACAGAACGACGTGGTGCAGAAGCTCCTGCGCAAGGTGCGCAAGGGCGCGCGGCTCATCTACATTCCCGGCAACCACGATGAATTCCTGCGCGATTATCTGGGGCTGAATTTCGGCAGCATCGAGATCGCCGAGCGTGCGATCCATCGCGGAGCGGATGGGCGCGATTATCTCGTGATGCATGGCGATGAGTTCGACGTTGTGGTGGCCCATGCGCGCTGGCTCGCCCATCTCGGAGACTGGGCCTATGAGTTCGCGCTCTGGAGCAACCGCATCTTGAACCATGCGCGGCGCCGGCTTGGCCTACCATACTGGTCACTCTCGGCCTGGGCGAAGCTGAAGGTTAAGAACGCGGTCAGCTATATCGGCAATTTCGAGACCTTCCTCGCGGCAGAGGCGCGCACGCATGGCGCGGCGGGTGTCATCTGCGGGCATATCCACCATGCCGCCGATCGCGAGATCGAGGGTATCCGCTACATGAATTGCGGGGATTGGGTGGAAAGCTGCACCGCTCTTGCCGAGAGCTACGACGGCACCTTCCGGATCATTCGTTTCGTTGACGATCTGCGCGCGGAAGAAGCGCCAAAGGCGGTTCCGATGCCCGCACCTGTCTCGCGGGCCGCATGATGCGCGTGCTCGTCGCCAGTGATGCCTGGGAGCCGCAGATCAACGGCGTTGTGCGCACGCTCCAGAAGCTGCGTGATCTCGGGCCGGGAATGGGGCTGGACCTTCATTTCGTGACACCCGATCGTTTTCCCACGCTGCCCATGCCGGGCTACCCGGAAATCCGGCTGGCCATGCTGCGGCCCGGCTCCTTTGCGCAGGAATACCGCCGGATTGAGCCCGATATCATCCATGTCGCGACCGAGGGGCCGATCGGCTTCGCGGCCCGACAGATGGCGCTGCGCGAAGGCCTGCCGCTCACCACGAGCTACCACACCCGGTTCCCGGAATATCTTGCGGCGCGCGCGCCCGTTCCGGAGCGGGTGAGTTATGCCGCCTTGCGCTGGTTCCACAATGCGGCGGATGCCATTCTCGTTTCCACGCCGTCGCTAGAAGCGGAATTGCGCGCCAAGGGCTTCGGCCCCATGCGCCGCTGGTCGCGCGGGGTTGATCTTTCGCTCTATGCCCCGCGCACGGAATCGACCGCGCCATGGCCGCGGCCGGTTTTTCTCAATGTGGGTCGTGTCGCAGTCGAGAAGAACCTCGAAGCCTTTCTGAGCCTCGACCTTCCGGGCACCAAGGTGATCATGGGCGATGGCCCGCAGCGCGCGGAACTCGCGACCCGTTTCCCGGATGCGATCTTCCTCGGCGCGAAGACCGGGCCGGAACTCGCCGAAATCTATCGTCAGGCGGATGTGTTTGTCTTTCCCAGCCGAACCGACACGTTCGGCGTGGTGATCCTTGAGGCTCTTGCCTCGGGACTTCCGGTCGCGGCCTATCCGGTGATGGGACCGGTGGATGTGATCGGCGGCACGCGCGCCGGCATTCTCTCCGAGGATCTGCGGATCGCGGCGCTGGCAGCCATCTCCTGCGACCGTGCCGAATGCGTTCCGCTCGCCCGGCGCTATGATTGGTCGGCGGCGATCGGCCAGTTCCGGGATGTCATGGTCGAGACGATCGACCGGAAGCGCCACATGGTCGCGCCTGCCGAAAAGCAGGCCGCCCAATTGATCCCGTTCCTGTGAGGGCTCGGCTCACGCCCCGAGCAGGTACCGTTGGCGGATGTGAAACCGCGCACCCGGTTCGGGCTGCTCGAAAAGCAGCATCGAGTGGATGGACAGGCGCAGGAGTTCCGGCTCGGCGGCAAGCCGTTCAGCCAGGGCATCGCGCAGTGGCGCATCGGGTGAAATCGGGCCGGTCAGCGAGATATGCGGCCGGAATGCATCCAGCACATGCGGATAGCCATAGCTTTCGAGGTAGGCGCGTTCCCTCCGCCCCAGGCGATCCGGCTTGCGTCGCGCCATCTCGGCCGGCGTGAGAGGTGCTCGGAAGGAATCGAGAGCGACCACCGCATCCGCTTCAAGCCGGTGCAGGGCCACCTGTTGTTCGGCAGGCGCGAGGCAGAGGAAAATCTCGTTCTCGCCGGCCTTCCGTGCCTCCAGCACCAGCTGGAAGGGGCCGAAGGGATCATGCCTGCGCGCTAGATCCTCGACCACATGTTCGAGTTCCGTCACGGAGAAACCGTCAACCAGCCGGAACGGCGCTTTCAGCGTGATATGCAGCCCGTAGAGACGGGGATGAGCGGTCGCCTCGCGCAAGGCTTCGGGCGCGACACCTGCCAGACACGGCTGGCGAAGGTCTGCCCGCGTCTCGGCATCATAACCCAGCCACGCAGAGCCAAATTGCCAGAGCGCCTCATGCGGCTCCGGCGCGAGATAGATCGCAAAGCGCGGCTCGGGGATCATGCGGAAAGCGGCTCCCGGGCCGCCAGCGGCATCAGCGCATCCATGAGGGCGCTCACGGCGGTTTCAACCGCGCCATTGTTCTCGATGCGGATATCGGCTTCCACATCCCGGTCGAGTGCGTCACCGCGCGCGAGCCGAGCTTGCTGATCGGTGTCGAATTCGCGACCGCGCAGACGAAGGCGCTGCTCCAGCACTTCAGCCCGTGCCGTGACATGCACGACCAGCACGGGAAGCCCCTTCATCCGCAGGAGCTGGGGTACGGCGCGGGAAAGATTGGCGATGACGTGCCGGCCCTGTTCGAGATCCTGTCGTGCAGAGGCCGGAATGGCATAGGCGAGGCCATGCGCTTCCCAATCGATCAGGAATTCACCACGCTCACGTGCTGCGGGGAATTCCTCCGCCGCAAGAAAAAGGCTTGCCTCGTTGTGATCCGCCGGTCGCGAGATGATGCGTGACGGAAAGACAAAATGGCGCGCGGGCAGCAGCGATTTCAGTCGCGCGAGGATGGTATCCTTCCCCGCGCCGCTTGGGCCGACCACGGCGATGAAGAGGCCCGTGCGGCTCATGAGACCCGGCGCCCCTCACGCCACGCTGCGCGCAGAACCGGCTGGCCGCTGGCGGCATCCACGCGGATCAGGTCGGCCCGTTTTCCAAGCGCGATCTCGCCGCGATCCGTGAGACCTGCGGCATCCGCGGGGTTCTTGCTCACGAGCCGGATGGCACCCGGCAGGCCGCCCATCGCAGCAACATCCGCCAGCGCGAAAGCGCCCATCAGCAGGCTCGTTGGCACATAATCCGAGGAGAGCACATCGAGCACGCCTTCCTCAGCCAGTGCACGGGCGCTGACGTTGCCGGAATGCGAGCCCCCGCGCACCACGTTCGGAGCGCCCATCAGCACCTTGAGGCCGGCCTCATGCGAGGCTGCCGCTGCCTCCACTGTCGTGGGGAACTCGGCGATATGCATGCCATCGGCCACCGCTTCCTCGACATGTTCGAGGGTTGCATCATCGTGGCTCGCGAGCGTCACGCCATGGCTCTGGCAGAGATCGACGATGGCGCGGCGATTGGCATCGGCGAATTGCGCGTGGATCGCCCGGCGGCGGTTAATGCGCTCGTTCATCTCGGCTTCGGTGGCGCCGCGCTTGCCTGCGTAATAGGTCTTCCACTTCAAAACATCCGTGAATTGCCGCTGGCCCGGCGTATGATCCATCACCGAAACCAGCTTCAATTGCGGATCGGTGAGGAAGGGCTGCATCTCCTCGACAACGTCCGCGCAGGAGATTTCGCACCTGAGATGCACGAAGTGCTCGGCGCGCGTTAGAGCTTGCCCTTTCGCAGCAGCGATGGCCTCGGCGAGTTTCTTCATGCGCGCGCCGAATTTCTCATCGTCGTAATCGTTCCCAACACGCAGGGCATCGAACACCGTGGTGATGCCCGCGCCGATCACCTGCGCATCATGTGCGAGCACGGCAGATACCGCCGGCCATTCCACCTTGGGGCGCGGCATGAAATGCACTTCGAGATGATCCGTGTGCAGTTCCACAAGGCCGGGCAGCAGGAAATCGCCACCGAAATCGACGCCAACTTCCGGTGCGCGCCCCTCGCCGATTTCGACGATGCGGCCCTGATGGATCACCACATAGCCCCGGAACTGGTGCTCCGCCGTGACGATCACCGCGTTGGAGAAAACGATCGGTTCGCTCATCAGGTGACCTCGCGAGGCTGGTTTTCGTAAGCATCGAGGAAGGCCTCGATGGAGAGTGTGCGGAAATCGTTCAGGGCCGCGCGCAGGCGCACATGGCTCCAGTCCCACCAGCCCAGTTTTTCGAGCCGGGCGGCGATGTCTTCTGGAAAGCGACGGCGGATCGGCTTGGCGGGCACGCCGGCGACAATCGTGTAGGGTTCGACATCGCGGCTCACGACCGCGCCGGCGCCGATCACCGCGCCATTGCCGACCGTCACGCCCGGCAGGATCGTGACGCCATGGCCGAGCCAGACATCGTGGCCGATGGTCACGGCGTTCTCGCGCCGCCAGTCAAAGAATTCGGCCTCTGCCTCGGCATCGGCCCAGTAATTTTCGGCGCGATAAGTGAAGTGGTGGAGCGTCGCGCGCCAGGTCGGGTGGTTTGGCGCGTTGATGCGGGCATGTGAGGCGATGTTCACGAACTTGCCGATGGTCGCGCACCAAATCTCGCCATCGCGGACCACATAGGAATAATCGCCGATGGTGCTGTCGCTGATCGAACAGCGCTCGTAGATCTCGGTGTAGCGGCCGAGGGCGGTGTTGCGCATATCGGCGGTCGGGTGAATGAGAGGTGTTTCGGAAAGCTTCGTCTTGCGGATGGGCTGGATTTCGGCGCTCATGCGGCGATCTCCTTCGCGGGCGAAAAGCGCGTCACGTCGATGATGCGATCGGCCACGCGCTCGCGCACTTCCGTATCATGGAAGATGCCGAGGAATGCTGTGCCCTGTGCCTTGCGTTCGGCGATGAGCCCGATGACAGCTTCGCGGTTCACAGCATCGAGCGATGCCGTGGGCTCATCGAGGATGAGGAAACGGTGATTTCCCGCAAAGCCGCGTGCGATATTCACGCGCTGCTGCTCGCCGCCGGAGAAGGTCGCAGGCGGGAGGTTCCAGAGCCGTTCCGGCAGGTTGAGATGGGCGAGAAGCCGCCCTGCACGCTCAAGCGCTTCATCCGCGGGAAGGCCGGCGGCGCGCGCGGCTTCTGCGACGATTTCCAGCGCCGGCACGCGCGGAATAACCCGCAGGAACTGGCTGACATAACCCATGGTGTGCCGGCGCAACGTGATGATCGCCCCGGGCGAGGCCGTGACGACATCCATCGCCGTCTCGCCATCATCGAGGATGATCGCGCCGGAATTCGCGAGATAGTTCCCGTAGATCGCTTTCAGAATCGACGATTTGCCCGCGCCCGAGGGGCCGCCGAGCACCACGCATTCGCCCGCGTTGACCACGAAATCCACGCCCTCGACCACCGGCAGGTGCTTGCCGCCATGCAGGTGCAGGTGAAACGCCTTGGAGAGGCCAGAGACTTGCAGAACAGGGTTCATCGGGGCCTCACGCGGCAAGAACAGACGAAACAAGAAGCTGGGTGTAGGCCTCCTGCGGATCGTCGAGGACGCGATCCGTCAGGCCCGCCTCGATCACGTGGCCGTCCTTCATCACGAGGATGCGATGCGAGAGGAGCCTCGCCACCGCGAGATCATGCGTGACCAGCACCACCGCGAGGCCGAGATCAGCCACAAGCCCGCGTATGAGATCGAGCAACCGCGCCTGCACCGAGACATCGAGGCCGCCTGTGGGCTCATCCATGAAGACGAGGCGCGGATGCGTCACGAGATTGCGCGCGATTTGCAGGCGCTGGCGCATGCCGCCGGAGAACTGGGTCGGCTTGTCATCGATGCGGGAGGTGTCGATTTCCACGCGGTCGAGCCAGCCACGCGCCGTCTCGCGGATGCGACCGTAATGCCGATCGCCCACGCCCATCAGGCGCTCGCCGATATTGCCCCCGGCGGAAACGCCCATCCGCAGGCCATTGCGTGCATCCTGATGCACGAAGCCCCAATCGGTGCGGGCCAGAAAACGGCGCTCGGCCTCACTGAGGTCGAGCAGGTTCTTCGTCTCGCCGTCGCGCATGCGATAGCGCACGGCACCGGCATTCGGCGCGAGTTGGCCGGAAAGCAGGTTCAGCAGCGTCGTCTTGCCGGAGCCGGATTCGCCCACAATCGCGAGCACCTCGCCGGGCTGGAGCGCGAAGTTGACGTTCCGGCAGCCGATGCGGGAGCCGTAGAATTTTGAAAGCCCCTCGGCCACGAGAAGCGGGGAAGCGGAAAGGTTGGTCATTCGGCGGCCTCCGTCACGGGCATGCCGAGATGGCCGACATGGCCTTCGCAGCGGCGGGTTTCGCAATGGTGGGTGTCGGAGCAGACGAACATGCGCCCGCCCTGGTCATCGGTGATGACCTCATCGAGATAGCTGTCGGTCGCGCCACACAGCGCGCAGGGCTGCTCGAATTTCGTTGCCTCGAAGGGGTGATCCTCGAAATCGAGGCTGACCACTTTCGTGTAGGGCGGGATGGCGTAGATCCGCTTTTCGCGCCCCGCGCCGAAGAGCTGGAGGGCCGCGCAATCATCCATCTTCGGGTTGTCGAATTTGGGGATGGGCGACGGGTCCATCACGTAGCGATCCGCCACGAGCACCGGATAGGCATAGGTCTTCGCGATATGCCCGTGCTGCGCGATATCCTCGTATAGCCTGACATGCATCAGGCCATATTCGGCGAGGGCATGCAGCGTGCGGGTCTCGGTTTCGCGCGGCTCAAGAAAGCGCAGGGGCTCGGGGATCGGCACCTGATAGACCAGCACCTGATGGCCCTGAAGCTTCGCCTCGGGAATGCGGTGGCGGGTCTGGATGACGGTCGCCTTCTCGGTTTCCGTGGTCGTTTCCACGCCTGCGGTCTTCTCGAAGAACTGGCGGATGGAAACGGCGTTGGTCGTGTCATCCGCGCCCTGATCGATCACCTTGAGCACGTCTGACGGGCCGAGGATCGCCGCCGTCACCTGCACGCCGCCGGTGCCCCAGCCATAGGGCATGGGCATTTCGCGGCTGGCGAAGGGCACCTGATAGCCGGGGATGGCGATGGCTTTCAGGATCGCGCGGCGGATCATCCGCTTCGTCTGCTCGTCGAGATAGGCGAAGTTGTATCCGCGATAATTTTCCGCTGTCCGGCTCATTCCGCGGCCTCCGGGTGGGTGCTTGCACGGGTCTCGAGTTCGCGGCGCATCTGGCGCAAAAGCGCGAGTTCGGCCTGGAAATCGACGTAATGGGGCAGTTTCAGGTGCTCGACGAAACCGGTCGCCTGGATGTTATCCGAGTGCGAGAGCACGAATTCCTCGTCCTGCGCGGGGCTCGTGCGCTCCTCGCCGAGTTCATCGGCCCGCAAGGCGCGATCCACCAGCGACATGCTCATCGCCCGGCGCTCGCAATGGCCGAAGCTGAGGCCATAGCCCCGTGTGAACTTCGCAGGCTCGGTCAGTGAGCCCTTGAACTGGTTCACCATCTGGCATTCGGTGAGCGTCACTTCGCCGAGCGACGCCATGAGGCCGAGTTCGGGAATGTCGAACTCGACTTCCACCTCGCCCATGCGAATTTCACCCACAAAGGGGTGGTTACGACCGTAGCCGCGCTGCGTGGAATAGCCGAGTGCCAGCAGGAAACCCTCGTCGCCGCGCGCGAGGTTCTGGAGGCGTAGATCACGCTCCGCCGGGAAGGCGAGCGGCTCGCGGGTGAGATCGCCTACGGGCTGGCCCGGATTCTCCGGCGGGTTGCGCTCGATGAGATCGTCCTGCGCAATGAGATCGGTGACGCGCGGGAAGCGCTCCGCTGTATCAACCGGCGCCGTCACGGGCGGAGCGGGATTGCCCTCGGCAGCGAGCGCGAAATCGAGCAGTCGATGCGTGTAATCGAAAGTTGGCCCCAGAACCTGCCCGCCCGGCAGATCCTTGTAGGTGGAGGAAATCCGCCGGCGGATCGCCATATCGGCCGTATCGAGCGGCACCGAGAAGCCGAAGCGCGGCAGGGTCGTGCGATAGGCGCGGATGAGGAAGATCGCCTCGATGAGGTCGCCGCGCGCCTGCTTGATCGCAAGCGCCGCGAGCCCACGATCATAAAGCGAGCCCTCACTCATCACGCGATCCACCGCGAGGCTCAATTGCTGCTCGATCTGCTCCGTGCCGAGTTCCGGCACGTTCCGATCGCCGCGCCGCTCATGTTCGACCAGGCGATGGGCATTGGCGATGGCGCGTTCGCCACCTTTCACCGCGACATACATCAGCGCGCCTCCGGAAGAATGCGCGTGGAGCGCGGCAGGCCAAGAACGGCCTCGTTGGTCACGAAAATGAGGTCGACGCCGAGGGGCGAACGGGCAGCATTCGCGGCCCATTGCAGAGCGAAATCCGTGGGGAGTCCGGGGATGTTCAGCTCACGCGTTCCCCGGATGCCAGGGCCGCGGATCTTGAGAGACGGGCCGCCGGTGAGGCTTTCCACGCGGAGGATGACCGTTGTCGAACGATCCGGGTATTCCGGTGTCCCTTGCGCGAAACTCCCGAGATCGAGCACGTCTTGCCGAAGATCCACGAAAGCGAATTCCGCTTCATCCAATCGGCTGGCAAGGCGCGAGCCGGTGTGAAATGTGATGTCGCCTTCGGCGTCGGCCAGGCTCGATGAGAGGGAAAAGCGCACCTCGAAATCGAGCAGGCTGAGGGCAATCGCGCGCGCCACCGGGCCGAGTGGAGAGCCCTCACCAGCCAATGCACCCGCCTGCACGATGCAACCGGGTTCGGAGAGTGCCTGCATCACTGCACGGAACGCCGCCTGTTGATCGAGAACGGGATTTGGGAAACCAGCCAGGCTCATATCAGCCCTCCGCACGCACGAGAGTGAAGAAATCGACGCGCGTCGCGGCGGTTTCGGCGCGCTTCCTCTGCGCGTCCTCCGCGAGGCGCTGGCGGATGGGAGCAAGGACAAATGCCTCGACAGCCTCACGATCCGCTTCGCGCTGCGCCAGCGCTTCGAGGATCGCCGCCTGTTCGGCGCGGGCGGGATCGCGGCCCAGAAACTGGCCATAACCGCGTTCGCCGGTTGCGAGTTCCACCACCGCGCGGGTCATGGTGGCTTCGCCGAGATTGAACGGCGCGCCATCGCCACCCATCCGTCCCCGCAGCATCACGAGGCCGATTTCAGCTGCGCGAATAGTAGCATAGGCGAGGTTCGGCCAATGGTCGCGAAGCGGGGTGGAGAGTTCATCCCGCGTCGCACGGGCCAAAAGGGCCATCGTTGCGGCACGGGGATCGGGGTTCGGCCTTGCGGCCTCGGCATTGGGCATATCGGGTCATCCGTTCGATCAGGATGACTGCTCTTCCACCCCGCGGATGACGTGCCGATGATGCTGCGATGACACTTGAATGACAGACTTCACGCCTCCGCGCGGCGCAGGCCGATGAGGCGCGTGCGCAGCCGCGAGGAGAAGAAATCGATCACCGCTACAGTCGCGAGAATCATCAGGATGATGAAGGCCACGCGGTCCCATTCGTAGGTGCGGATCATCTCCGCGAGATGGAGTCCGATGCCGCCTGCCCCGACGATGCCGATGATGGTGGTCCGCCCGTAGAGGTAACGCCTTCCGCCGGCTTGCGATCCGTCGCCTCGATGGCCTCGGAAAACAGCTTCGCGAAGGAGCCGATATCGCTGGTCATGATCGCGAGCACACCCGCAAAGGGGCCGAGCCCCACCACATTGATCCAGATGAGCGCCCAGATCAGCGTATCGACGCCGCGAATCGTATCCGAGAAGCGCCGCGTCAGGAAACGCGTCACCCAGCCGCCGATCATGCCCTTCGCCGCCATGAAGCCGAGAGGCAACGCAATCGCCGCTGCGAGCAGCGTCCCGAGGAACGCATAGCCGCCCGCCGAGGGCGGCACCATCAGGCCGAGGAACGTGCCAAGCTGGGCCATGCCACTGCCAAGCCGCGCAAAGGAGAATTCCAGCCGGGCCAGCGCGAAGATCGCTAACGCGAGCATCGCCAATACGATCAGGCTCGTGATGATGCGGGTCTTCATCGAGGGGCGAATGAGGGTGGGATGGTTCCGTCGGGCGCTCTCGCGATCGAGAATGGAGGCTTTCGGGTTCATCGGCGCTGCTCCCCGGCAATCAGGCGGTGGCGAATGCGTTCAGTCACGAGGTCGATCACCATCACGGTTCCGACGATGAGCAGGAGGATCGCCGAGACATCGGAGTAGTAGAACTTGCGCACGGCCTCGATCAGCTCCTGGCCGATGCCGCCTGCCCCGACGAAGCCCATGACGGAAGCGCCGCGCACGTTGATTTCGAAGCGCAGCAGGCCGTAGCTCGCGAAGTTCGAGAGCACTTGCGGCACCGCGGCATAGCGGATCACCTGCCAGCGGCTGGCCCCGGTGGCGATGGCGCCATCGATCGGCTTCATGTCGATGTTCTCGACAACCTCCGAGAAAAGTTTCCCCAAAGCGCCGAAGGTGTGGATGGCAATCGCCAGCACGCCGGGCATTGGGCCAAGGCCGAAGGCCACCACGAAAATCAGCGCGAAGACGAGTTCCGGCACGGTGCGGCAGAATTCCAGCACGCGCCGCGCCACGAAACGGCTGGTGGAATTCCGCGACAGGTTCGAGGAGGCGGCAAAGCAGACCAGAAACGCTGCCACGGCGCCCAGCACGGTGCCGAGATAGGCGATGAGCAGCGTATCGCCGATATGGATGAGCCACTTCTTCCAGCCCCAGAACCATTCGGCAGGGTCAGTCAGCACGAATTGCCCGTTATCGAGGTAGAAGATGCGGCCGATATAGCTGGTGAGCTGGTGGATATTGCCAGCGAATTTCGCCGGATCGACCTCCGCGACATGACTCGCGACGAGGATGAGCACCAGCAGGATCGCGAGGCCGAAAAGGCCTGCGCGACGTTTCGCAGACTGCTCGCGATCATAGGCGGCGAGATGCGGCGCAATCTGCTGGTCGGGGAGACGGGTAACAGCGGCGGTCATGAACGGCCTCTCGGGCGTGCTCGCGGGGGATCAGACATCATCGACGCGCAAAAAAGGCCGGGGCGAACCCCGGCCTTGCCATCGCGAGCGCGTGTTACGAACCCTTCTTGCGGAGCGAGTCCACGAACTTCTGAAGGTCTTCTGTCACCTTGTAATCCGAGTGCTTCACCGCTGCGAAACCGGGCGACTTGCCATCCGAAAGGCGCTTGAAGGCTTCCGGGGCCTTGGTCGGGGCATCCATGAAGGCCTTGGTGATCGCAGCCTTCAGATCAGCCGGGAGGCTGGTCAGCACGGCATAGGGCGAGCCGGGGATCTTCTCCGAACGGAACACGATCTTGAAATCGTCCTTCTTCACCATGCCCTTGTTGGCCATGCGCGAGAGGTTCGAGTCATCCTCGGAGTTCCACCAGTTGAAGGCGAGATCGCAGGTGCCCTGCTGAACGGCCATCACCGCATTCTCATGGCTGCCGGCATTCGTCACCTTGGCGAAGAACTTGGCCGGGTCGATGTTCATCTTGTTCATCGAGAAGAGCGGCACGTTATTGCCCGAGGTCGAGTTCGGATCGACGAGGCACAGATTCTTGCCCTTGAAATCCTCGAGTTTCGTGCCTGCCGCTTCCTTCTTCGCATAGGCGACCGCGAAATAGCCGGTCGAGCCATCCGAGGCGCGCATCGTGGCGAAAGCCTCGACGCCACCATTCGAGACGGTGTGGGCGCGGACATAGGAAGACGGGCCGTAATCACCGATATGGATGGTGCCTGCGCGCTGGCCCTCGATCACCGCCGCGTAATCCGCCGCGATGCGCAACGTGACCTTCACGCCGAGTTCCTTGGAAAGATATTCCATCCACGGGCCGAAGCGCTCGGTCACGCCCGAGGCGTTCTCGGCGGGCACGGTGGCATAGACGATTTCGGGATATTTCGCTTTCCAATCCTGCGCGAAAGCGGGAGCGGCAAGGCTGAGAAAGGCGGCAGCAAGCACCGCACGACGGGGGAACGTCATGGTCTTTTCCTCGTTTTATCAGGGAGATAAGGTCAGGCGACGGCTGCCAGTTCAGGGAGACGAACCGGCACGGAAGGCGGAAGCACGTTCATCGCGTCCTCGGCCTCGAGGCCATAGAGTTCGCGGGCGGTCGCCTCGGTCAGCGCTTCGGGCGCGCCATCGAAAACGACGCGGCCCTGCGCCATGCCCACGAGGCGGTCGCAATAATCCTTGGCGATATCGAGATCATGCAGGTTGCAGATCACGGTGATGCCGAAATGCTTGTTGAGGCGCAGCAGGGCATCCATCACGATGCGGGTATTGCGGGGGTCGAGCGAGGCGATGGGCTCATCCGCCAGCACCAGTTCCGGCTCCTGGACCAGCGCGCGGGCAATGGCGACGCGCTGCTGCTGCCCACCGGAAAGCGTTTCGGCCCGCTGGCTCGCGAGATTGGCGATATCGAACTGCTCCAGCGCCGAGACCGCGAGCGCGCGGTCTTCCTCGGCCCAGAGTTTCAGCATGGAGCGCGCCATGGAGGTGGCGTGAAGCCGCCCGATCAGCACGTTGGTGAGCACATCGAGGCGGCCCACGATGTTGAATTGCTGGAAAATCATGGCGCAGGAGGTGCGCCAGCGACGCAGATCGCGGCCCGACAAGGTGGAAACCGGGCGGCCTTCCCACGAGATCTCGCCGGAAGACGGTTCCTGCAGCCGGTTGATCATGCGCAGCAGCGTCGATTTGCCGGCACCGGAGCGACCGATCACGCCGACAAAGCTGCCTTTCTCGACCCGCAGGGAAACGTCATCCACCGCGCGCTTGTCACCAAATCGCCGCGAGAGGTTCCGGATTTCGAGCATGGCAGGCCCCGATTGATGTGTCGTTGGACACACCGGTTAGCGAGCTTGCACAACACTTCGATGACGTTTGGACGACGATCCCGTTGCACGCTGCGCGGAGTGCTGCCGCCGGTTCTTCACACGACCCGCCGACCCTCGGCGTCGATCAGCAAAGCCCCGTCCTCCTTGGCGAGGGGGCCGGGCGGAAGCCTTTCGAGAAGGTCCAGCACGGTTTCGCTCGGACGACACAGACGAACGCCCCGGCGGGTGCAGACAATGGGCCGGTTCACGAGCACGGGGTGCTCCAGCATGGCCGCGATGATCGTTTCATCCGGAATTCCAGGCTCCAGTAGGCCAAGCGCCTGTGCCGGCGATTTCGTCTCCCGCAAGGCCTCGCGCGGCGTGAGACCTGCCGCCGCGAAAAGAGCGAGGAGCTGCGGGCGTGTCCAGCCCGTCGAAAGATATTCGACCACCTCCGGGCGATATCCGGCAGCCTCGATGATCGCGAGGACATTGCGCGAGGTTCCGCAATCCGGATTGTGGTAGATCACCACCGGAAGGAAGCGCGTCATCCGTTCGTCCTCTCGAATTTGCCAAACACAAAACGGGCAAGGGTGGCGCCGGCAAGGGCACCGATCACCTGCATGAGGGCAAAGGCCGGTATATCCTTCAAGGCGATGCCGGCAAAGCTCTGGGTGAAACCGCGCGCGAGCGTCACAGCCGGGTTGGCGAAGGAGGTCGAGGCCGTGAACCAATAGGTTGCCGTGATCGTGAGCCCGACGATCAATGGCACCGCCTCCCGCCTCGCGTGCAGTGTCCCGAGGATGGCCACCACCAGCGTGAACGTTGCGACAATCTCCGAAAACCAGATCGCGCTGCCGTTTCGCGCCCGATCACCGATCTCCAGCGCCGGCAGGCTGAACATGAGATGCGCAACGATGGTTCCAAGAAGGCCCCCGACCACCTGCGCCAAGGCATAGGGCGCCAATTCCGGCCAGGGCAACTCACGGCGGAAAGCGAAGACCAGACTGACAGCCGGATTGAAATGCGCCCCGGAGACCGGACCGAAGATCGTGACCAGAACCACGAGAATCGCGCCGGTCGGCAGCGTATTGCCGAGGAGCTGGATGGCCGGATCGCCCGTCAATCGCGTGGCCATGATCCCCGAGCCAATAACCGTGGCCACGAGAACCATTGTGCCCAGGGTTTCAGCGACCATCCGGCGCGAGAGTGCAATCGAAAGGGTGTTGTCCACTGTCTCGTCCGCCTCTTGGCGATCATGTCCAGAAACACCCGCTTGAGGGGCGAGGGGCTGACAGATCACGTTTGGGCGCACTAAGCCCATATTTGATGACAGATCGACGACAGCGGCATTTCGCCTGCCTCCTCGCCAAGGCACAGATTGACCTGAGACCCTGTTCTCCTCCGGTTATGGGGAGATTCCTTGGGTTGATTTAGGGCCTATGCGGCCCTGGTTTCCAGAGTGATTTGTGCGGCGGCTGTGCCCCCTGCGATGTCCTTCAGATGAGGCTGGAGTCCGGACCGAAGGAAGGACCGGACCATGAAGCGATCGAGGTTTACGGAAGAGCAGATCATTGCCGTGCTGCGTGAGCAGGAGGCGGGTATTTCGACCGCCGATGTCTGCCGTAAGCACGGGATCAGCAGCGCCAAGTTCTACGCCTGGAAGGCGAAGTTCGGCGGGATGGACGTTTCGGAAGCCAAGCGTCTGAAGGCACTCGAGGACGAGAACGCCAAGCTGAAGCGGCTTCTGGCCGACGCCATGCTCGACAATGTCGCGTCGAAGGATCATCTGCTCATTCGCTCAGATGCTTTGACGGAATGCCGGCATCCATCAGCCGCTTTCTGGTATCAGGCATGCGTCTCAATGTTGCCAGAAGACGTTTCCGCCAGCGGGGGCCGCGAGAGAACGCGTCCTCGAAAGCCTCGGCGAGATCGTCTGGCCTGTCCTCTGCCAAAGCATCAATCAGGAAAGCTGCCTGTGCGCGATCCTTGATCGATGTCAGGCTTTCTGGTCCTTCCTTGCGCCGATCTGCAACAATCAGCTTGTGAACAGCAAAACGCTCGGCACGCGGAACCTGAACAAGAACGCCCGAACGGTAGGTGACGGCAACCTGGATCGGCTCAGCAATCAGGAAATTGAGGAAATGGAGGGATTGGGCGTGGACGCCCAAATCCGTGAGGGGCTTCAACGCCTCGGCCGCTTCAAAGGACGGCGCCAGGAATTCCAGCAAGAGCTCATTCCGACTCTGTCTCCAGCGCCAGACCTTGCCTGGCTCAAGAGAAGGCACTGCATCGAACTCGAAATCGGCCAACACCTTTGTCAGAGGCTCGGAAACCACGTCCGCCAGCACAAGCGAGAGGCGCTCGAAACTCGCAATGTCGATATCGTTGGTCTGCGCTGCCTGATCAAACGCATAGCGAATGCCAAGTTCACCTTCGTAGAGGCGAAAAGCCTGCGTTCCAACGATGATCCCTCCCAACCGGAAGACACCCACCTTCTGCAGGGCATTGAGCAGGGAGCCGGTCGTGACATCGACACCGCTCCAACCTTCAGCGCGCAAGATCCGGATGAGCCGGGCGCGATGGCGTTGATGGTCATTCCGTTTGGCTGCCAGAGCCGCACTGCGTTCGAACCGTGAACGCAGTTCCGCCGAATCTTCCCCGATATAGGCTTTGCGGACATCGCTGCCGATCCGGTAGCTGTCATACCAGAAGACCTTCCCCCCTCGCTCCACACGCGTTGGCGTGCCTCTGAGATCGGACACAGCATCATCTTTCAGGGAACGGAGGAGGTCGTGGTAGGCCGCATGGGCGATGGGACTGAGATTCTGGCGCATGATTGTTCAACAGTTGAAATTTTTGTTGAACATGCCCTCTTGTTCAACGCCATTCAAGTTTGTTGAACATTGCATATCACCGCGGCGCGCGGCCGGGAACAAGGTGATGTCCCCCATGAACTGCGTTGTCATTCGTGCGGACGGTTTGATGGGAACGCGTTTTTTCGTGTTTGATACCAGGCGGCCGCCAACGTTCCCGATATGCCCATGAGGGGCTCACCCATCGCTTGTGAAATGGCTCTGACGGCTGATGGCTTGCCTGGGGACCAGGCATGTCAACCGGACCGGCCTGCTTTATCCTTCCGGTGACTTTTTGCGATAGACAACACAAAGCCGAGGCACACGCGATCCAAAGCCGAGCGCCCGTGGAGGGCCAAGTCCCGCGTCAATCGCGCCGGAGCCGCAGGTGATCGATTGCCTGATCGATTGCCTGCTGATGGACCGTAGGAGACCGCATTGCCCAATCCCCGAGTTCCAGCAGCATTTCCCGGCTTGGATAGCGAAGCGCGCGCAAGTCACTCGCATTGACCTGTGTATGACCGTTAAAGCGGCGGAATGATTCATCAACCGCTGTGGAATTCAGGTAGGTGGCCAACCCATGTGCCAAACGGCGCTCCAGAGGCTGTTTTCCGACATGAAAGATGTTGAAATCATTCTCGATGCCGATCCTTGCAGCCGGCAGCTTCTCAGGGTCAAGAACCTGGGCAACGATCCGCCGCCGTTCCTCTTTCGATGACAGGCGCCGGACGAGCGTGTACCAGCCATTCGGGAGCAGCCACTTCGCTGTGCGCTCATTGAACCGGATCGCGTTCGGCTTTTTCGATCCGGGCCTCGGCCATTGCAAGGCCTGCCCGGAAAAATGGGCCGGATAGAGCAACGGCACGGCACCAGGCTCGGGCTCGGCGCATAACTCTTCGCGGATCCTGTAATCCATGACCGGACCGGTTGATACCGACAGCCCCAGATCCCCGAGGCGAAACCGGAAAGCCGGCCCTGCCAAAGGATCAGCCCCATTCCCGGTCGGGATATGGATAAATTGATGAGGATCCTCCGGCAGCACGATTGTCCCGAAAGCGTGGCTTGTCTCGATATAGTCGCTGAAACGGTCATCGCTCGATGTCGACACCATGACCGCGCCATGCCGTTCGCCCTTGGACAACCGGATAATGACATTCTCCTGCAAGACCCGGTCACCCTGGAAAGCCTTGTCACGCGCCTGGAAGAGATGAATATGCTTCAGGGCAGCGCGCGAGAGAAGAAATCGACGAAAGGGCTCGAAATAGGGACCATTGCAGAAGCTGCGGGGCAGAATGGCGACCAGTTGCCCGCCAGGCTCCATCATGGCCAAGGCAAGCCCGACGAAGCCGGAATAGAGATTGACCGTCTCAAGCCCGATTGCGCGCAACTGGGCTCGATGCCCGGACCGCGAATGGATCTTCCGGTAAGGCGGGTTCAGGATCGCATGGGTGTAGCGAGGCTCTCGCCCTTCACCGATAAGCCGGCTGCCGTGGCCGATAAAATCACCCCGGATGATCTCGATTGTGACATGGCACTCCTTTTCCAAGGAGCCGATGTTGGATTCGAGGTCCGGCAGAATCAGTTCATCGCGTTCATAGGCATCGACCGATATAGGGCCCTGGTACCCGCAGCCGCGCTGATGGCGCACAAATGCGCTCAAAAGGATACCGTCCCCTGCCCCGGCATCCAGTAACCGGACCGTCTCAACGGGTTTCTGGAAAAGACCCGCCATGAACGTCGCGACATGCTCTTGCGTGAAAAACTGTCCGAGCTCTCCCTGCCTTTTTCTCGATATCGTCTCAGGCTGGTCGTTTGACACGTGGCCTCGGGAGCCCTTGCGATGGACCATATGACCTCCCTGGTCGATCGCCAAAAGCGGATCTGCCGGATCCAGACCGCCCCACGCGTCGAACAACGCTCTTCCGCATCTGAGGCGTCACCGGATAGACGGACAGCCGCTCCCTGATCAAGGGACCCCGCTATCCACGACCATCGAATGCAGCCATGATCGCCACTGGCTCAACGCCTTCCGCTTGCCAGCGCCGGAATCCTGTCCGGAGGCTTTGCAAGGGCATGTTCAGCCCCCTTGCAAGTATAGATCGGCCCGATCCCATCGTCGGAACATCATGGTCTCTGCCTTGCGCTTATCCCGGCACCTTGAACTGCCAGAGAGGATAACGCGGATGACCTGGTACGACACCCAACCCTGCTGATGATCTGCGCGCCGCCCCCACAATTGTGGGATTGCTGAGATCCCTGTGTGTCGAACCCTTTCAGCTGACCCGCAGCGGCGCGAACAAGGCCGGCGGTGACCTTGCGGGCGATCACAGGGCCGCTTCGACAATGGGCTGATCATCGCGCCTATGATTGCGTCCGTTTGCATGCCTGTCATTCTGGCGGAACTGCCTATCCGCGAAGCAGCCCCCGGCCTATGCGGGCATGTCAGAGGCACGGGCCTCGCTGGGACTTTACATTTATAATTTATAGAGCGTTTTTCGATCAATCTGGGGCATACACGCATGCGGTGAAGTAGTTTGCGCATTGGGCGGGCTGGAAGATATCGACGAGGGAGCCGATACGGTTCCAGAGGCCGCTCACGGTTCGCTCGCCGATCTTGCGCAGCATGGCCTTCCGGCGCGAGAAGGCCTTTTCGATGGGGTTGAAGTCTGGGCTGTAGGGCGGCAGGTACAACAGGTGAGCCTTCTCCGCCTCGATCAGTTCCTTTACCACTGGACGCTTGTGGCTGGAGAGATTGTCCATGATGACGACGTCACCGGGGGGCAGTTCCGGCACCAGAACGTGCGGGACATAAGCCTCGAACCAATGTCCGTTGATCGGGCCATCCAGCACCATCGGCGCGATCATGCCTATCATGCGCAGGCCAGCCACCAACGTCGTGGTCTTGCGGTGACCGTGCAGGAAGCCATCCCGCCTCTTGGGCAACGGCCATGAGAGCGGGTCATGTTGGTCGCAGTCTACGTCTCATCGATGAAGACCAGACGCTCTGGCGCCAGTTCGATCTGGCCATCGAATCAGTCGCGACGCCGCTTCAGGATATAGGGATGGCCCTGCTCTATGGCGTGGCCAGTCTTTTTTTTGCGCGTCATGCCCCGACGCGCGAAGAAGCGGTGGAGCCCGGCGACGGAGACGGACAGGCCCATCCCGGCCAGTGCCTGACGCAATTCCTCAAGCGAGATGTCCTTGCGCGCCTCCCAAAGGGCGAGGATCTCCGCTCCGCGCGCCTCAACGCGATGTGATCGCGTGTCGCCACCCTGGGGTTTGGGAGCGATACCGCCCGTTGTCCGTCGCTGGGCCTGCCAGCGGATCGCTGTTGAAGGCGCCACGCCATACCGCGACGCTGCTGCGCGATAACTCATCCCGCCATCAATCGCTGCAAGAAGCCGCGACCGCAAATCCGTCGAAAGAGGCTGCCCAATCTGTGCTGGCCGCCATCACCAGCACGGATCTCAATCAGATTTCACGCCACATGGGAATCCCATGCCGATTCATGCCGCTCGAAAAACGAGCTAGCGTCCCCTCAGCAGTCCTTCAACGCGGTGATTGGAGTGCACCCTATTTTCCCGGACAGGGAGCGGGTTGAGTTTATACGCACATTCGGCCTTTTGCCTGAACTCTCGCGGCGAGAGGAAGCGCAGGCCTGAGTGCGGGTGGCTTTCGTTGTAGTCTTCGATCCATTCCGGGATCAACCGGAGGGTCGTTTCTGCATCGGGCAGGATGGTGCAACGGGCATAATCGCGCTTGAGGGTTTTGACGAAGGCTTCCGAGATGCCGTTGCTTTCCGGCGAACGCACCGGGGTGAAGGCAAGCGTCAGGCCCAACGCGGTGGCCGTTGTCGCCGTTTCCCGCGCGATGTAGGCACTGCCATTATCCGAGAGCCATTCGACCGGATGCGGGGTTTTCGTGTTTTCGAAGCGCCGCTCGACGGCTTCCACCATCAGATCGCGCACCATTTCGCCGGAGATGCCGGCATGCGCGACCGCCGAATGGGCGATGATTTCCCGATCGCAGGCATCGATGACGAAGAGCACGCGGACGATATCGCCATTGCGGGACGTGAGTTCGAGATGATCAGAGCACCAGCGGATATTCGAGCGCAGGGCAATGACCACACCCTCATGGGTTCGCGCCGGGCGCAGGGCGGTATGCCGGGTCAACACCATCGCATGGGCCTGCATGATGCGGAGAACCCGTTTGCGATTGACCGGCCCGAGCCCTTCCTTGCGCCTTTTCCGGTTCAGCAGCGCCGTGATCCGGCGATAGCCATAGGTCTGGCGCGCGTTTACCAGCTCTCTGATCGCCGGCAACAGCACGATATCCTCCGGCTTCGCATAGGGGCCGCGTGGCGAAGGGCTTTTCGGGGAAGGCGCCTGCTGATCCCGTCTCGCCTTCTCGGACAGATGGGAGCGTGCGACGCCCATGACATCCGCAACGGTCTTCATGGCAAACCGTCCTCGTCGAACGAGCTCAGCCGCAACATCGGTTTTTTTGGGTTCGCGATGGCAAGCGCCTCTTTCAGGATCTCCGCTTCCATTGTTTTCTTGCCGAGCATGCGCTCGAGGTCGCGAACGCGCTTCTCGAGTTCGCGGATGCGCGAGGCCGCGACAACGTCCTCATCGGCCTCGACGGCGACCGTACCGCCCTCCAGCATCCGGCGCTTCCAGGCGAAGAGCTGGCTCGGAGATATGCCCACACGCCGCGCAACAAGCGAGACAGAATGGCCAGGCTGCATGGTCTCTTCGACAAGCCGGACCTTCTCGGCGACCGACCAGCGGCGCCGTCGCTGAACCGAGGTGATGACCTCGACACGGGGTTTTGGAAAATTCGGATCGGAACTCATAGTCATAATCATAGGCGTATGCCTATGCCTTATCGAGCTATGCTCCCTGTCCGGTCAAAACGGGGTGCAGTCCAGTGATGCGGTAGCCTGACACCAGACGTTCAACGCATCTACACGTTCCGGCGCAGTTCATTCGGCAATTTGCGAGCACTAACTGATCGCTTACTATATGGTCGTGCGGTAAAAACTATTCTGAAGATTAACCTTTTTTCTGGAAGGTTTCCTTAACCCACCTCCCGCAAGCGTTCAGCGTCCATTCTCGAGAAGCGAGGATGCGAGCAGGAGAACCGCCTTGAAATACCCGATCTTTGGGCTGGCAGCTGTCTGCGCCGCTGCCGCACCGGCTGCAATGGCTGCGACAGCCACCGGCACGCTGAATGTATCCATCACTATCGCCGCGACCTGCACAGTGATTTCGGCGACGTCGATTGATTTCGGAACTGTCACGGCCATAAGCAGCAACCTTGATCAGAACAGCAGCCTGACCGTGAACTGCTCGAATGCGACGCCCTACAATATTGGGCTGAGCGCGGGCGGCGGCTCTGGCGCAACCGTTGCGACCCGCAAGATGTCCAATGCCGGCAACGAGGTAAGCTACTCGCTCTACCGGGATGCTGCACGCACACAGATCTGGGGCGAAACGATTGGCACGAACACCGTGGCCGGCACCGGCACGGGTTCGAACCAGGTGATCACCATCTACGGGCGCGCTCCGGTACAGTCGACGCCTCCGGCGGGCTCCTATTCCGATAGTGTCACCGTCACCATCACCTACTGATCTGTCAGGCTTCGGGGCGGCATGTCCAGACCGGATGTGCTGCCCCGACTCCGTCATGGATCAGGCTTTCCCCAAGCCTCGCTGACGACCATTTCCGGGAAACTCGCCATGCCTTTCTCCATGCGCGCCATCATGCGCAGTGTTGTTTCCGCCGGTGCGGCTCTCGTGGCGCTGGCCGGACCTGCCCTGTCTTCTGCAGCACTTCAGGCGTCGCCGGTGCTGATCGAGATCTCCGATCGGTCACCGAGCGCGGTCATCACCATCCGCAATACCAGCCAGGACCCGATCGATGTTCAGACGCGGGTGATGCGATGGACACAGGCGAATGGGGCAGAAAGCCTTGAGGAAGCAGAGGAAATCATCGCCTCCCCACCGATGACCACGCTGCGGCCGGGATCGAATTACGCTGTCCGCATCGTCCGCTCCGCCAAGGGGCAGGTTTCCGGCGAGGAAGCCTACCGGGTCTTTGTGGATCAGCTGCCGGATGCGACGCGCCAGAAAAATGGCACGGTTGCGCTGGTGGTGCGCCATTCCATCCCGGTGTTCCTGGGCGACGGTGATGGCGGCCAGCCGAAAGTGACCTGGAAGCTGGGATCGGCCAACGGAAAGCTGACGCTGCAGGCCACCAATAACGGCACGCGCCGGCTGCGCCTTGCCAACGTGGCGGTGAGACTGGCCGATGGCCGCCGGGTAACATTCGGCAGCGGACTGCTCGGCTATGTCCTCGCCGGTTCGACGATGGAATGGCGCTCCAATGCTGCGGTCACCAGTGGCCCCGGCACGGTGACCGCTGTCACCGACCTTGGGCCCCTGACGGCGGAGGCGCATGGTCTACGCTGAGCGACACGGGTTGTCGCCCCTGCCGGATCGTGGCAGCAGGGCCTTGGCTCGGACCTTGAGGTCCGGGCTTTTGGCGTTCATGGCCTCGATCCCTGTCTGCACGACACTGGAAGCATCGAGCCCGGCCGCCAAGAGCCCCTTGACTGAACGCGCGCGCAGCACCCCGGCGGGCATGACCCGCCTTGCACTCGAGGTGTTCATCAACGATCACCCGACCAATCTGATCGCCGACATCTACAGCAAGCCGGATGGCCAGCTTTTCGCCACGCGCCAGGAATTGCAGGCGATCGGCCTGAAGCCGCCGGGGCGCGGAGATGATCAGGAGATGATCGCCTTCGATGCCATTTCCGGCCTTTCGATGCGCTATGACGAGGCCGCGCAGAAGCTGCATCTCGGCGCGCCCGACGATATCCGCGTTGCCCGGGAATACGATCTCTCGGCGACCGGGGCTCTGCCGCAATACAAGCCGGTGGAGGAGTCGCGAGAGTTCGGGGCAGTCGTCAATTACAACGCCTATGGGACCCTTGCGCGGGGTTACGCCTCGGGTGGTGGCACCTACAGCACGGGCACGCTATCACTCGACAGCCGGATCTTTTCGCCTTTCGGCCTGCTGCAGCACAGCACCGTGATCGGCAATTCGCTGGTGAAGCAGGGCGCCCTGCGGCTCGATACCGCCTATGTCTTCGCCCATCGCGATACGGCGACCACCACGATGATCGGCGACGCGGTGTCGGGCGGGCTCAGCTGGTCGCGCCCAGTGCGCTTCGGCGGCATGCAGGTCAGCCGGTCCTTCGGACTGCGCCCTGATCTTGTGACTGCACCCTTACCCAGCGTTTCGGGGAGTGCGGCGGTTCCCTCGACGGTCGATGTCTATATCGACAACATGCGGATCGCGAGCCAGGATGTGAGCACTGGCCCCTATCGCATCTCAAACCTGCCGGTTTCGGGCGATAGCGGCACAGCGCGCATCGTCGTGCGCGATGTCACGGGCAAGGAAACCGCGACGGCCCTGCCGTTCTTCACCTCATCGAAATTGCTGGCACCGGGCGTTCTCGATTTTTCGGCTGAAATTGGCTATCCGCGCCTCAATTACGCGATCGAATCCTTCAGTTATTCGAAGAAGCTGATGGGGCAAGGCAGCTTCCGCTATGGCCTGCTCGATCATGTCACGCTGGAAGGCCATGCCGAAGGCACGCAGAAGCTGGCGCTGGCCGGGGGCGGCGTTGTCTACAATGCGGGCAAGCTCGGCACCTTCTCGGTGGCGGGTGCCGGAAGCTGGTATTCCGGCTCGATGGGGAGCATGGCCTCTGCGGGCTGGCAATCCAACTGGAAGCGGCTGTTCTTCGGCGCCAATACGCAGCGTACTTTCGGATCTTATGTCGACATCGCCACGGTGACGGCCACGCTGACCAACGCGTCGAAGCTGAGCTCCAACTTCCTCGATTCTGGCTTTTTCGTTCTCAATCGCACCGCAGCCGTTCCAAGGGCGCTGGATCGGATTTCGGTCGGAACGATCCTCGAAGACCTCAACGCGACGGTTTCCGCATCCTTCATCAATGTCGAGCGCACGAACCGGGATGTCTCGCGCCTCGCGACCGTTACCTGGTCGCAGACCTTCGCGAAGCGATACAATGTCTTTGCGACGGCGTTTTCCGATTTCGGCAGCCAGCGCCGCAGCGGCATTCTCGGTGGCCTGACCTTCAATTTCGACGATGACATCGTCATCACCTCGTCGGTCGGTGCGTCGCGCTTTGATCGCGCCGGTGGCATCGAGGCCACGCGCACGGTTGGCAGCAAGCCCTATGATTACGGCTGGCGCATCTTCGACAATGAAGGACGGACCTCGAGCCGCGGGGTGCAGGCCGCCATCAAGACGCCCTATGCCCGGAGCTCTGCCACCATCCGCCAGGATGGTTCGACCGTGGGCGGTGCTGGCGAACTCGACGGCGCGGCTGTGATTTCGCCCTCGGGAATCTTTGCGAGCAACCGCATCCATGATGGCTTCGCCATCGTCGATATCGGCACGCCCGGCGTGGAGGTTTTGCATGAGAACCGGCCGGTTGCCCGCTCCGACATCTTCGGCAAGGTTCTGGTGCCGAACGTCCCCTCGGGACAGCGCACGCGCATCGCGGTTTCCCCGGAGACCTTGCCCGGTGACAGCCACGCCATGGTGACCGAGGCCGAGGTGCTGCCGACATGGCGCGGTTCGGCAACTGTCCGGATGAAGACCGTTGCTGCGAGGAACACGGCGAACGTCGAAATCCGGCAGGCGGATGACACCCATTTTCCGCCAGGCACGCGGGTCGCGCATGCGGAGAGCGGCAAGACCTTTGCCCTCGGCTACAATGGCAAGACGTTCCTTCCGGAGATCGATGAACAGAATACGCTGACCATCGAGATCGATACCCGTTCCTGCACCGTCCGGTTCAACAAATCCGATCGCCGCGGCAATACCGGGCAGGTCGGACCGCTCACATGTGCTCTGAAATGATGCGCCAGTTCCTGCTCCTCATCACCCTCTTCACGTTCGGGATCACGTCCGCGCATGCGCAGACATGCACGGTGACACCTCCCTCCAGCTTCAATCTCGGCTCGGTGGACGTGCTGACGAATTCGATCATGGATGTGCAGACCTCCATCAACATCAATTGTTCAGTCATGGCCGGGCAGGAAGTCCGGCTGTGCATCAGCATGGGCGACCCGAATGGAGAGAATGGCTCAACCCGTTACCTGGTGAACGGCACCAACAAGCTCTATTACGATGTGTTTTCTGATCCCGGCCGAACCCGGCGCTGGGGAAGCTGGCTCAATGGAGTCGGCAGCGGGCATGAACTGGTCTTCACGCCCAGCACTTCGACCTATTCGACCAGCGTGCCGATCTATGCGCGGGTGTTCAGCGGCCAGCAAATGACGCCGACACAGAACCCGTCGCTGATCTACACCTCGACCTTCACGCGGAACATCACCAACCTCTACCAGCACGCGCAATACACCGCGACAGGTCTGGATTGCTCGCAGCTGACCGCAGGCGGCAGCGCCTGGGCCGTGCCCATGACGATCACAGCAAGTGTGCTGCACAAATGCATCGTCAGCGGCGGCGCGCTCAATTTCGGCATCGTGTCGTCGTTGAACAACCGGATTGATGCCTCGACGAACATCTCGCTGATCTGCTCGAATACCCTGCCCTACAGCATTGCGCTCGATAACGGGCTGAACTCCGCCTCATCGACGACGCGCAAGATGAAAAGCGGATCGAATACAGTCGATTACTCGCTATTCCGCGATGCTGGGCGCACCAGAAACTGGGGCGCGACGATCGGGGTCGATACCCTCGGTGGCGTGGGGACAGCCGTGACCACATCTATCCCGATTTATGGAAGAGTCCCCGCGCAGAGTACCCCACCAGCTGCGACTTATACGGATACCGTGCAAATCACTGTGACCTATTGAAAATGGAAATTAACTGATCGCCTTAGGCCGTAGACTCAGAACCGCGGTGTCGAGGATATCCTGATCACGGTCGTCGATGGCCTCAAGGGCTTCCCGGAAGCCATCAATGCGGTGTTCCCGCAGGCGCTGGTGCAAACCTGCATCGTGCATCTCATTCGGCATAGCCTTGAGTTCGTCTCATGGAAGGACCGGAAGCCGCTCGTGCCAGCCTTGCGTGAGATTTACCGAGCAAAGGACGCCGATGCTGGTTTGGCGGCCCTCGACGCCTTCGAAGCCGGCGATTGGGGCAAAAAATATCCCGCCATCACCGGGGCCTGGCGCCGGAATTGGGATCGGGTGATCCCGTTTTTTGCGTTTCCCGAGGCCGTTCGGAAGATCATTTACACCACCAACGCCATCGAGGCCCTGAATTCGTCGCTCCGCCGCGCCGTGAAAATCCGGGGCCATTTCCCAACTGACGAGGCCGCAATGAAGCTGATTTTTCTCGTCTTGCGCGATGTCACCAAGGAGTGGAGAATGTCGGCTCGCGAATGGACAGAAGCAAAGTCCCAATTCGCGATCCTGTTCGAGGAGCGGTTCAAAATCGCATGACGCTCAACCCGCCCCGAGCACAAAATTTCAGATAGTCCCTGCTGCGGCTCCCATCACATGGGCCGTGCGCTGGCGACGCAGGGGCACGACGTCAGGCTGATGTCGCCCGAGTACGTGCGCCCCTACGTCAAGACGCAGAAGAACGATGACCGCGATGCCGAGGCGATCACTGAAGCAGCGACCCCGCCCGACCATGCGCTTCGTTGCGCTCAAGAGCGAGGAGCAACTCGATATGCAGACGCTCCCCCGCATACGCGACCGGCTCGTGGTGGAGCGCACCTTGCTGATGAACCAGATCCGCTCACTCCTGCTGGAGCGCGCGCCCTCCACAGGCCAGACAACGTGCTCAGCAAGGGAAAATTCAAAGGCCACATTCAGGGAGTATTCGGTGGCCAGTGACACTGAGCAAATGACAGCTGCGACCGACGAGACGTCAACCCTGAGCCCACGCATGCGCCTGCTACTGACGGACCTCGCCAATCGCCTAGACGCGCTCGATGACCGCATCGAGGCCTTCAACAAAGAGTTCGCTGCGCAGGCAAGGGAAGATGAGCAGGTGCGCCGCCTTATGGGCATTCCCGGCATCGACGCGCTTAACGCCACGGCGCTGCTGGAGGCGGTCGGTGACGGGCGGCAGTTCCGCAAGGCGCGCGATCTCGCCGCCTGGCTTGGCCTTGTCCCGCGTCAACACTCGACAGGCGGCAAGACAACGCTGCTGGGAATCAGCAAACGGGGCAACCCGTATCTCCGGCGTCTGATCGTGCATGGCGCACGGTCCTGCATCGCCCATCTGAACCGGGAACGGGACAAGATGGGCGAATGGATCGGCAAGCTGGAGCAGCGCATGCACATCAACAAGGTCGTGGTGGCCTTCGCCAACAAAATCGCTCGGATGATGTGGGCCGTGCTCACGAGGCCGGGCAACCTTTATGAGCGCGTTGATCCGGCCCACGCTTGATCACGCCGCTCTACGTCAGTTGCGAGGTGGAGGAATGATGTCGGAACAGTCGATCGGCGCATCGTAAGCCCTGTCAAAAAACGGGCTTTCGTGCCCGTACGATTTATTGGGAACGATGCGCGCGCATCTCATCATGGCCTGGCTGCAACAGCAGTCCACTCGCGAGAGGCCGGATACATTTACGCAAACTGCTCCCGACAGCAGCCCAAAACCCTTGCAACGCCGGGGCGGACCATACATTTTTGCCGTCGCGCCTTGCTGGTGGACGCGCACGACGGAGGTATCGATCATCTGGACGTCGCCGTCGTAAAGCTTTGTTATCTCGTCCATGAGACGATCCCATACCCCGGCCTTCCGCCAGCGGTTGAAGCGGTTGTAGATCGTCGTGGGCGGGCCGTAGCGTTCGGGTAAGTCCGACCAGAACGCGCCAGAGCGCAGCACCCAGAAGATGCAGTTCAGGACACGCCGGTCATCAACGCGCGGCACGCCCCTCGGCTTATTCGGAAGGTGCGGCTGGATCGCCTGCCATTCCTTCTCCGTCAGATCGTAGCGGCTCATCGAAAAGCTCTAGAAAAAGGAGCTTGAATCACAATCGCCGCCGTGACGGAACCCAAGGTAGCCGTTTATGGGTTTACGGCCTAGCGACGCCCCAGAAACTGTTCAAACAAACCGAGCCAGCTCTCAGTGTCGTCATCACCAGGAACCTCCGCTTCGCCGAATGGGCGGTGTCTTCGGCGATGCCAAGATGACGACCCGCAAACACCGCGAAAAAAACCTTCAACCTGGGTTGCTTCTCAACGAAAATCCCGGGTCAAATCCAAGCGGTAATCAACAAACAACGGTTCAGTATTATCCGTTCCGGCCGCCTCCCGAGAGAAAATCGTCATAGGCCAGACGAATGCCCTCCTCCAGCGGGGTTTCCGCACGCCATCCGAGTTCGGCGAGTTTGGAGACATCCATCAGCTTGCGCGGCGTGCCATCGGGTTTCGAACGGTCGTATTCCAGCGTGCCTCCGAAGCCCACGACCTTCGCGATGAGGGCCGCAACCTCTGCAATTGTCACATCCGTGCCGGCGCCGACATTGAGATGTGGCTCGCCGGAATAGTGCTCGGTCGCGAAAAGCGTGCCTTCCGCGAGATCATCCACGAACAGGAATTCGCGTCGCGGCTTGCCGCTGCCCCAGAGCGTGACAGCCTTCGCGCCCGTCGCCTTCGCCTCGTGGAAGCGGCGGATGAGTGCTGGCAGCACATGGCTGTTCTCGGGGTGGTAATTGTCGCCGGGACCATAGAGATTGCAGGGCATCAGCGAAATCATGTCCGCGCCGAATTGCCGGCGATAGCTCTGGGCGAGCTTGATCGCGGCGATCTTCGCGATGGCATACCACTCGTTCGTGGGCTCAAGGCTGCCGGTCAGCAGGCTTTCCTCACGGATCGGCTGCTCGGCGAATTTCGGATAGATGCAGGAGGAGCCGAGATTGACGAGCTTCTCCACGCCGTTGCGATGCGCCGCCTCGATAACATTCGCGGCGATCATCACATTCTTGTAGAGGAAATCGCGCGGATAGGTGTTGTTCGCGAGAATGCCGCCGACATGGGCCGCCGCGAGCAGCACGACCTGCGGGCGGTTCTTCGCAAACCAAGCTTCGGTCTGCGCCTGATTTTCGAGATCCACCTCTGCGCGGGTGGCGATGATCGGCTCGACGCCGCGCGCCTTCAGTGCCCGCACCAGCGCCTGCCCCACCATGCCGCGATGGCCCGCGACATAGACGCGCTTTCCAGTGAGCGAGAACATTGGCTCAGGCATCGCGATCCTGCCGGTTGTGCTCGCGCAACACCGTTTCGAGATCAGAACGCATCATGTCCTTCACGAGATCGGGGAAGGTGGTCGTGTGCTTCCAGCCGAGCACGACATGGGCCTTCCGGGGGTCGCCCAGCAGCAGATCCACTTCCGTGGGGCGGAAATAGCGCGGGTCGATCTGCACGCGCACCGTGCCGGTTTTCGCGTCGCGCCCCACCTCGTCCACGCCCGCGCCTTCCCAACGCAGCGTGACGCCGGTTTCGGCGAAAGCACGCTCCACGAATTCGCGCACGGTGTGGGTTTCGCCGGTCGCGAGCACGTAATCATCGCCGAGCGGCTGCTGGAGAATGCGCCACATGCCCTCGACATAGTCCCGCGCATGGCCCCAATCGCGCTTGGCATCGAGATTGCCGAGATAGAGCACATCCTGCAGGCCGTGATGGATGGAGGCCACGGCCCGCGTGATCTTGCGCGTCACGAAGGTTTCGCCGCGCAGGGGGCTCTCGTGATTGAAGAGGATTCCGTTCGAGGCATGGATGCCGTAGGCCTCACGGTAGTTCACCGTGATCCAGTAGGCATAGAGCTTCGCGGCAGCGTAAGGGCTGCGCGGATAGAACGGGGTGGTCTCGCTCTGCGGCACTTCCTGCGCCTTGCCATAGAGTTCGGAGGTCGAGGCCTGGTAGAAACGCGTCTTCTTCTCCAGCCCGAGAATGCGGATGGCCTCCAGCAGGCGCAATGTGCCGATGGCATCGGCATTGGCGGTATATTCGGCGGTCTCGAAACTCACCTGCACATGGGATTGTGCCGCGAGATTGTAGATCTCGTCGGGCTGGGTTTCCTGCACAATGCGGATGAGGTTCGTCGCATCGGTCATGTCGCCATAATGGAGTTTCAGGCGCACGTCCCGCTCATGCGGATCCTGATAGAGGTGATCGATCCGCGCGGTGTTGAACGACGAGGAACGACGCTTCACCCCATGCACGCGGTAGCCCTTGGCGAGCAGCAATTCGGTGAGATAGGCGCCGTCCTGCCCCGTAATCCCGGTGATGAGTGCCGTTTTTGTCATGCCGCGTCATCGCCCCGTCATGCTCGCCTGAAAGAGGCTGTCCGATAACGGTTCGAGGCTCAAAAGGCCAGAGCCCCTTGCCAACGACAGGGCATAGCGCTTAACCCGGGATGGCCTTTCTGGCTCCCCTTTTCCCTGTTTCCGGAACCGGAGCATTCCCGTGCGCATCCTCGTGACAGGCCATGCCGGCTTCATCGGTTTTCACACCGCGCGGGCGCTGCTGCGTGAGGGGCATGAGGTCCACGGGCTCGATTCCGTCAACGATTACTATGATGTGAACCTCAAGCATCGGCGGCTGGCGCAACTCCAGGACCAGCCCGGTTTTTCCGAAACCCATGCCTCGCTTGAAGATCACGAGAGCCTTCTTGCCCTGTTCGAGCGCTTTCGTCCCGAGGTAGTCATCCACCTCGCGGCGCAGGCCGGCGTGCGCTATTCGGTGGAGAACCCGCGCGCCTATCTCGGCGCGAATATGGTCGGTTCCTTCAATATGCTCGAAGCCTGCCGGTTCTTTCCGGTGAAGCACCTGCTGCTTGCCTCAACCAGTTCCGCGTATGGGGCGAACGAGAAATTCCCCTTTGAGGAAACCGATCACGCGGTGCATCCCATCACGCTTTACGCCGCCTCCAAGGGCGCGATGGAACTGATGGCGCATTCCTATGCGCATCTCTTCGGCACGCCGACGACCGCCTTCCGTTTCTTCACGGTCTATGGCCCGTGGGGCCGACCGGATATGGCCTATTTCCTGTTCACCCGCGCCATTCTCGAGGGCAGGCCCATTGCCCTTTTCAACCACGGCGAGAGCTGGCGCGATTTCACCTTTATCGACGATCTCGTGGGCTCGATCCGCCGTCTCGTGGATTGCGTGCCGCCGGCTGCCGATGCGCGCGAAGGTATGTCAGCAATCCCGGGCGACAGCCTCAGCCCGGTCGCCCCCTACCGGCTCGTGAATATCGGCGCGGGCCAGCCGGAAAAGGTGACGACACTGGTGGATGCGCTGGAAAAGGCGCTGGGCGTGCCCGCGAAGCGCGAGCTGAAACCACGCCCGCCGGGTGATGTCGTGAAGACCTTCGCAAATACCGATTTGCTTCAGGCCCTGACCGGCCAGCGGCCATCCACCCCTCTGGACGCGGGAATTCCAAAATTCGTGGAATGGTATCGCGGGCATTACAATTAGGCTTGTCACGGAGACATGACAATTACACACGCCATTCCCGCCATCCCTTTTTGTAGACCGGCGCGGACTGGAGCAGATCGGTTTGCGCAGGAACCCTATTCGGAAAATGACGGTTGACAACCTTATCTGCCCTCCTCAATGAGGCAGACTGGTTTGGGCTCACCTGCTTTCGGGCCGGCGTCTTTGTGGGCCATCACAGGTTGATTTGAGGAATGGGCGTGGGGCAGAATAACGCGCACCAGAATGTCTTTATCATCGGCGCAGCGTGCCGGTTGCCGGGCGCTGACAACCTCGATGCGTTCTGGAACCTGCTGAGCGACGGGCGCAACACGGTGAAACCGGCGCCGACCGGGCGCTGGAGCGTGGAGCGCTTCCTGCGCCCCGGCGCGCCCGCCCCTGGCTTTGCCTATACCTTCGCGGGCGGCTATCTTGATGACCCGCTCGGATTTGACCCGCTGCCCTTCGGGATTTCCCCGCGTGAGGCGCAGCAGATGGACCCGCAGCAGCGGCTCCTGCTGGAAGTGGTGTGGGAAGCCTTCGAGGATGCGGGTATTCCGCCTTCGAGCCTGACGGGCAACCATGTGGGCGTTTATGTCGGCGCCTCGATGGTGGATTACCAGAGCGGGGCGTCCCATGATCCGGCGGTCATGGAAAGCCATTTCATGACCGGTAATTCGCTCTCGATCCTGTCGAACCGGATTTCCTACATATTCAACCTGCAAGGCCCGAGCTTCACGGTTGATTCTGCCTGTTCCTCTTCGTTTGTCGCGCTGGATCGGGCCGTCGCAGCCCTGCGTTCGGGTGAAATCGACACCGCTGTCGTGGGCGGCGTGAACCTGTGCCTGTCGCCCGCGCCGTTCATCGGCTTCAGCCAGGCGCGCATGCTCTCGCCGACAGGGCTCTCGCGGCCCTTCTCGGCGGATGGTGACGGTTATGTGCGCTCCGAGGGCGCGGTTGTGCTCATCCTGCGCAACGGCGATCTTGCGAGCCTTGATGGCAATCGCCTGCGCGGCGAAATCGTGGATGTGTCCGTCAATTCGGATGGACGCACGAGCGGCATCTCGCTGCCCTCGCTGGAAGGCCAGCGTCGTCTGCTCGATCGCTTTTACGACCGCGTGAAGGTCTCGCCGGACGAGATCGCCTTCGTGGAAGCCCATGGCACAGGCACGAAAGTCGGCGACCCCATCGAGGCGACCGCCATCGGGCAGGCAATCGGCCAGCGGCGCTCGAAGCCGCTGCCCATCGGCTCGGTGAAATCGAATATCGGCCATCTGGAAGCCGCATCGGGTCTTGCAGGCCTCTTGAAATCCGCGATGGCGCTCGAAAAGGGCCGTTTGCCGCGCTCGCTCTTCCTCGACAAGCCGAATGACGCGATCGACTTTGCCGGGCTCAACCTCTCGCCCAACGCGAAAGAACGCCCGCTCGATCTCGAGCGCGATGGCGCATATGCCGCGATCTGCAATTACGGCTTCGGCGGCACCAATGCGCATGTGCTTATCAAGGCCGTGCCGCAACCCGCGAAGGCGGAGGAAGCCCCCGCCGAAGCGCCCGTTCTGCTGCTCTCCGCCGCAACAAAGGATGCGCTGACGACCCTCGCCGGTCAGGTCGCGAATTCCATCGAGCAGGGCATTCCCGCCCAGCGCGTCGCGCGCGATTTCGGCCATTTCCGCGAGATCCAGAAGCTGCGCCTCGCGGTTTCCACCAAGAATGCCGCGGCGATTGCCGGCCTTCGCGCCTATGCCGAGGGGCAGAATACGAGCCCGAATTTCGTGGCCGCCGAAGCCGGTGCGGCCAATCTGCTTGTTTTTGTCTTCTCCGGAAACGGCTCGCAATTCAGCGAGATGGGCCATGCAGCCTATCGCGCCAGCGCCGAGTTCCGCAATGAAATCGCCGAGATCGACGCGACATTCCAGCCCCTCTCGGGCTGGTCCATCGGCAGCCGCCTTGAGGCGACGATCCCTGCTGGTGATCTTGAACAAACCTCGGTGGCGCAGCCGCTGATCTACGCGATCCAATCCGCGCTGGCCGCAATCCTCGCGCAGCGCGGCTTCGTACCCGAAGGCGTGCTCGGCCATTCCGTGGGCGAGGTGGCGGCTGCGGAAGCGGCGGGCATTCTCACCCGCGCGGATGCAACGCGCCTCAT
>JALOTF010000056.1 GCA_025458025.1 Beijerinckiaceae bacterium | reverse complement strand
GGCGCGCCCGTGGGCGAGCCGGCGATCTATTGAGGATCCCTCCCATGGCTCTTTCCCCGGAAACACGCGCGAAGCTGATGGGCGTTTCCGTCGCCACCTTGTGCACGGCGCTCTTCAAGCGCGGGCTGAAAAACCAGTTCATCCAGGATGTGCGGCCGCTGAACCCCGCGTTGCCGAACATGGTCGGCGAGGCCTATACACTGCGCTACATGCCAGCGCGGGAGGATCGGAACCCGATCTCGGCGTTTCTGGATCGCGCGCATCCGCAGCGCAAGGCTGTGGAGGAATGCCCGCCCGGCGCTGTGCTGGTGATCGACAGCCGCAAGGATGCGCGCGCGGCTTCCGCCGGTGGCATTCTCGTCTCGCGGCTCATGAAGCGCGGGGTCGCGGGTGTCGTCACCGATGGCGGCTTCCGCGACAGCCCGGAAATCGCGATGCTGTCCATCCCCGCCTATCACTCCCGCCCATCCTCGCCGACGAATCTCACCTTGCACGAGGCCATCGAGATCAACGGGCCCATCGGCTGTGGCGATGCCCCGGTTTTCCCAGGCGATGTCGTGGTAGGCGATGCCGAGGGCGTGATCGTCATCCCGGCGCAGATCGCGGATGAGATCGCGGATGAGGCCGTCGAGATGACCGCCTTCGAGGATTTTGTGACCGAGAAGGTGCTCGAGGGGCGCTCGATCCTCGGCCTTTATCCGCCGACCGATCCGCAATCGAAGCTCGACTTCGAGGCCTGGCGGAAGGCGAGGGGGCGTTGAGCCCACTCACGGGCAATATGCCCGGTGCGAAGCCGGGGCCGACGGTGATAACCTCGGCTGGCCCGTTCGCGACTCACCCGGAATGACCATGTTCTCGACCGACCTGATCCTCGACCATATCCGCCGCTGGGTGGAGATTGAAACACCGACCGAGCGCCCGGACCAGATCAACCGGCTCGTGGATCAGGTGATGGACGACCACGCCAATCTGCCTGTGACGCTCGAACGCGTTCCGGGATCGGGCGGCTGTGGCGATCACCTCATCGTCCGCTCAAACTGGGGGCAATCGCAGCCCGGTATTCTGGTGCTGAGCCATCTCGATACGGTCCACCCCATGGGCTTCATCGAAAGCCGTCTCCCGTATCGTGTCGAAGGCAATTCAGCTTACGGGCCAGGTATTTACGATATGAAATCCGGTGCTTGCCTCGCGCATCGTGCATTGCGGCAGACCGCTATCAGCGGAGCCGGTGCGCTCGGCGTCACCCACCTCTATGTCTCCGATGAGGAGATTGGCAGCCCGACCTCGCGCGCGATCATCGAGCGGCTGGGCCGCGAGGCGAAATACGTGCTGGTGACGGAGCCCGCCCGCGACGGCGGCAAGATCGTCACGGCGCGGAAGGGCGTGGGCCGCTTCGATGTCACGATCCGCGGGGTTGCCTCCCATGCCGGCGCGAAGCCGCATGAGGGCCGCAGCGCCGTGCGCGAACTGGGCCATGTCATCCTCGCGCTCGAGGGCCTGTGCGATGAGGCGCGGGGCATCACCGTCACGGTCGGCGCGGTATCCGGTGGGTCGAAACCGAATGTCATTCCCGATTTCGCTGAGGCCGCGGTGGATTTGCGCGTGCCCACGGCTGAAACGGCTGATGAGCTGGTCGCCCGCATTCTCGGCCTTCAGCCGCGCACCGAGGGTGTGACTGTGACGGTGACCGGCGGTCTCAACCGCCCGCCCTTCGAGCAATCGCGGGGCTCGAGGGCCCTGTTCGACCATGCCCATGCGATTGCCGCCGAGATTGGCTTCACGCTTGAAGGCGTTCGCACCGGTGGTGGCTCGGATGGCAACTTTACCGCGCCCTACACGCCCACGCTCGATGGGCTCGGGCCGGATGGCCTTGGTGCACATACTGATCGCGAGCAGATTTTCATCAACACGCTGGCACCGCGCGCCGAGCTTCTCGCGCGCCTGTTCCAGACCCTGCGCTGACGCGTGATCAGAGAATGCGGCTCCTCAGATAAGACGTGACGATCTCGGTGATGACCACCACCGTGAAGATCACCGCGAGGATCAGGCCCACCTGATCCCAGTAGAGGTTGTTCAGTGCCGCATCGAGCGCCACGCCGATGCCGCCCGCACCTACGAGGCCGAGCACGGCGCTTTCGCGGATGTTGATGTCCCAGCGCAGCAGCGCAATCGACCAGAAGGCCGGCTCCACCTGCGGCCAGTAGCCCTTGGCGAGGATCATCGAGCGTGGTGCGCCCGTGGCCTCCAGCGCCTCGATGGGGCCGGGCCGCGCTTCCTCCAAAGCCTCGCCGAACAGCTTGCCCACGAAGCCGATGGAACGCACGGCAATCGAGAACACGCCCGCCAGTGCGCCGGGGCCGAACACCGCCACGAAAAGCAAAGCCCAGATCAGCGAGTTCACCGAACGCGACGATACGAAGATGAACTGCGCGAGCCAGCGCAGGATGGGGTTCTTCGTAAAATTCCGCGCCGCGAGGAAGGATAGCGGCAAAGCCATGACAATCGCGAGGATGGTGCCGAGCGTGGCAATGTGGAAGGTTTCGATCAGCGCCGAATGGATCGCCGCAGGATAGAAGGCCCAGTCGAACGGCCACATCCGCTTGAAGAGATCAGCGGTCTGCTCTGGCGCATCGTAGAGAAATTCCGGGATGATATCGATGGTGCGCAGCGACCAGATCACGGCCATCGCCGTAATAAGGTAAATCGCAGTGCGGGCGAAACGCTCGGTGGGCGTGAAACGCTCCCATTTCCGGCCTTCGAGCGAGAGATCGGACGGGCTCACTGGAACACCCTCCGGATGCGGGCCGAGGCGAATTCGCACAGCATGATCAAGGCGATGATGATCAGCAGGATGGTCAGCACCACGTCGTAATCAAAGCGCTGGTAGGCCGTGAAGAGCGGTGCGCCGATGCCGCCACCCCCGACGATTCCCACCATGGTGGAGTTCCGGAGGTTCGAATCGAACTGGTAGACCGTGAGGCCCACGAAGCGCGCCATCACCTGCGGCATCACAGCCATCACCAGCACGTTGAGGAAGGAGGCGCCCGTGGCACGCACAGCCTCGACAGGCTTGGGGTCGAGTTCCTCCACCACCTCCGCGAAGAGCTTCGCGACAAAGCCCATGGTGGAAACAATCAGCGCAAGAATGCCTGCCAGCGCGCCGAAGCCCACGGCCTTCACGAAGAGGATTGACACGATGACCGGGTGAAACGACCGGCACACCGCGATAAGGCCGCGCGCAGCCGTTGAGAGCCAGCCCGGCGCGAGGTTGCGCGCGGCGGCAAAGCCGAGGGGCAATGACAGCAGGATGCCGAAAAAGGTCGCGAGCACCGCAATCTGCAGGCTTTCGAAGATGCCGGTGGCGATGAGTTCCAGCTTGTCCTCCGCCGTGTTGGGCGGGAACATGCGTGCTAGCAGCGTCGCACCCTGATCGATCCCGCGCACGAGGCGCGCCCAGCTGATATCAAGCGTCGAGGCCGCGTAGAGCGCGTAGAGCGTGAGCGCGATCCAGCCGAGGCGGGCCGGCCAGTTGACTGGAAAGGCCTGCGGGCGTGACGTTTGCGTGGTGCTCGTCATTGCCAGTCCTCGCCGCCATAGATCTCGGAAAGGTGATGCTTTTCCAGCGCTTCCGGCGGGCCATCGAACACGACATTGCCGCCGGTCATGCCCACGATGCGCGAGGCATAGCGCTTGGCGAGTTCCACATTGTGGATGTTGATGATGATGGGAATGGCGCGCGTCTTCGCGATCTCGCCCATCAGTTCCATGATCTCGACCGAGGTTTTCGGATCAAGCGAGGAGGTGGGTTCATCGGCCAGAATCAGCGCCGGCTCCTGCATGATGGCGCGGGCGATGCCCACGCGCTGGCGCTGGCCGCCGGAGAGTTTGTCCGCCCGCCGCGTGGCGAAATCCGAGCCAAGGCCAACAGCATCGAGCAGCGCGAAGGCGCGATCAATGTCGGCTTGCGGGAATTTCCGTAGGAAGGCCCGCCAGGGGCTGACATAGCCGAGGCGACCGGAGAGGATGTTCTCCATCACGCTCAGGCGTTCCACGAGATTGTATTCCTGGAAGACCATACCGATCCGCCGGCGCGCATTGCGCAAATCTCGCCCCGTGAGGCGCGCGAGGTTCTCGCCTTTCAGCAGGATATCGCCCGCCGTGGGGTCCACCAGCCGGTTGATGCAGCGGATCAGCGTCGATTTGCCCGTTCCAGAGGGGCCGATGATAGCTGTGACGCCCTCCGGCGCGAAATCGAGGCTGATATCTTTCAGCACGGGCTTGCCGGGCTGATATTCCTTGCGCAGGGCACGCACGGAAAGAACCGGCTCGGCGAGCATGGGGCGCGGGGCGCTCATCAAATCCATCCTGTTGGAAAAGTAGGGGCAGCCGAACGAAGCTGGTGGCAATCGGGGATGGCCGGGCAGAGGCCATCCCCGGGAGTGCCCTTGCTTACTGCTTCGGCGCGTTCTGCTGCTTCAGACGCAGTTCCTCGGCTCGCTTCGCGGCAGCCGCGGCCTCGCGCTTGGCTTCTGCATCATAGGCCGCCTTGTTGTAGGGCGTGCCGGATTTCTCCGCGACATCGCGGACCACGGCCCAATCCTTCTGGTAGGTGATGGGCAGGAAGCGGTCATCGCCGTTGAATTCCTTCTGCATCGCCGGGGTGAAGCGGAAAGAATAGAAGCACTCCTTCAGTTTATCCGCGAGTTCCGGCTTCAAGTCATGGGCATGCGCGAAGGAGGAGGTCGGGAAGACCGGGCTCTTGTAGATGATGCGGAAATCCGCCGCCTTGATGGTGCCGCGCGTCGCCATGCGCTCGAACACGTCGGACGCCACGGCTGCCATGTCGTAGTCGCCGGAATTCACGCCGAGCACGCTCTTGTCATGCCCGCCCGACATCAGCGGCTTGTAATCATCGTCCGGCTTCAGGCCGAGATCCGGGAAGAGCACGCGCGGCGCGAGGTTGCCGGAATTCGAGGAGGGTGAGGTATGCGCCACCTTCTTGCCCTTGAGGTCTTCGAGCTTCTGGTAGGGGCTGGAGGCCTTGACGATGGCGAGCAGGTTGTAGCCGCGCACTTCCGTGCCGACACCCTTCGCCGCGAAGGGCACAGCCCCCGCGAGGTTGACCGCGAAGCCGGTCGGGCCGGTCGAGAAGCCCGCAAAATGCAGTCGGCCCGAGCGCATCGCCTCGATCTCGGCAGCATTGGATTGCACCGGATAATAGACCGTGCGCTTGCCCGTGCACTTTTCGAGGTGATCGGTGAAGGGCTTGAAGATGTTGGCATAAACGGCCGGGTCTTCCACCGGGGTATAGGCCCAGACGAGCGTGGATGGGTCACGCCATTTCGCACGATCCTTCGGCGCATCGGCCACGAGGTCGCGATTTTCGTCGCAATAGAGCGTGTCGAGCTGCCCGCGGTTCGGGCAGGCATCCTGCGCGTGCGCTGGGGCGGTCACGGCGAGCATGCCGACGGCGACAAGCGAAAGCATTCCATTCCTGAGATGGATCTGGGTCACGAGGTTCCTCCTTGTTCCCGGCCTTGTTCTGGGAATCCTTAGCCGGGTTTCGATCGCAGATTGATCGCGGAAAGACCGCTTGGCAACTCCCGGAATACAGCGCGAATTTTCCCGGCGTCGGATGATCACAGATCGCCCGGCAGCAGGACGCGTTCGGAATCGATCCGGCTCCGCAACGGTACGGGGGGTGGCGCATCCGTCACCAGCAGATCGAAACTGTCGAGCCGTGCGATTTCGAGCCGGGCTGAGCGGGTGAATTTCGAGGAATCCGCAATCAGTGCCTGCCGGCGGGAAACTTCCATCGCGGCCTGCTTGAGAGCAATCTTCTCGGCATCGAAGTCGAGGACGGCACCGTCATCCTCGATCGCCGAGCAGGCGATGATCGCCCAATCGAAACGGTGCTTCACGACATGCGCAATGGCGATGGGGCCGGCCATGGAGAGATCATCGCCGATCACGCGACCGCCCGTGAGGATGATCTCCAGCCCCGGAACATTTAAGAGGATTTGCGCGATATTGGCGCTGGGGGTCACCACCGTAAGCCGCTTCTTGTTGCGCAAGGCCTGCGCGGTCGCCTCGGCTGTGGTGCCGACGTCGAGAAAGATCGACTGCCCGTCCTGCACGCGGCTCGCCATCAGAGCACCGATGTGCGCCTTGTGGTCTGCCTCCCGCTGGCGCTTCACCTCATGGCTGAGGCGCTCGCCGGAGCCGCGACGACCCGCTCCGCCATGAAAGCGCTGGATGAGGCCGAGTTCGTCTAGCCGGATGATTTCACGGCGCACGGTCTGGCTGGAGACACGGAACTCCTCGGCCAGCGCCTCGATGGTCACGAAACCCAGGCGCTCAACCCGGTCGACAATCTGGCTCTGGCGATCATTGAGAACGGTTTCTTCCAGCATGACGACTCTCCCTATCGGAAGCACGTTAGCATAAAATCGATTTGTCATATAATTGACATATGAAAGCGATATATGGAAGATATCTTCCAATCGCTCCAAAGAGAGCACCGAGGAAGCGCCATGCCCCTGACTTTGACCTTGCCTGATATCCTGCGGGATGATGCCGGTCGCCGGTTTGATACGGCCTCGCATCGCTGGCTCCCTGCGGAGTCTGGCTGGGCTGCGGGAGTACAGATTCCGGCACAAGACGCGCTACGCGTTGCGCTCAGGGTCGGTGCGCGACGTCTGCCTGTCGGCGTGATCGGTCCGAATGATGCCTCGGCTTCCGAGCTTGCGATGGCCGAAGCCGCCGGGCGCGGCATTGCGCAACTCGGCTTGCCGCTCATCTGCGGCGGGCGTGGCGGCTGCATGCAGGCGGCGTCACGCGGAGCGGCAGAGGCGGGCGGCCTCGTGATTGGCGTGCTGCCTTCCACGGATCCCCTCAGCGCCAACCCCTTCGTGAGCGTCCCGGTCGCGAGCGGCATTGGTGAAGCGCGCAACGCTATCATCGCCTCGGCCTGCTTCGCGCTGGTGGCCGTGGGCGGCGGGCATGGCACGCTCTCGGAAATTGCGCTGGGCCTGAAGATGGAGCGCCTGGTCATCACCATGCCCGATGCGAACCGCGTGGACGGCGCGCTGGAATGCAGCGTTATCGACACTGCGATGGACGCGATCGCCGAACGCTATTTCCGGGTGGCTCCATGAGCGGCATGGCGCTTTCCGGTCGTCCGACGGGCCTCGGCAGCGCGGCGCTCGCGCTCTATTCGGCCTATCTCGTGACGCCGATGGCGCTGATCCTGATCGGCTCGGTGGGCGGGGTGTGGAGCAACACGCTCCTGCCCGTGGGGCTCACCGGCCGATGGTTTGAAACGCTGGTTGCGAACCCGACTTTCCAGAAGGCGTTCATCACCAGCCTCTGGGTTTGTGCGGCGACGGTGGTTGTTTGCATCCTCATCGGCGCGCCGTTGGCTTATGCCGTCGCGATGGCGAAGAGTCCCGCGCTCGCGATGTTCGGGCGTATTCTCTACCTCACGCCGGTGGCTGCACCCGCTGTGGTGCTGGGTTTCGGCTACATGCTCGCGTTTTCGACCGATGCCTTGCCCTTCCTCGGGGCGGGGTGGCTCACGGTCGCGGCGCATGTTGTGGTCTGCCTGCCCTATTTTCTGCAGACACTGGTGGCTGACCTGAAGCTGCAAGGCGTAGAGGTGCTGGAGCAGGCCGCGGAATCCCTTGGCGCGCCGTTCCACCGGCGCTTCCTCGATATCGTGCTGCCCGGCCTCGTGCATTCCATCGCCTCGGCCTCGATCCTTGTGGCGGCCCTGTCGATTGGCGAGTTCCAGCTCACGAACCTCATCGCGGGCTTCCTGCACCGCACCTATCCCATTGTTTTGTTGCAGGCCTTTTATGGCGCGACGGGCTTTGCCTGCGCGGCGACAGTCGTGCTCCTGGCGCTCGCGCTTCTCGCGGCGATGGCTGGGTCGCTCGTGGCGCGCGGTGCAACGGCCAGCCGGGGAGACATCGGATGAGCGTTGTTCTCGATCAGGTCAGCTTTGCCTATCCCGGTGCCGGGGCCGGCGTGCGCGATATCGCGCTGGAGATCCGTGAGGGCGAATTGCTCGCGGTGATCGGTCCCTCGGGCTGCGGAAAATCCACGATCCTCAAGCTGATTGCCGGGTTTCTGATGCCGCAATCCGGGCGGATCAGTATGGGCGGCGAGGACATGACAACCGTGCCGCCGCGCAAACGCGATCTCGGCATTGTCTTCCAGAATTACGCGCTCTTTCCGCATATGACCCTCGCCGAGAATGTCGGCTACGCGCTGAAACTGCGGCAGGTTCCCTCGGCCGAAGCGGGAGAGCGCGTGCGCGAAGCGCTCGGTATGGTCGGGCTAGGCCATCTGGCCGATCGCCTGCCGCGCTCGCTCTCGGGCGGCCAGCAGCAGCGCGTGGCTTTGGCGCGTGCGCTGGTGTTCCGTCCTCGTGCGCTTCTGCTGGATGAACCGCTTTCGGCGCTCGATGCGACACTTCGCGGCGAGATGCGTGACGAAATCGCCCGTCTCCAGCATCTCCATGGCATCGCGACCCTGCACATCACGCATGATCAGGAAGAGGCGCTCTCCATGGCGCATCGTGTCGCCGTGATGCGCGAAGGGCGCATCCTGCAGGTCGATACGCCCGAGGGGCTTTATGCCCGGCCCGCCAACCGCGCGGTCGCGGCCTTTGTGGGGCAGGCGAACCTGTTCGACGGGCAAGTGCTCGATGCTGTCACCGTGCGCACCGCGATCGGCGACCTCGCCTGTGCGGCGCATGCCTTCCCGCGGGGCATGGCAGTGACGGTGCTGATCCGCCCCGAGGCGATCCGTCCAGTTGAACACGCCAACGGCCCGAACCGCTTCACTGGCCATGTGACGCGTGACCGTTTCCTCGGTGCGCTGCGGCGCTTCGATTTCACGCTTTCCAGCGGATTGCGCCTCGCGATCGAGACCGAGAGCCATGTCGCACCTCCGGGTGCGATCGAACTTCCTCCCGCCGCAGTGCAGGTCATTGCGACGGGGCACGAGGGCGCCACCAGAAGCGTCGCGACCAAGAACGAAAACCCGGCCGTTTCGGCCTGATCTCCAGAGGAGCGTTTCATGACCATTGACCGCCGCATTCTCCTGCAGGGCCTCGGTGCTTCCGCGCTGGCGCTCGGCGCCTCGCCCGCCTTCGCGCAGGCTCCTGCCAATGTCACCACCGGCCCGGAACTCTATGCGGGCGAGAAGGCGCTCTATGACGAGGCGCTGAAGGAAGGCATGGTGATTTCCAACAATACGGGGCCGACCTGGGCCAACTGGGCGGCCCTGTTCCGTGTGTTCGGCCAGCGCTACCCCAACATCAACCTCGTCTATAACGATGTGGGTTCGGGCGTGGCGGTGAATGCGCTGGATCGCACCAAGAATCGCCCGCAGGTCGATACGATCTATTACTTCGGCGCGAATGGCGTGGATGCGCAGAAGCGCGGCCTGCTCGCCCCCTACAAGCCTACGAATTTCGACAAGCTGCCGGCGCTGGCCAAGCACCCGGCGGGTGAGTGGTTCACCATCCACCAGCTCGAGATCGTGTTCATCGTGAACAAGAAGCTCGTGAAGAACGTGCCGAAGAGCTTCGCCGACCTCGCGAAGCCCGAATACAAGGGCAACATTGTGTATCTCGATCCGCGTTCCACGGGCGTGGGCCAGGTGTTCACCTGGGCGGCGAATTTCGCGCAAGGTGGCACCTACACCAATCTCGAGCCCGGGCTGAAATACATGGAACAGCTCCACAAGGGCGGGAACGTGCTGCGCGTGGTGGGCACCACCCCTTACGCGCAGTTCGTGAAGGGCGAGATCCCGATCTGGGTGAACTTCGTGAATGACGGCCTTCGCGCCAAGTTCATGGATGGCATGGGCGATGATGTCGAGGTCGTCTCCCCGGCCGAGGGCACGGTGGCAGCGCCCTACACGATCAGCCTCGTGAAGAACGGCCCCAACCCCAACGCTGCGAAGCTGTGGCTGAACTTCATCCTTTCGGATGCCGGGCAGGCCTTGTTCGCCGAAGGCTTCGTGACGCCTTCCGTGCCGGGTGTCGCCCTGCCGGACGCGGTGAAATCGCGCCTCGTGACCCATGCGAAATCGACCTTGCTCGATCTTGAACAATCCGCTGCCCAGCTTCAGGCGCTGCAGAGCGGCTGGGCCAAGGCTGCCCTGTGATGGGCCAGAACCGCGCCGGAACATTGCCCCGCACCGGCGCGGGCACCCGGGCGATGCTTGCATCGCCCGGGCTGTTGCTGTTCTTGCTGTTCTTCTTCGTGCCGCTCGGTTTCGTGCTGGCCGAGGCTCTCGCCGGCGGCACGCACGGAATACGCACGATTCTCGCCTCGCGACCCTTCTGGACCGGCCTTCTCAATTCGCTGGTGCTGGGCGTGCTCGCCGCGGCGATCTCGCTGGGCATCGGCCTCGCAGTGGCCTTGAGGCTCGCGCGGATGGCCGAGCGCCCGAGGCTCGCCTGGCAGTTCCTGATCGCGCTGCCGCTCACCTTTTCCGGGCTGATCGTCGCCTATGGGTTCATCCTCGCCTTCGGCCGTGCGGGCTTCGTGACGCTGTTGCTGGAGCGGTTTTTCGGGGTTGATCCGGTGCCGTTCTCGCAGGCCGTCTATTCGCCCTACGGTCTTGCCTTTGTTTATGCCTATTACCTCATTCCCCGCGTGGTGATGATGCTCACGCCTGTGCTCGTGAATTTCGACACGGCCCAGCTCGCCGCCGCCGAGAGCCTCGGGGCGAGCCGTCTGCGCACCTTGTGCGATATCCTGCTGCCGCAACTGAAAGCGCCGATGATCTCCGCTTTTGCGCTCGTCGCGGCGGTGGCGATCGGCGCCTATGGCACGGCGCTCGCGCTGGTGGGCACGCAGGTGAACATCCTGCCGCTCCAGCTTTTCACCATGGTCTCGGATGCGGGCTCGGATTTTGCCGTCACCGCGACCCTCGGCCTCGTGCTCGCCGCGCTCTGCACCTTGGTGATGGGCCTCGGTGAATGGGCGGGGAAGGGGCGCTGAGGCAGCGCCGGGCGAGCCGCATTGAACTCAAACGTGCGATGGATACCCATGCATGAGCATGCATGAGGGCGCACTATTTTCATGCCTTGAAAAAAGCGGCGTGTCTTTCATATCCCGGCTTGATGGCTGGCTTGACCGAACCCTTCGTTCTCCCATCCATTCATGGCTGTCCGACCAGCCGGCGCGCAACTCGGCGAAGCGGATAGCCTGATCCGGAGGTCTTCATGCTCAGCCGTCGCAACCTGCTCGCCGCCTCCGCGATGCTCGCGATGCCGCATGTCGCGCGGGCTGCGACTGTGACGGATGGCGCGGGGCGGATGGTGACGGTTCCGGCACGCACGGAGCGGGTGTTCCCGGCGGGGCCGCCCGCGGCGATCCAGCATTACACGCTCCAGCCGCGCTCGCTTCTCGGCTGGCCGCGTGCGAACCGGCCTGCGGAACTGCCCTATCTCGACCCGGAAGTGGGCGCGCGGCCTGAAATCGGTCGCCTCACGGGGCGTGGGAACACCACCAATCTCGAGGTTTTGCTCGCGCTGAAGCCCGATCTCATCCTCGATATCGGCTCTGTCGCGCGCACTTTCGTGGAGGTCGCGGATCGCGTGGCCGCACAAACCGGCATCCCCTATGCGCTGCTCGATGGCCGGTTCGACAAGCTCGTCGAGAGCTATCGCCTGCATGGGCAACTCACGGGCGAGACGGCCCGCGCCGACGAGCTGGCGCGTTATTGCGATGATGTGATCCGCACCTGCCGAGCGCGCATCGCGACCGTGCCGATGGAGAAGCGCCCGCGCGTCTATTACGCCCGCGGCCCCCGTGGGCTTGATACCGGGCTCGGCGGTTCCATCAATGTCGAGACGATCGAATTCATGGGCGTGGCGAATGTCGCGGGCGGCGTGCGCGGCGGGCTTGCGACGATTTCGCTGGAGCAGGTTCTCGTCTGGAATCCCGACGTGATCATCACCATCGACCAGGATTTCGCGGCCAATGTGCGCAACGACCCCTCCTGGGCGGCGGTCTCTGCCGTGCGTGAGGGCCGCGTGCATCTCTCGCCGAAAATGCCCTTTGGCTGGGTGGATTTCCCGCCCGCTGTGAACCGCATGCCCGGCCTGTGGTGGCTGGGAAAAATCCTCTACCCCGCGCTTTTCCCGGAGGATCTCACCAGCACCACACGCGATTTCTACGGCCGTTTCTACCATCGTGTGCCGGATGACGCACAGATCGCCGCCGTGCTGGCCGGGCGCGGGTAATGAGTGACGCCGGAGCCGGGATGGTCGCGCGCCGCGCGCAGGCCGGCCTTGCCTCCGGGCTGGGGTTGGCCGTGCTTATCCTCGCCCTTGGCATTGTGCTGGCCTTCTCGGTCGGGCGGTTTCCGGTCGGCACGGGCGATCTTCTCACGGCCTTATGGTCACGCCTGTCCGGCCACCCCTCGGGATTGCCCGCGGCGACCGAGGCGGTAATCTTCAACATTCGCGGCCCGCGCGTGCTTGCCGCTATCCTCTGCGGCGCGGCTCTGGCCGTGGCGGGCGCGGCCTTTCAGGGGTTGTTCCGCAATCCGCTGGTGTCACCAGATATTCTCGGGGCTTCCTCCGGTGCGGCGTTGGGCGCGGTGATCGGGATTTTCTTCTCCCTCGGGATTTTCGGCATTCAGGCGCTCGCCTTTGCGGGCGGGCTTCTGGCCGTGGCCCTGGTCTACATGATCGGCTCGGCGATCCGCGGCAGCGATACGGTGCTGGTTCTGGTGCTGACCGGCGTGGTGATCGGCGCGCTGCTGGGCGCAGGCGTCGGGCTGATGAAATATCTCGCCGACCCTTACAACCAGCTCCCGGCCATGACATTCTGGCTGTTGGGCTCGCTCTCGGGCACGGACAAGCATGATCTTCTGCCCCTGTTCGGGCCGGTGTTGGCAGGAACTTTGGTGCTCTTCGCCCTGCGCTGGCGGATGAATGTGATGTCGCTGCCCGAGGAGGAAGCCCGCGCGCTGGGCCTTTCGACCGGGCTCATCCGCCTCGCGATTGTCGCAGCGGCGACGCTCGTGACCGCCGCGAGCGTGGCGGCGGCGGGTGTGATCGGCTGGGTGGGGCTCATCGTGCCGCATCTCGCGCGGTTTCTCGTCGGCCCGGATTTCGGACGGCTCATCCCCACGGCGGCGATCATGGGCGGGGGTTATCTGTTGCTGATCGACACGCTCGCGCGCTCTGCGGCTTCCGTGGAAATCCCGCTGGGCATCCTCACGGCGGTCATCGGCACGCCGTTCTTCATCCTGCTGCTGGTGCGCGCGCGGCGGAGCTGGTCATGATGGGCATTGGGCCGATTCTGGCGGGCGAAAACCTGTCCTTCGGCTATCCCGGCCGCCGGGTGGGGCAAGGCGTGTCGCTGGGTGTGAAGGCGGGTGAAGTGCTCGCGCTGCTCGGCCCCAATGGCGGGGGCAAGACCACGCTGCTGAAGACGCTGATCGGCCTTCTCGCGCCGCAAGCGGGCCGCGTGGTGCTGGAGGGCAAGCCCCTCGCGGATTTTCCGGTGACTGAGCGCGCGAGGCGCATCGGCTATGTGCCGCAGGCCCATGCCGGCGCTTTCGCCTTTTCAGTGCGCGATGTGGTGCTGATGGGGCGCACGGCGCATCAGGGCCTGTTCGCAAGCCCCTCCGAGGCGGATCGAGCGTTGGCGCTCGCGAAGCTCGGGGAACTCGGGATCGCCCATCTCGCCGAGCAGCCCTACACCATGATTTCCGGCGGCGAGCGGCAACTCGTGCTGATCGCGCGCGCGCTGGCGCAGGAGCCGCGCGTGATCGTCCTCGACGAACCCACGGCCAGCCTCGATTTCGGCAATCAGGGCAAGGTGTTGCGGCAGATCGCGGAGCTGAAATCGCGGGGGCTCGCGGTGCTCTTCACCACGCATGATCCGAACCATGCGCTGCGCCATGCCGATCGCGTGGCGCTTCTCGGGCGCGGGGCATTGCTGGCGGAAGGCCCGCCCGCCGAGATGCTGACAGTCGAGAGCCTCGCGGCGCTCTATGGTGCTGCGATCCATGCTCTCCATGGCAGCAATGCCAGCGATATGGCGTTCCTTCCGGCCTGATGGGGCAGCGGATCACCGCACCATCAGACGATCGAGAATTTCGCGCTCGATCGCCGCGAATTCCGGCGAACCGCGATGGCGCGGTCGGCGCAGATCCACCACCCGATCCGGCGTGACGCGGCCATCCTCGATGAGCACGATGCGATCCGCCAGCGCGATGGCTTCGGAGACATCATGCGTGACCATGAGGGCCGTGAAGCCACGCTGGATCCAGACCTGTTCCAGAAGGCCCTGCATTTCGATGCGCGTGAGGGCATCGAGCGCGCCGACGGGTTCATCGAGCGCGAGAATGCCGGGGCCGCTCACCAGCGCGCGGGCGAGCGCCACACGCTGCTTCTGACCGCCGGAGAGTACAGCAGGCCATTCGCTCGCGCGATCCGCCAGACCCACGGCGGCCAAAGCCCAGCGCGCGCGCCTCGGCCTCCGGGCGGGGCACGCCATCGCCAAGGCCGATGATGACGTTATCGAGCACGCTCTGCTAGGGCAGCAGGCGCGGCTCCTGAAACATCACGCGCACATCACTCGCCCCCCGGCTGCGCCCCTCCGCACCGAAGCCGACGACGCCGGTATCGGGTGCATCAAGGCCCGCGAGAAGACGCAGGAAGGTGGATTTTCCACAGCCGCTCCGCCCGACAATGGCGACGAATTCGCCCGGGCGGGCCACGAGATTGAAATCCGCCAGCACCACTTTCGGTCTGAAGGCCTTGCGGATGCCATAGGCCGAAAATTCGAGGCCCTTTCCGGATGCCGGGATGGGCGCTGCCTTCGGTTGTGCCGAGCATTCGAACGGGGCGGCGAAATCAGAAACAGGACCAAACATGGGGCACCTCATGCTTTGCGGAAGGAGGGATGCCAGCCGAGCGTACGGCGCTCGAGGAAGCGGGCGGAACTGTCGGCCAGCTTGCCCTGGCTTGGCCCGACGAAGAACCGGGTGCCGCAGACCGCGATCACGCCGAAATCACCCCGGATCTGCAGGGATTCCGGTGGCGAGCCGCTCGGCCGGTCGAATAGGATCGGACCGTTCAGAAGGGTAAGCGTTCCGCCGATGCCGACGAGATGCCGGTCAATCCGGAGACGGACATTCTCGCCCAGCTTGATGCGCGTTACGGCGCCAAGCCGATGAAGACCGCATAGCCCGCCGACAGGCTGCGCTCCACCTTCGGCAAGGCCGAGCGTGCCAGCCCGAAGAGCGAATCGACATCGCCGGCCCTAACCTGCGCGGCAGCCGGCAGGGGAATGAACAGCGCCGCCAGCAGCATGGCCTTCCACGGGCCGAAACGGAACATTGCGCCTCCAGACATTCCAAGCGAGGGAAAGCCCTGAAACGGGCTTCGGGCGAAGTGTTTCGTCCTTTCCCCCGGATCGTCAAGCGGGCAGTCCGGTTTCCGAAGGGGCAATGCCCCTTCCGCGGAACTGGCGGGCCTCTTCGATCAGCCACAGCGCGAGCCTTTCTGCGCCAGCGGTCAACGGACGATCGGTCGGGATCAACAGCCAGCAGGCCGATGCGCTTTCAAATCCGACGCCTTCCGGGTTGACCAACTTGCCCGATTCCAGCTCCTCCCGGACGAAGCAACGCGGCAAGAGCGCTGCGCCGAGCCCAGCCGATGCGGCTTCGATGATCACCGAAAAATAGCCATAGCGGATGGTATGAGCCGGTACAGCACCCCTGATGCCATTGAGTTCCGTGAACTCGGCCCATAGGGCCGGCATCTGGAAATGTTGCAGCAATGTGAGCTGCTGTATCGCACTGATCTGCGCAAGGCCGCCGATCCGCTCAAGATAGGCGGGCGCGGCAACAAGGGCAATTTCCCGGCCGAAGAGATAGTGCTGTTCAAAACCTGGCCACGGCCCGGCTCCGAAACGGATGTCGATGTCGGGCTCCTCGGTCTCGTTTTCGGAGACGTAATTGGTGAACTGAACATCGATCTCCGGATGCCGGGCTGCAAAATCGGGGAAACGGCGCATCAGCCATCGCTCGCCGACAATCGCGATCATGTGAAGCCGGACAGGTGTGTGCCGGGCGGCGATGCGTTCCGATAGTCGCCGTGCTCCGCGCTCAAGCTGCTCCAGAGCCGCTTCAGCATAGGGTCGATAGATGGCTCCGGCCTCGGTCAGCCGCAGGCCGTGCGGTCCGCGCTCGAACAGCGCCTGTCCAAGATGCGCTTCCAGCACCCGGAGCTGCTTCGAAACCGCGCTCTGCGTGAGGTGCAAGGCGGCTGCGGCACGCGCCGTCGAGCCATGCCGTGCAACCGCGAGATAAGCCCTGACGGCCGATACGGGAGGGTGCATGCCGGATCTCTCTGGGTATTCCATTCCGGACTAGGCTACGGGAAATCATTTCGTTTGCCCATCCGGGATGCGGGTGACACCTTCATGGTGAGGGGACATGGGATGACGAACCAGACGGCAAGATTGTGGGGGGGACGGTTCCGCAAGCCACCGGATGCCAGCCTGATGCGGCTCTCGAGTGCGGGGGCGGCCCATCAGCGTCTCATTCCACAGGATATTGCCGGCAGTCTCGCGCATGCGGCGGAACTCGAGCGGGCGGGATTGCTGACACCGGGGGAGCGGCACGTCATCGGCCAGACCCTGCAGGCGATACGGAACGAATTTCTCGCCGGTCAGCTTGTGATCGGCGCGGGTGACGAGGACATTCACACCTTCCTCGAACGGGTGCTGATCGAGCGCCTCGGGGCGACCGGAGCCAAGTTGCGGGCAGGGCGGTCCCGCAACGATCAGGCGGCCAACAATCTCAAGCTCTATCTCCGCCAGGAAACGCCCCGCCTCGTGAGGCTGTTGGGCCAGATGGGAGAGGCCCTCGCCGGGCAGGCCGAGTTGCATGCCGCCACCGTGGCACCTGGCTTCACCCATCTCCAGTCGGCGCAGCCCGTGACTTTCGGGCATTGGCTGATGGCCCATGTACAGCCGCTGATGCGCAATATCTCGCGGCTGCAGGACTTTCTGGCCCGAACGGGTGAATGCCCTCTCGGGGCAGCCGCTCTGGCCGGATCTGCCATCGCCCTTTCACCGGCTCTGACTGCCCGGCAACTGGGCTATGCAGCCCCGGCGGAAAACTCGGTCGATGCCGTTTCTGCGCGAGATCATGTGGCGGAATTCCTGTTCGTCGCGGCGATGACGCTGACGGATCTTTCCCGCCTTGCCGAGGAGATTACACTCTGGGCCTCGCGACAATTCGGCTGGATCGAGCTGGACGATGCGTTCGCCACGGGTTCGTCCATCATGCCGCAGAAGAAAAATCCGGACATTGCCGAACTCTCCCGCGGTCGCGCGGCCCGGCTGACGGGTGATCTCGTGGCGATGCTCGGAGCCATCAAGGGGCTACCGCTCGCCTACAACCGCGATCTCGCCGAAGACAAGCGCGCCGCGTTCGATGCCATCGACGTGCTGGATGAGGTGCTTCCGGCCCTGACCGGTCTTGTCCGGACGATGACGGTGCGCAGCGAACGCTTGCGCGCACAGGCCGGCGAGGGGTTTTCATTGGCGACCGAGGTGGCCGATTATCTCGCCCGCTCGGGAGTTCCCTTTGCTGAAGCGCACGAGATCACCGGCACGCTGGTGCGCCATTGCGAGGATCATGGCCTTTCGCTCGAAACCCTCTCGCCGCAGGATCTCGCTGCTGTCGATCCGCGCCTCGGCGCTGATCTTCTGGCCCATCTCTCGCTGGATGCGGCGATTGCCGCTCGCTCCAGCCATGGCGGCACGGCCCCTGAACGGGTGCTCGAACAGATCGCGGCGGCGAGAGCCCGGCTGGCCGCCGCGCAGGGCTGGGCCGATGGCAAGCTGGGCGAGGTGATCGGATGACCGGCCAACCTGCCGCGAGGCCAGTTTCGGCCGAGCTGGAGCGCCTTGTCGGGCTCAGCATCGTTCCGCGCCGCCATTACGGCCGCTGGGTTGCTGCGGCGATCATTCTCCTGCTGTTCGCCTGGGTCGTAAAGGCCTTCGCGGAAGGACAGATCGCCTGGAAAGTCGTCGGTCAGTTCCTCACCGCGCCCGCTATTCTCAATGGCCTCGTCAACACGGTGATCATGACGGCCTGCGCCATGGCCCTGGGCATCGTGCTCGGGGTTCTGTTTGCGATCATGTATATGTCGCCAAACCCGGTTCTGCGCGGTTCCGCGCTGTTTTACATCTGGTTTTTCCGCGGAACGCCGCTCCTGCTGCAATTGCTGCTCTGGTTCAATCTGGCGCTGGTTTTCCCGAGAATCGGCATTCCCGGCCTGATCGAGTTTCGCACAATCGATGTGATCACCCCGTTCGTCGCTACCTTGCTCGGCCTCGGCATGAACCAGGGCGCCTATACGGCGGAGGTCGTCCGTTCCGGCATCTTGTCGGTTGAGGTCGGCCAGACCGAGGCGGCCAAATCCATTGGCATGACCCGCCTGACGACCCTGCGGCGCATCATCCTGCCGCAGGCCATGCGGGTGATCATTCCGCCGGTTGGCAACGAGTTCATCTCGATGGTGAAGCTGACCTCCATTGCGAGCGTCATCCAGTATTCGGAAATCCTCCGCAATGCGCAGACCATCTATTACGCCAATGCCCGGGTCATCGAATTGCTGATTGTCGCGGCAATCTGGTATCTCGCCGTGGTGACGCTGCTGCAGATCGGGCAGTTCTTCCTCGAACGCTATTTCTCTCGGGGCCGTGGCGAGCGGCGCGCCCGACACAAAGCCAGCCCGGGCAACGGCGCCGGAGGCCAGCCATGACAGGGCGGCCGCCCCCCATTGTTGTTGCCCATCAGGTGACCAAGCGCTTCAATTCGGTGCGCGCTCTCAATGGCGTTTCGTTGAGCATCGATCCGGGCATGGTCCAGTGCATCATTGGCCCGTCCGGTTCCGGAAAATCCACGTTTCTGCGCTGCCTGAATCAGATCGAGAAGATCGATGGCGGCGCAATTCTGATTGATGGAGAACTGATCGGCTATCGCCAGGTCGGCAATGCCCTTCGCGCCTTGTCCGATGCCGAGATCGCGCGCCAGCGTCTGGCCACCGGCATGGTGTTCCAGCGCTTCAACCTGTTTCATCACATGACCGCGCTCGAAAACATCATCGAGGGTCCCGTGACCGTCCTGCGGCGCCCGCGCCGCGAGGCGATCGCCGAGGCCATGGACCTTCTGGCCCGCGTGGGTCTGACCGACAAGCGCGATTCCTATCCGATCGAAATGTCCGGTGGCCAGCAGCAACGCGTCGCCATCGCCCGGGCCCTGGCGATGCGTCCCCGGATCATGCTGTTCGACGAGCCGACCTCCGCTCTGGATCCCGAGCTTGTCGGCGAGGTTCTGGCGGTGATGCGCGATCTCGCGCGATCTGGCATGACGATGATCGTCGTGACGCATGAACTCGGCTTCGCGCGCGAGGTGGCGCAGGATGTCGTCTTCATGGATCGCGGTGAAATCGTCGAACAGGGCCCGCCCTCGCAGGTTCTCCTGAACCCGCAGCATGGCCGCACGCGGGAATTCATTTCGGCCGTCCTGACATGAAGCTCAACAACAAAGGAAACTCCCATGCGTCGATTGATTCTCGCTTCGGCCCTGCTGGCCCTTGCCAGCCCCGCAGCCCTTGGCCAGGCCTTGCCGGATCGCATCAAGGCGGCGGGCAAACTGGTCATTGCCACCCAGCCGAATTATGCGCCGATTGCCTACAAGGATCCCGCGAATAACACCCTGATCGGGTTTGATATCGAACTGGGTGAAGCCATTGCGGCGGAACTGGGCGTCAAGGTTGAATGGCAGGAAACCGCCTTCGCCCAGATGCTGCCTTCGCTCCAGACCGGGCGCGTCGATATGGCCATGGCTGGCATGAGCGATCTGCCCTCGCGCCGCGAAGTGGCTGATTTTGTCGATTACATGGTCTCCGGCGCGCAATTCTACACGCATTTTTCCCTGAAGGATCAGATCAAGACGCCGGAGGATCTCTGCGGCAAGAGCGTCGGCGCCTCGCGCTCCACCAATTGGCCCCAGCAGATTGGCGAATGGAGTCAGGCCAATTGCGTTGCCAAGGGCAAACCGGCGATCAATGTCGTGGGCACCGAAGGTTCGGTGGATGCCCGCAACCAGATCAAGACTCAGCGCTTGCAGGGTGGGGTGCAAGGCTCGGAAACGATGTCCTATTTCCAGAAGCTCGAGCCCAATACCTATGAACCTCTGGGCCTACCCTTCACGGAGTCGCTGGTCGGGATTCCCGTCGCCAAGACCGAGGAAGGCGCCAAGCTGCGTGATGCAGTCAAGGGCGCGATCGAGCGTCTCCAGGCCAAGGGTACCTATGATGCCCTGATCAACAAGTATGGCCTGATCAACAACGGCCTGAAGCCTCCTGCGATAAACCAGGGCAAATGACGCCGGCGGCTGTTTGGGCCTGCTCACCTGACATGAGGCCCGCCATCCCTTGGCGGGCCTTTTCGCTGATTGCTTCGCTTGTTTGTCGCCGTCGATCCCCTGAATGAGAGGCGTGGAATACCAATCGGTGAGCTGGCACCCAAGACGGGAGTTACTCGACATCAATCATTTCAGTGTGTTGTCTTGCCGATCAGCTTCGCTGGCCTGCGCCGATCTGTATTCTTGCGATCGAGCGCATCAGAACCTAGCTCGCAGCGGTGCATGGTGTTCAGAAGCTTTGAGCGGGGCAAAGCCGCCGCACAGCGCCCGAGGCGATAAAAGACGTCTAAAACCATCAGAATGCGAAGTTCTGGCGGAGAGGAAGCGACTCTATGCTACTAATATAAATCAATATTTTAGGCGTATATTGTCGAGGCGTGGAAGGCTAAGGCACGCGGCTAACGCGGGTCCCGAGACAAAGACACTGCTTTGACCGACCGCTTCGCGCCCCCGTTTCAGACACTCAAGGTCAGATGCGTAGACGCCGAAAGCCGACATTCATTAGATTTCATCAGCCTCCGGCAATCCGGGGGCGGTTTACGGTGATCGGCACTCGGGACGAGATCGGCTTTGTCTCGGCTGAGATCAATCACCTGCTCGATGAACTCGACCGCGCGCATGCGACGACGACGCGAACCAACGACGCCATCATGAAGGCCCTGATTGGACTTGCGGGCGCCCGCGACAACGAAACCGGCGATCATCTTCAGCGCGCCCAGCGCTATGTCGGCATTCTGTGCAGTCAGCTGGCAGGGCAGCCCGAATACGCTGAAACCCTCACCCTGTCTGCAATCGCGGATATCGTGAGCGCTGCGCCGCTTCATGACATCGGCAAGGTGGCTGTGCCTGACGCGATCCTGCGCAAGCCCGGTCGCCTGACCCGCGAAGAATACGAGGTGATGAAGACCCATGTTAGCCACGGTCTTGCAGTCATCGACAAGGTGATCGCCGATGTCGGCGTGACGCCTTACCTCGCTGCGGCTCGTGACGTCATCGCGGGCCATCACGAACACTGGAATGGTGCGGGTTATCCATTCGGCCTGAAGGGAGAGGAGATCCCGCTCACCGGGCGTGTGATGGCTTTGACCGATGTCTATGACGCCCTCAGGAGCGAGCGCATCTACAAAGCTGCGATGACTCACGAGGAAGCCCGGCAGATCCTGATCGACGGCGCCGGAACCCAATTCGATCCGCTGGTCGTGGCTGCCTTCCTCAATGGGTTAACGGGAGTATTTCCAGACCGTTGTTCGGGAAACGCCGAGCATTCGCGCGGCCTCTGTTTGATTGCCGCCGGTGGCTCGTAGCGCGGTTGAGACCCGGTTGCGGATGGCCGCTTCAGCTACGGCGTCGAGGGAACCTTCGGTCGTGAGGGCAGAACCGGCATTGGAACTGCCGCGCTCGGGAAACAGATCGGCCAATGTCAGAACATCATGGTCACGTAGCGCTACCGCGCGTTCGATGCGATTGCGTAATTCCCGAATATTGCCCGGCCAGGAATGCTCGAGGAGCATAGGCATCGCTTCAGCTGATATGGAGAGGGATGGCGCTTCCGGTGCAGCGCTCCTGAGGAACGCATTTGCGAGCGCAACGATCTCATCCCGACGATCGCGCAGAGGCGGAATGACGAGCTCGATCACCGCGAGACGGAAATACAGATCCTCCCGAAAGGTTCCGGCTGCGATCATGGCCTTGAGATCGCGATGCGTTGCGGCGATGACCCTGCCTCCAAAGGATCGCTGTTCAATCGCGCCAACGGGCCGATAGGTCCTTTCCTGAAGCAGGCGGAGGAGCTTGGGCTGAAGTGCGATTGGCAATTCGGCGATCTCGTCGAGAAACAGCGTACCCTGATCTGCCTCCTGTACTACACCCGGCATCCGGGAGACGGCGCCCGTGAAGGCTCCCTTTTCGTGGCC
>JALOTF010000055.1 GCA_025458025.1 Beijerinckiaceae bacterium | reverse complement strand
GACACGCCGTAGCGGTTCGCAAGAGTTGTCTCATCCAGGCGCGAGCCGGGAACGAACTCGCCACAGGCGATCGCGTTTTCGAGGCTCTCGCGGACTGCAGCCGCAGCGTTGGAGGTTCTTGCATTCGGCATGGCCCGTCTTGTATACAAGAAGAACGCGATAGCATGCAAGAGGCAGGAGCTTTCCGATGCCCGAGAAGACCAGCGGCTTTCTCCGCCACTTGTTGGGCCAGGTTGCCGGGCAGGGTCGTGGGCTGTTCGATTGGGCTTTCCGCTCCACCGCGCCTGCCCCGCTGGAGCAGGCCCCGCTGGTGGAACTCGTGCGCCTGCTGCTCTCCACGCGTGGCGAGGCCTCGGGTGTCGCCATCGCGCGGGAGATCATGACGCGCTATGCCACAGCACCCAAAACGGAACGCGTGGCGTTCCTCGTGGCTCTGGCCGAGAATTTCACCGCCGATGCGGAGCGCATCCGTGCCGCCTATGCCGATTACCTGCGCGAGCCCAGCGAGCTCCATCTCTACCGCCTCGGACAATCCGCCGAGCCGCCCCGGCAGGATGCCCTGCGCCGGCTGAATCTCGCGCCTGGCAATACTTTGGGCCTTGTGCGCATGCGCGAGGATCTGCTCGAAGCCTTGCCCGCGCATCCTGTTCTGGCCGGGCTCGACCGGGATTTCGTGCATCTCTTCGCCTCGTGGTTCAATCGCGGCTTCCTGATGGTGCGCCGCATGGAATGGTCGAGCCCGGCGCATATCCTAGAGAAGATCATCCGCTACGAGGCCGTGCACGAGATCCGCTCCTGGGATGACCTGCGCCGCCGCATCGATCCGCCTGATAGGCGCTGCTACGCCTTCTTCCACCCCTCTCTGGCGGATGAGCCGCTGATCTTCGTGGAAGTCGCGCTGACCCGCGAGATGCCCTCGGCCATCGAGCCGATCCTCGCCGAGAACCGCGCGCCGCTGCCGCCGGAGCAGGCGACGCATGCGGTGTTCTATTCGATTTCCAACTGCCAGAAGGGACTCTCGGCCATCTCCTTCGGCTCCTTCCTCATCAAGCAGGTGGTGGAGGAGTTGCGCCGCGATCTGCCCGCGCTTTCGACCTTCGTGACCCTCTCGCCCGTGCCAGGCTTCCGGAATTGGGTGGAGCGCCAGCGCGCCGAGGCGGACTCACCCTTCCTCGCGCCGGAGGATCGCGCGGTGCTCGACGATGCTGAGGATGAGCGGCTTGATGCGCCCGATCTGGCGCCGTTCCGCGCGGTGACCGAGCGGCTTCTCGCGCGATATTTCCTAGAAGCGCGCACGCCACAGGGGCGCGTGATCGATCCCGTGGCGCGGTTCCATCTCGGCAATGGCGCGCGGCTCGAACGGCTGAACCCGCTCGCGGATTTCTCCGACAAGGGCTGGCGGGAATCCTATGCCGCGATGGTCAATTACCTCTATGACCTCACCGCAATTGAAGAAAACCACGAGAAATTCGCCATTCGTGGGCTTGTGACTGCCAGCGCTTCGGTGCAGGAGGCGGCACGCATTGCGCCGCCCGCCCTCCGCCGCAAGCAGGCCTCCTGACAGAACTGGAATCCGACCATGCCGAACCACCTTTTCGACCAGATCACCCAGCGGATGCCGGTAGCCGACGCGCCCTTCGCGCATCTGCCGGATGGGCGGAATTACAGCTATGCCGATGTGCTGGGCGTTTCCGCACGCTTCGCGAATGCGATCACCATTTTGGGCGTGAAGAAGGGCGACCGGGTGGCGGTGCAGGTGGAAAAGAGCATGGAGGCCCTCATGCTCTATCTCGCCTGCGTGCGCGCCGGGGCGATCTTCCTGCCACTCAACACGGCCTACACCCCGGCGGAGATCGAGTATTTCCTGGGCGATGCCGAGCCGTCCCTGTTCGTGTGCGATCCCGCCCGGGCCGAAGCGCTCCGCCCTGCTGCCGCAAAGGCCGGCGCGAAGCTCGAAACGCTCGGCGTGTGGGAAAGCGAGGCGAAATCTGCCGGCTCTCTTTCGGATAAGGCGCTTGCGGCTTCCGCAACCTTCACGGATGCCGATTGCGCGGCGGATGATCTCGCAGCGATCCTCTACACTTCGGGCACGACGGGTCGCTCGAAGGGTGCGATGCTCAGCCATGAGAATCTCGCTTCCAACGCCCGCGCGCTGGTCGAGACCTGGCGGTTCACGAGCCAGGATGTGCTGATCCACGCTTTGCCGATCTTCCACACGCATGGCCTCTTCGTGGCGACGAACGTGATCTTGTTCGCGGGCGCCTCCATGCATTTCCTGCCAAAATTCGAGCCGGCGCAGGCTCTGTCGCTGATGCAGCAGGCCACGACCATGATGGGCGTGCCGACCTTCTATGTGCGCCTCGTGGATCATCCCGGCCTCACGAAGCAGACCACCGCGAAGATGCGACTCTTCATCTCCGGTTCGGCGCCCCTGCTGGCCGAGACGCATCGCGCCTTCGAGGCGAAAACCGGCCATGCCATTCTCGAACGTTACGGCATGACCGAGACCAACATGAACACTTCCAACCCCTATGACGGCGATCGCATCGCCGGCACGGTGGGCTTCCCGCTGCCGGGCGTTTCACTGCGCATCACCGATCCCGAAACGGGCACGCCGATCGCCGCCGAGGAGATCGGCATGATCGAGGTGAAGGGGCCGAACGTGTTCAAGGGCTATTGGCGCAACCCGGAGAAGACCGCTGCCGAATTCCGGCCCGATGGGTTCTTCATCACGGGCGATCTCGGCAAGCTCGATGCACGCGGCTACGTGCATATTCTCGGGCGCGGGAAGGATCTCATCATCACTGGCGGCTACAACGTCTATCCCAAGGAGATCGAGGGCGAGATCGACGCCATGCCGGGCGTCAACGAGAGCGCCGTGATTGGTCTCCCGCACAAGGATTTCGGCGAGGGCGTGACGGCGGTCGTGGTGCCGGTGAAGGGTGCCGAACTCAACGAGAAGGCCATTCTCGCAGCCCTCGAAGGGCGGCTCGCCAAGTTCAAGCAGCCGAAGCGCGTGCTGGTGGTGGAAGAACTGCCCCGCAACACCATGGGCAAGGTGCAGAAGAACGTGCTGCGCGACACCTATCGCGATCTCTACAAGGCTTCGTGATGCGTCGCCCGCCTGCTTTTCCGGCTCCCGCTGATGCCGCCGCACGTCGTGCGAAACCGGCTGTCGTCTGCTATCCGGTCGAAACCCTGCCTGAGCCAGATTTGGCCTGGCTGGAGCAGGCGCGCGTGCACCTCACCAAGGTGGACGAGGTGATCGTGCCGCCGCGGGATGCGCGGAGCTTCACCGTGCCGGCGGGGCATTTTTTCCGCATCACCAGCATCGAGGGGCCGCAGGTCGGTGACCTCAACCTGTGGAATGCGAACGACCTTTCCGAACGCTTCTTCTCCGGCAAGACACGCGCGCTGCACGGCACGCATGTGAGCACGGGCATGCGGCTCTGGAGCAACCTGCCGAACCTCCGGCCGCTCGCGACCATCACGCGCGACACGCTCGACTGGTATGGCTTCGATGCCGATGGCGGCGGCGTGCATGACGTGATCGGCACGCGCTGCGACCCCTACACGCATCGGCTGCTGAGCGGCGGCGATTATCATCATTGCTGCCATTCGAACCTGACGCGGGCGCTCTCCAAGGCCAGCGGCCTGCCGGTGCGCGAGGCGGAGATGCATGTGCATGACGTGCTGAACGTCTTCATGTGCACGGGCTTCACGCGGGATACGCAGCAGTACTTCATGAAGGCGAGCCCGGTTCGGCCCGACGATTTCATCGAGTTTTTCGCAGAAATCGATCTGCTCGGCGCGCTTTCGGCATGCCCCGGCGGGGATTGTGGCTCGGAGCATTCCAGCGATGTCGCACCGTGCTATCCGCTCAAGGTCGAGGTGTTCCGCCCGGCGGATTCCTTCGTTTCTGCTTGGAAACAGCCGGAGCGCCCGGCCTATTCCCGCACGCATGGTACAAGCGACTAATCGTTTCCGAGTATCACCTGTGTGAGCGCGGAATCGCGGCTCGTCATGCCATCCACCACGTTGAAATGGTGGGTTCCCGCGATGTGTAGGCTGGAGGTATTGGCCTCCAGCCCGAACCAGATATTCGCGAGCAAATCGTTCTGGCGGAGGAATTCCGGTCGCTCCTCCGCGCCCACGGCGCAGGCCACGCGCATGCCGGGCAGGGGCTCTCGCAAAGCGGGACTCTCGGCCTGCGCTTCCGCCGCATCGATGCGCAGTTTCTCGTTCGCGACGATCTTCATCAGCGGGCGCAGGTCATGTAACCCGCTGATCGAGGTGACGCGCGTGATGCGCGAGACGACGGCCCCTGAAACTGGCGTATCCCGACAGATCATCCGCGTCACGAGATGCCCGCCGGCGGAATGCCCGGCGAGACGGATAGGGCCCTCGACCTTCGCGGCGGCTGCCTCAACGGCAGAGCCGATCTCGCGGGTTATCTCTGCAATGCGCGCTTCGGGTGCGAGCTCATAGGAAGGCATGGCCACTGTCCAACCCGCCGCAATCGCGCCTTCCGCCAGATGCGACCAGACGGATTTGTCGAAGGCGATCCACCAGCCGCCATGCACGAAGACAAGCAGGCCCTTGGCCGTGCCCTCGGGCTGGAAGAGATCGAAGCGATTGCGAGGCTTTTCGCCATAGGCGAGATCGAGTTTGGCCCGTCCCTTGGCCAGCATGCGCTCACGGAACGCAGCGGCCTCGGCCATCCAGCGCGGCGGGAAATCCGGTCCGCCGGGAATGTGGCCCATATTGTTGTAGGCATCCGTCCAGTCGATCATCGTGGGCCTCCTGCCCTCATGGTTGCGTGCTGACTGGCCTGCCGCAAGGGGTGCCCGCAACAAATCTTCAAGGTCGATATTTCAAACTTGAAATAACTGACGATCCATGATCGGATGAGCCTCGTCTCGGGGAGACCGACATGCGTATTCTCTGCCTCGGTGGTGGTCCGGCTGGCCTGTATTTCGCGATTTCGATGAAGCTGCGCGACCCCGCGCATGAGGTTGTCGTTCTCGAGCGCAATCGCGCGAACGATACCTTCGGCTGGGGTGTGGTGCTCTCGGATGATGCGCTCTCGCGCATGCAGAAGAACGACCTCAAAAGCACCGAGGCCATCCGCAACCATTTCGCCTATTGGGACGATATCGCCGTGGTGCATGACGGGCATCGCACGGTCTCCGGCGGGCATGGCTTCGCCGGCATCGGCCGCAAGCAGATGCTCATTCTCCTGCAGGAGCGGGCGCGCGAACTCGGCGTGGAGATGCGTTTCGAGACGGAGTTCAAAACGGCCGAGGAATATCGCCGGGAATATGATCTCGTCGTCGGCTGCGACGGCATCAATTCGGTTGTGCGGAAGGAATATGCCGAGATTTTCAAGCCGGATATCGATATGCGGCTGTGCAAGTTCGTGTGGCTCGGCACGCACCAGAAATTCGACGACGCCTTCACCTTCATCTTCGAGAAGACGCCGCATGGCTGGGTGTGGGCGCATGTTTATCAATTCGATGCCAATACCGCGACCTTCATCGTGGAATGCAGCCAGCAGACTTGGGATGCTATCGGCTTCGCTGGCATGTCGAAGGAGGAGACGGTCGAGACCTGTCGCAGGATTTTCGAGCGCCATCTCGGCGGGCATGAACTGATGTCCAACGCCGCGCATCTGCGGGGCTCAGCGGTGTGGATGAACTTCCCGCGCGTCATCTGCGAGCGCTGGTATCACGAGAATGTCGTGCTGATGGGCGATGCCGCGGCCACCGGGCATTTCTCCATCGGTTCGGGCTCGCGCCTCGCCTTCGACAGCGCCATCGCGCTCGCCGAATATCTCCATTCCGAACCGGATATGGCCACGGCCTTCGAGCGCTATCAGGCGGAACGGCGCGTGGAGGTGTTGCGCCTGCAATCCGCCGCGCGCAACAGCCTCGAATGGTTCGAGGAGGTCGAGCGCTATCTCGACATGCCGCCGCTGCAATTCGCCTATTCGCTGCTCACCCGTTCGCAGCGCATCAGCCACGAGAACCTGCGCCTGCGCGACCCGGAATGGCTCGCTGAGGCTGAGGACTGGTTCCTGCAGAATGCGGGCGGCGAGAAGGGGCGCAAGCCCATGTTTGCACCGTTCCGGCTCAAGGATATGAGCCTCAAGAACCGCGTCGTGGTCTCGCCCATGGCGCAATACAAGGCGGTGGCGGGTTGCCCCACGGACTGGCATTTCGTGCATTATGCTGAGCGCGCAAAGGGCGGAGCGGGGCTCGTTTTCACCGAGATGACCTGCGTATCCGCCGAGGGGCGCATCACGCCGGGCTGCCCCGGCCTTTATGCGCCGGAGCATGAGGCGGCGTGGAAACGCGTGGTTGACTTCGTGCATGCCGAGACAACTGCGAAAATCGCCTGCCAGATCGGGCATTCGGGCCGCAAGGGCTCCACGCAGGTGGGCTGGGAAAAGGCGGATCACCCGCTTCAGCAAGGCAACTGGCCGCTGATGGCGGCCTCCGCCATTCCATGGACCGTGCAGAACGCCTTGCCCAAGGCGATGGATCGCGCCGACATGGATCGCGTGACGGCGGAATTCGTTTCGGCGACGGAACGTGCCCATCGCGCAGGCTTCGACATGGTCGAACTTCACGCCGCGCATGGCTATCTCATCGCCTCTTTCCTCTCGCCGAAGACGAATATCCGCTCGGATGAATATGGCGGCAGCCTCGAGAACCGCCTGCGCTATCCGCTGGAAGTGTTCCGCGCCATGCGCGCGGTCTGGCCGGCCGAAAAGCCGATCTCCGTGCGCATTTCCGCGCATGACTGGATGGGCGACGAGGGCGTGACCCCGGCTGAAGCGGTTGACATCGCGAAGGCTTTCCACGCGGCAGGTGCCGATATCATCGACGTTTCTGCCGGGCAGACCGTGCCGGAGCAGAGGCCCATCTATGGCCGCATGTTCCAGACACCGTTCTCTGATCGCATCCGCAACGAGGCGGGTATCGCGACGATGGCTGTCGGCAACATCACCGAGGCGGATCAGGTGAATTCGATCCTGATGGCGGGACGCGCCGATCTCGTCTGCCTCGCGCGGCCGCATCTCGCGGACCCCTACTGGACGCTCCACGCCGCGATCCAGCAGGGTGATCGCCAGACCGATTGGCCGCTGCCCTATCTCGCGGGGCGCGATCAGGCGCGGCGGTTGCGCGAACAAGCGCAGGAGGCGATCCGCGTATGAACCTCGCAGGCAAACGCGCGCTCATCACAGGCGGTGGCTCCGGCATCGGGGCCGATCTCGCGCGCGGCTTCGCGGCGGCGGGCGCCGAGGTGGTGATCGCCGGGCGTCGTTTGGATGTGCTGGGAGTTGTCGCCCGGAAAACTGGTGCACGTGCCATTCAGGCCGATGTGACGGATGAAGCCAGCGTGATGCGCCTCTTCGCGGAGGCCGGGCCGTGCGAGATCGTCATCGCCAATGCGGGCGCCGCGGATAGCGCGCCATTCGGGAAGACCAGTCTCGCGCAATGGCACGCGATGCTGGGCGTGAACCTCACCGGCACTTTCCTCACCTTCCGCGAAGGCCTGAAGCAGATGCCGGGCTGGGGGCGAATCATCGCCATCGCCTCCATCGCTGGCCTGCGCGGCTACCCCTATGTCGCGCCTTATGTCGCAGCGAAGCATGGCGTGGTCGGCCTCACGAAAGCGCTGGCACTGGAAGTTGCCAAGCGCGAGATTACCGTCAATGCGATCTGCCCGGGCTATGTCGCGACCGAAATGACCGAACGTTCGGTGGCCAATATTCGCGCGAAAACCGGCATGGATGAAGCCGAAGCGCTCGCGGCGCTGACGAAAACCAGCCCGCAGAACCGCTTGATCGAGCCCTCCGAGATCACCAGCCTCGCGGTCTGGCTCTGCTCGGAAGACGCGCGTGGCATGAACGGGCAGGCGCTTTCGCTCGCGGGAGGCGAAGGCTGATGGATCTGCGCGCACCGGATTCCCTCTCGAAGCGCCGGCTCAAGATGTGGATCCGCCTGCTCGGCACCACGCGGGCCGGCGAGCGGCACTTGCGCGAATATCTGCGTGTGGAGCACGGCACCACGCTGCCACGCTTTGACGTGATGGCCGCACTCTGGCGGCGTCGTGAAGGCCTCACCATGAGCGAACTCGGTCGCCTGCTGCTCGTTTCCGGCGGCAACGTGACGGTGATTGTCGATGGCCTCGAAAAAGAGGGCCTGGTCACCCGCACGCAATCCAGCGCCGATCGCCGCACGGTGGAAGTGTCGCTGACCGAGCGCGGATTGGCCGAATTCGAGCGTATCGCGGTCGGGCACGAGGCGGAAATCGACAAGCTGTTCAGCCACCTCACCGAGGCTGACCTCGAAACGCTCAGCGGTATCTTCAAACGTCTGAACAAGGATACGCCATGACGCGGATGGCCGGACTCACGCCACAGCATTTCCAGTGGGAGGCGCGCGAGCGCATCGTCACCATCCGCCTCACCCGCCCCGACCGGAAGAACCCGCTGACCTTCGAAAGCTATGCTGAATTGCGCGATACCTTCCGCGCGCTGGCCTATGCCGAGGATATCGACGCGGTGATTTTCGCCTCGAATGGCGGGAATTTCTGTTCCGGCGGTGATGTCCATGAAATTATCGGCCCGCTTGTGGGGATGGACATGAAGGGGCTGCTCGCCTTCACCCGCATGACCGGCGATCTCGTGAAAGCGATGCTCGGTTGTGGCAAGCCGATCATTGCGGCGGTGGATGGCATTTGCGTGGGCGCGGGCGCGATCATCGCCATGGCCTCCGATCTGCGGCTCGCCACGCCGGAAGCGAAATGCGCCTTCCTCTTCACCCGTGTGGGCCTCGCGGGCTGCGATATGGGCGCATGCGCCATGCTCCCGCGCATCATCGGGCAAGGGCGCGCGGCGGAGCTGCTTTATACCGGCCGCGTGATGCGCGCCGAGGAGGGCGAGCGCTGGGGATTCTGGAATGCTCTCCACGCGCCTGACAAGCTGGAGGAGGCGGCGCTTACGCTCGCGCGCCAGCTCGTCGCGGGGCCGACCTTTGCGCACGGCATCACCAAGACGCAGCTCAATCAGGAATGGAACATGAGCCTCGAACAGGCGATCGAGGCGGAAGCACAGGCGCAGGCCCTATGCATGCAAACGGAAGATTTCGCCCGCGCCTATCGCGCCTTCGTGGCGAAGGAAAAACCGGTCTTCGAGGGCAATTGAGATGGCCGATCGCTCCTTCCTCGCCTGGCCGTTTTTCGAGGACCGGCACCGCGATCTCGCGAGCCGGCTTGAGGCCTGGGTGGCGGAAAATCTGCCGGTTTACCATGCCGATGTGGATGCGGCCTGCATCGCGCTTGTTCGTGAGCTGGGCGAAGCCGGTTGGCTGGCGCATACGGGTTCGGAAGCCGGCCAAGCATTGGATGTGCGCACGCTCTGCGTCATCCGCGAAACGCTCGCGCGGTACGATGGCCTCGCGGATTTCGCCTTTGCCATGCAGGGCCTTGGCATGGGGGCCGTGAGCCTTTTCGGCACTCCGGAACAGCGAACCTGGCTCAGTCGCACGCGGGCGGGAACGGCGATTGCCGGTTTCGCGCTGACGGAGCCCGACTCCGGGTCGGATGTTGCGAATACCGCGACCACCGCGACGCGTGTGCCGGGCGGATTTAGCCTCGATGGCGAGAAGACCTACATCTCCAATGGCGGCATCGCGGATATCTATGTGCTCTTCGCCCGTACCGGCGAAGCCCCGGGTGCGAAAGGGCTTTCCGCCTTTCTCGTGCCCGCTGCGACCGCCGGTTTTGAGGTGGTCGAGCGCATTGATGTGATCGCGCCGCATCCGCTTGCACGGCTCAGGCTGGAGAATGTCGTCGTCCCGGATTCCGCGCTGATCGGCAAGGCGGGCGAGGGCTTCAGGATCGCCATGGCCGTGCTCGATGTCTTCCGCTCAACGGTGGGCGCGGCTGCGCTCGGTTTTGCGCGTCGTGCGCTGGATGAGGCGCTGAGGCGTGTCACGGAGCGGAAAATCAATGGCGCGCCCCTCTCCGAATTGCAGATGGTGCAGGGGCACCTCGCGGATATGGCGCTGGAGATCGATGCGGCGGCCTTGCTGGTCTATCGCGCGGCCTGGACGAAGGATCAGGGCGCAGCGCGCGTTTCCCGTGAGGCCGCGATGGCAAAGCTTCACGCGACAGAGGCCGCGCAGCGCGTGATCGATCTCGCGGTGCAACTCCATGGGGGTGATGGCGTGCGCAAAGGCTCGGTGGTCGAAAGCCTCTATCGCGAAATTCGCGCTTTACGCATCTATGAAGGCGCATCCGATGTGCAGCGCGTGGTGATTGCCCGCGCCATCCTTGCCGAAACTAAGGGGAACCTGTGATGCAGATCAATGATCCCTCGCCGCATGAAATTCTCCATCCACGCAATTGGAAGCCGGCTAAGGGCTATGCCAATGGTGTGGCTGCGAAGGGGCGGATGATCTTCCTCGGCGGGCTTATTGGTTGGAATGCGCAGCAGGAATTCGAGACCGATGACTTTGCCGGGCAAGTCGAGCAAACGCTGAAAAATATCGTCGCTGTTTTGGCCGAGGCCGGCGCTGGGCCGCAGCATCTCGTGCGGCTCACCTGGTACGTGACCGACAAGCACGAATATCTCGCCAGCCTTCCGGAAATCGGTCGGGCCTATCGCGCGCATCTCGGGCGACATTTCCCGGCCATGGCGCTGGTTCAGGTCGTGGCTCTGGTGGAAGACCGCGCAAAGGTCGAGATCGAGGCCACGGCCGTCATTCCAGAGGCGTGAGGAGAGGGCGATGCCGGAGACAATCGTGCTGGGGCCGAGCGGCCATCTCGATACCTTCGCCCGCGACAACCTTCCGCCCTTCGAACAATGGCCGGAGATTCGGCTGGACGGTTTCGAGTATCCGGAATGGCTGAATGCCGCCGTGGAACTCACGGATCGCATGGTCGAGCGCGGCTTTGGTGATCACACTGCGCTCATCGGCAACGGGCGGCAGCGCACCTACAAGGAACTCTCGGACTGGACCAATCGCATTGCCCATGCGCTGGTCGAGGATTACGGCGTGAAGCCGGGCAACCGGGTGCTCATCCGCTCGGCCAACAATCCGGCCATGGTGGCGTGCTGGCTGGCGGCCACCAAGGCGGGCGCGGTGGTGGTGAACACCATGCCGATGCTGCGCGCGGGCGAACTCGCGCAGATCGTCGACAAGGCCAAGATCAGTCTCGCGCTCTGCGATACGCGCCTGATGGATGAACTGGTGGCCTGCGCCAAGACGAGCGCGACACTGACCCACGTGATCGGCTTTGATGGCACCGCAAACCACGATGCGGAACTCGATCGCGCGGCCCTTCGGAAATCCGTACGCTTCTCGGCGGTGAAGACCGGTCGTGATGATGTGGCGCTTCTCGGCTTCACCTCCGGCACTACGGGCGAGCCCAAGGCGACCATGCATTTCCATCGGGATTTGCTCATTATTGCTGATGGTTACGCGAAGGAAGTTCTGAAGGTCACGCCGGAGGATGTGTTTGTCGGCTCGCCGCCACTGGCCTTCACCTTTGGGCTCGGCGGGCTCGCGATTTTCCCGCTGCGCTTTGGCGCGACGGCGACCTTGCTCGAAAGTGCGACGCCGCCGAACATGGTCGAGATCATCCAGACCTACAAGGCGACGGTCTGCTTCACCGCGCCCACGGCCTATCGCGTGATGCTCCGCGCGATGGATGAAGGAGCGGATCTCTCTTCGCTACGCGCGGCGGTTTCTGCCGGGGAAACCTTGCCCGCGCCGGTCTATGAGGAATGGATGCGCAAGACCGGCAAGCCCATGCTCGACGGCATCGGCGCGACCGAGATGCTGCACATCTTCATTTCCAACCGCTTCGGGGATTCGCATCCCGCCTGCACGGGCCGGCCGGTGAGCGGTTATGAAGCGCGCATCGTGGATGAGGCGATGCAGGAAGTGCCACGCGGGCAGGTGGGACGGCTCGCGGTGCGCGGCCCTACTGGCTGTCGCTATCTGTCGGATAGTCGGCAAAATAATTATGTCCGCGAAGGCTGGAATTTGACGGGCGATTCCTTCTGGCAGGATGAGCAGGGCTATTTCCACTTCGCCGCGCGCTCCGACGACATGATCATTTCCTCCGGCTACAACATTGCCGGGCCGGAGGTGGAGGCGGCGCTGCTCGCCCACCCTCATGTGCAGGAATGTGCCGTGATCGGCGTGCTCGATGAGGAGCGCGGGCAGATCGTTGAGGCGCATGTGGTGCTTGTCGCGGGCCTCGCGGGCGATGAGGCCATCGTGAAGCTCTTGCAGGAGCATGTGAAGGCGACCATCGCGCCCTTCAAATATCCGCGTTCGATTGTCTTCACGACGCAATTGCCAAAGACGCAGACAGGCAAGATCCAGCGTTTTCGCCTGCGGCAGGGTTGAACCGCCATCAGTGGAAATCCCGGCTTTTCGGCAGGATGCGCGCATCGCGCGGGTGTTTGTGGCGCGGCGGCGGCGCGAGATGCAGCGGCGGCGGGATGACCTGGCCCGGAGGCGCGTGACGCGGGTCCCGCGCATTGCCGGGCATGCCGAGCGTTGAACCCTCATCGGCGGGCGCGAGCAGTGATTTCGTGAGCGAAAGGCCGCTCCCGGCATCCCAGAGATGATCGAGCATGGCCGAACGGTCGATCACGTTGGTCGCCATGAGATGCACCACGCCCTCCGGGCTTTTTTGCACGCGCCCTTCCACCAGCATCAACCGTGCGGCCATGACCGGGCGGCGCAAAGCTTCGAATTGTCTTGCCCAGAGTACGCAATTGGTAATGCCCGTTTCATCTTCCAGCGTGATGAAGATGGCGTTGCCCTTGCCCGGTCGCTGGCGCACGAGCACTAGCCCTGCCATGCGCGTGAAGCGCCCATCGGCGCGGCTCGCAGTCTCTGCGGCCGAGCATACGCCCTCGCGCCGGAAATGGGGGCGCAACACCGCCAAGGGATGTGATTTCAGTGAGAGGCGCAGCGTCTGGTAATCGGTCGCGACATGCTCGCCGAGGCCCATTTCCGGCAGGTTCGCATCGACCTCCGCCCCGAGTTCGGGCGCCTCGGCGCGCGCGAAAAGCGGCAGCGGATCATCCTCCGGCAGGCGGCGCACCTCCCAGAGCGCGCCGCGCCGATCAAGCCCGATGGAGCGGAAGGCATCAGCATCCGCCAGCGCGCGCATCGGGCGGCCATAGAGCCGCGCGCGGGTGGAAAGCGCCTCCACGCTCGCAAAGCCATCGCGGCGCGCGGCGACAAGGCGTTTTGCTTCGGCCTCATGGATGCCCTCGGCCTGGCGGAAACCGAGCCGCAAGGCGAGCTTGCCCTGCGCATCGCGTTCGAGCGTGTTGTCCCAGAAAGAATGGTTCACATCCACCGGGCGCACCTCCACGCCATGCTCGCGGGCGCAACGCACGATCTGCGCGGGTGCATAGAAGCCCATGGGTTGGGAGTTCAGCAGGGCGGCCGCGAAGATCGCGGGGTGGTGGCATTTGATCCAGGAGGAGATGTAGACCAGTTTCGCGAAGCTCGCGGCATGGCTTTCCGGGAAGCCATAGGAACCGAAGCCCTTGATCTGCTCGAAGCAGTTCTGTGCGAATTCCCGCTCATAGCCGCGCGCGACCATGCGCTCGACCATCAAGCTCTCGAAGCGGCCGATGGTGCCGACATTGCGGAAGGTGGCCATGGCGCGACGCAGCTGGTTCGCCTCGACATCCGAGAATGTCGCGGCGACCATCGCAAGCTGCATCGCCTGCTCCTGAAAAAGCGGCACGCCCAGCGTTTTCTGGAGAACCTGATAAAGCTCATCCGGATCATGCGGAGGCGCGGGCGAGGGAAAACTCACCTTCTCCAGCCCCGCCCGGCGGCGCAGATAGGGGTGCACCATGTTCCCCTGAATGGGGCCGGGCCGGACGATCGCGACCTGGATCACGAGATCGTAAAACTCCTTCGGCTTCAGTCGCGGCAGCATGTTGATCTGCGCGCGGCTTTCGACCTGAAACACGCCGATGGAATCGCCGCGTTGCAGCATCTCGTAGGTCGCGTTGTCATCCTGCGGCACATCGGCGAGGCCCATATCGATGCCCTCATGATCCTTCAGCAATTCGAACGCCTTGCGGATGCAGGTGAGCATGCCCAGCGCCAGCACATCCACCTTCATCAACCCCAGAGCGTCGATATCGTCCTTGTCCCATTCGATGAAGGTGCGCTTCTCCATCGCGGCATTGCCGATGGGCACGAGATCATCGAGCCGCCCGCGCGTGAGCACGAAGCCGCCGACATGCTGCGAGAGGTGGCGTGGAAAGCCGATGAGTCGTTTCGCGAAGCCCACAGCGCGCGCAATCCACGGATTATCCGGGTCGAGCCCCGCCTGCTTCACTTGATTGCGGGTGATATTCGAGCCCCAGCTGCCCCATTGCGTGCCCGAAAGCGCCGATGTGACATCCTCCGAAAGCCCCAAGGCTTTCCCCACCTCGCGGATCGCGCTTTTGGGCCGGTAATGGATCACGGTGGCGGCCAGCCCCGCGCGCTCGCGGCCATAGCGTTCATAGATGTGCTGGATGATCAGCTCGCGCCGCTCATGCTCGAAATCGACATCGATATCCGGTGGTTCGCGCCGCTCCTCGGAGATGAAGCGGGCGAACAGCACATTGTGCTCGGCAGGGTCTACCGCCGTAATCCCCAGCACGTAGCAGACGGCGGAATTTGCGGCCGATCCCCGCCCCTGACAGAGGATGCCCTTGTCATTCGCCACGCGCACGATGTCGTGGATCGTGAGGAAATAGCGCGCATAATCGAGCTTCTTGATGAGTGCCAGCTCGGCATGGAGCAGCTTTTCCACCTTCTCGGGTATGCCGTCGGCGTAGCGCATGGCAGCGTAACGCCAGGTCAGTTCCTCCAGCCAGCCTTGCGCGTCGCGACCCGGCGGCACGGGCTCGTCCGGGTAGTCGTATTTCAGTTCACTCAGATCGAAATTCACGCGGGCCAGCAGATGGCCGGTTTCCGCTAGCGCCTCGGGGCTATCCGCGAAGAGGCGGGCCATTTCCGGAGGCGGTTTCAGATGCCGCTCGGCATTCATTTCTAGCAGGCGGCCGGCATTTTCGAGGCTGCGCCCTTCGCGGATGCAGGTCAGAATATCCTGCAGATCGCGCTGGCCCGGATCGGCATAGAGCACATCATTCGTGGCCAGAAGCGGAATGCGATGCGCCGCGCCAATGGCCTTGAGTTCCGCGAGCTTGCGACGGTCGTCGCCCCGTCGCGGCATGCTGGCGCCGAGCCAGAGCGCGCCGGGTGGGGCTTCCGCAAGGCGTGGCAGCAGCGCGCCGAGGTTCCGCCGGTCGCGCGGGGGCATCACGATCAGCAGCAGGTCGCGCGCATCGGCGAGGAGATCATCGAGCTTGAGGTGGCATTCGCCCTTTTTCGTGCGGCGGTTGCCGATGGTGAGCAACCGGCAGAGCCGCCCCCAGCCCACGCGGTTTTCTGGGTAGACCACGATATCCGGCGTGCCATCCGCAAAGGCGAGCCGCGTGCCGGTGATGAGGCGGAAGCTTTTCGCCCGCTCCTGCACTAGAGTGCGCAGGGCTTCGGCCTCCGCCTCCTCGTGGCTGAGCGCACGCGGTTCGAAGCGGATTTCGCCGGGGCCGGAGCCCTCGCGCTGCCTGATGGGGGGCAGCGCGCCACCCGCGCGCAATTCCTTTAGCGCATTCCATCCGCGCACCACGCCTGCGACCGTGTTCCGATCCGCGATGCCCAACCCCTCATGACCGAGCAGCAGGCTGGTGAGCACGAGATCCTCCGCCGGCGAGGCCCCGCGCAGAAAGGAGAAATTCGTGGCCGAGACCAGTTCGGCGAAGCGGCTGGCGGGTTGCTTCCTCATGGAAACAATCCGTGCAGGAACCAGCGCGGCTGGGTGTTGCGATCCTCGTAAAGCCCCTCCCGGAAGATCCAGAACCGGTGCCCGGCCTGATCCTCGATGCGGTAGTAATCGCGCGTCGCCGGCGCGGGCGCGGCATCGCGCCACCATTCTGGCGCGATGCGCTCCGGGCCTTCCGCGCGGGTCACCTCATGCAGCATGCGCCGCCAGCGGAAGCGCAGGGGCGGGCTGTCCGGCACCTCGGCCAGAACCTCGATGGGTTGCGGGTTGACAAAGAGCGTCAGCGGCCGCGCAGGCGGCTGGCCCGCTTCCGGCGCGGGCCATTCGGTGGCGGAGTCTGTGCTGACGCGGCTTGCCGAAAGACAGGCCATCGTGCCGCCCGCGCGTGCGGGATCATGCGTGTCGCGCGCTACGAAGCGTCGCACATTCTCGCGCCCGAACCGCGCGACGAGGCCGTTCAGCAGATCGGCGAGCGCGCGCGCCTCGTCGGCGGTTGTCGCGCCCTCCGTGAGGCTCACCTGTGCCGCGTGAAGCGGCTCCGAGCGCAACACCATCAGGCGCAACGCATCGAAACCGAAGCCGGGATCGACGGGGTCCGCCAAGGCCTCCATCTTCAGCCGCGCGAGGCGCACGAGGCTTGCCGCATCGCGCGTGCCGCTGGCGGTTTCGATGCCGATCCGGCGCACCGCGCCATCGGCCCGGAACAGTGTGAGCGCGAAGGCACGACCGCCCTCGCCGCGCGCTTCCAGCCGACTCGCGAGATCGCCCATCAGCCGGCCAAGAACCACGAGAAGATGCTCCATCTGCGTCATCGGCTCGGGAAAATGCCGTTCGGCCATCAGCAAGGGCGGCGGCCGCAGCGGCGTGATGCGGATATCCTCGCGCCCGAGAATGCGCCCCAGCGTCGCGACAAGATCCTCCCCGAACCGTGCCGCGAGCAGGTGCGAGGGGCGGTCCGCCAGATCGCCCAAGGTTTTCAACCCGGCGCGACTCAGGGCCATGGTCGTTTCGGTGTTCTGGTCCAGCGCCGTGATCGGCAGATCCCGCGCCAGCGTTTCCTCTTCCCCGCGCGCCACAACCCTGTTGCGACGGTAGTGCGCAAAGGCCCATGCCGCGTCGGGCGTGGAGGCGATGGCCGCGCCCGTGCTGAGCCCGAACGCCGCCATGCGACGGCGTGCGCGCTGGAGAATCTCGCTCTCCCCGCCGAAGAGATGCACGCAGCCGGTGATGTCGAGCAGCAGGCCCTCCCGGCCTTGCAAGGCTACGAGCGGCGTGAACATCTCGCAGATCTCGCTGGCCTGCTTCAGGAAACGAGCATCGGCCTCCGGTGCGGCCTCCTCTGTTTCGAGGTTGGGCCAGAGGGCGCGCGCTTCCGCCAGAGCCATGCCGATGTCGATCCCGGCGCGGGCGGCGTTCGCATCGATGGCCGTGATGCGCAATGCGCCGCGCTCTTTCTCCACCAGCGCGAAGGGCCGTTCAGCTGGCCTCTCGTCGCGCGAAGGGTTCCGGCTCTGGCGGGCGCGGTCGGTCGAAAGAAACGGAAACCACAGCGCCAGGTAGCGACGGCAGGGCAGGCTCGGCGGGACGGGTATCGGTTGCGGTTCGGGACAGGAATTGGCGGACATCGCGATCCCACTCCAGATGATCATGCTGGCCCTCGCGTCCGTTGCGGGCGCGGAGCAGGGTGAGTTCGAAAGCGGGGAGGCCGGGAGCCTGTGCCGCCAGCGCGCGCGAGGGCAGGGCACGCAATTCCCAGCGGGTTTCCGCCGCGCTGGGCCGTGCCTTTGCGGCAATCCGCGTGAGGAGAAGCGGTACGCCCGAGGCCCGCGCGGCCAGTGCCAGCCTGCGGCTCGCGGTGAGATCATAGGCTGGGGCCTCGCCCCAGAGTTCGATGAAAACTGCGCCGAGGCCCGCGCAGCGCGCGCCTTCGAGCCCCGCCTGCAGGGCGGCGGTCACATCCTTCACGCGCAGGATCAGCAGGCGAGCGGGGTCGAGCCCCCATTCGCACAGGCCCGGCGCATGGGGCTGCCCCGCCTCCCAATCGAAGGCCTCCTGCCTTACCCAGAGGCAGGAGCGCCCTTGCGCGAGTCCATGTCCGACGGCCAGCGCGCAGCCGGTCAGGGCTGCCGCATCGGCCACGCGGGCGGCGTAGAATTCATGCAGGGCGGCGCGGGAAAGGGCCGGCAAAGGCACAGTCCGCGCGGGCTCTTCGCCTGCCTCGCCGGAGGGCGTGGACCAGCCTTGTCGCAGGGGAAAGGGGTGTGCTTGCACGGGGTATGTTCCTATTTTGTTCTTATAAAGAAAGGAACGGGAACGAGAGTCAAGGGAGGAGAATCCGGCGAAGCGTCGCGCCTTCCGGTTGCGTCGGGGAGGGCCAGGGCCAACTCCCCGCCGGTGCTTCGGCTAGCGGCCCATGCCCAGGCCCATCACGAGGATGGTGCGCAGGATGATGCGACAATCGGTCTTCAGCCATTGCCAGGGCGAACGGATGAGCAGCGCATAGCTGTGATCGAACAGGATCTTGAGACGCACATCGTCGATGGAGGAATCATAGCCGGTCGAGACCTGCGCTAGGCCTGTCACGCCCGGTTTCAGCCCATAGGTGCGCTCGGCATAGAAGGGGATGTCGCCTTCGAGCTTCGTGAAGAAAACGGGGCGCTCCGGGCGTGGACCGACGATGGACATCTCCCCGCGCAGCACGTTGATGCATTGCGGCAATTCATCAAGGCGCGTGTTGCGCAGGAAGCGGCCGAGACGCGTCACGCGCGGATCGCCCTTCGCCGCCCAGACCGCGCCGGTCTTCGCCTCGGCATCGACCCGCATGGTGCGGAACTTCACGAGGTAGAACAGCTCCGTCCGGTCGGGCATGGCGCGGCCCACGCGCAGCTGCCGGTAGAAAACCGGGCCCTTGCTGTCGAGCCGGATCGCCAGCGCGATGAAGGGCGTGAGGATTGCGAAGACCATGAAGGCCATCGAGGCGATGAGGATATCGAAGATGCGCTTGCAGCGTTCGGTGCGCTCGTCGAGGCCGGATTGCGCGAGCGCGGGCCGGCGTTCGTCACGGTATCGCCCGAGGATGTAATCTCCCATGCCGGCGATCATCGCGCCGTAGCTTCCGAGTGCGTAGGCAAGGGGGCCGATCACCGGAAAGCCGGTGATCGCGGGGCTCAACAGAGCCATGAGGCCGAGCAGTGCCGCCGGTCCGAGAACCAGCAGGGGCAGGGCGCTCAGCGGGTGGCTTCCCACCATCGCGAGCAGGCCGGAGAGTGCGAGCATCAGGGCGAGGATGCCGGGCATAACGCCCCGCAACCCCTTGCCGGAGAGGAAGAGGAAGGCGGTGCGCCATCCACAGGCCCAAGCGAGCGGCGCGCAGAAAACCACCTGCTGGAGGTTTCCCGCGCCCAGCCTCCGGCGGCGGCGAAAATCCTGCAGCGGAGCGGATTTCTCGCGTTCGCGCACAAGAAGATCGGGGCGGTAGATCGCCTTGGCACCCCGCATCACCATGCGCATGGGCAGCACGAAATCATCGTTGATGGTCTCGGTCGGCAGGGGCTCCCACAGGGCCTTGCGAAAGGCATAGCCCGCGCCGTGCGCGCCCATCGGTGCGGCCATCACGCCCTCGCCGATTCGCAATGCGAGCTGGTTGCGCCAATAAGCGGCCTCGCCTGTGGAAGCTTCGCCCAAAGCGTAGCCGGGGCAGACCACGCCCACGGACGGGTCAGCAAAGCTCGCGGCGATCTCGCGGGCGAAATCCGGCCCGATCGCGGAGGAGGCATCGAGTAGCACGATGATCTCGCCACACGTCTCTGGAATCATCGCGTTGAGCACCGCGACCTTGCCGCGATTCTCGGGAAAATCGAGAATGCGCACTTTCGCATGCGGGAAGGCCGCCAGCGCTTCGAGCGCGATTTGCGGCGTGCGATCGGGCGAGCCATCGCAAGCGATGAGGCATTCCAGACGCTCGGGCGGGTAATCCAGCACGGCGAGCTGGCGCACCATGTCGCGGATATAGGCCGCCTCGCGATAGGCCGGCACGATGATGCTCATCAGGGGCAAGGCACCGCCCGGCGCAGGCGTTTGCCCACGCGCAGCAAAGCGCGCCACAAGGCGCATCAGGGCAGGATAGACGACATGATGGTAGAGCACGAGCCCCGCAAGAAGCGAGAGGCTCGCGACCAGAAGCGTTTCGAGAAACATGGCGTTCGAGACTCACAAGGTTGGGTCAGGCGGCGGTCAGGGCGCGATAGCGATCGAGCATCAGCGCGTTGGAAAAGGCCGGGTCCACGAAGGCGCGCGGCGAGAGCGAGGGCGGGCCGAAGGCCAGCGTCTCTGTGATGGCAGCTGCGAGTTCATCCTCGTTCTCGCTTGGCACCAGGCGTCCGGTTTGCGGGCAGACGGCCTCGCGGCTGCCGCCCACATCAGTTGCCACCACGGGAATGCCGCAGGCCTGCGCCTCAATCAGCGAGCGCGGGAAACCCTCGGCGCGCGAAGGCAGGCAGAAGAGATCGAAAGCGGGGTAGAGCCTTTCAGGCCGGTTCACCTGCCCGAGGAAGGTGACGCGATCCGCCATGCCCCAGACCTTCGCAAGAGCCTCCAGATTGGCGTGCTCGCTGCCATCGCCAGCGAGCACGAGATGGCAGCGCGTATCGAGCCGGGCGAGGGTGCGGATCAGCACGTCCTGTCCCTTCACCCGCTCCAGACGGCCGATGCAACCGATGAGGAATGCCTCGCGGGGCAGGCCGAATTCCACCCGCGCAGCGAGCGAATCCCCGGGGCGGAAGCGGTCGAGATCGACCCCGTTGGGGATCACGGTTTGCCCGATGGTGCCCAGCGCGCCCGCAACCTGCGTGGCCGTGACATGCGACACCGCCACGCGACGCGGCGCCACGAGCCGGTCCACCATGCGGGCCAGCAGGCGACGGCGCGGGGCAGCATAATGCCAGCCATCATGCTCGACATGGATGCGCCGGCTGATACCCGCCGCCATGGCCGCGATGCCCGCATAGACCAGTGGGCCGATATGGTGCGCTTCGCCAGCGCCTCAAGCCGATCGCCCAGCGCGGAAAGGCTCGGCCAGGACTCGATGAGCGATTGCCGCGACCCTTCCAGCGAGATCACCCGCGTCTCGGGATCGAGCCGTGCGAGGTCGAGCACGATGCTCTCGATGCCTCCCGGTGCCATGCGCTGCACGATGTGGATGGTCGTTGCCATTGCCGTCTCCTTGTTCCGGCCAGAAGGCAGCAAACGCCATGCCGCGGCTGAAACGGCGCTCCTCACGCGCGCGCCACCGAGAAGATGCCCGTGCAGAGCCTTTCGCATTGCAAGTTGCGAATCCGAATTCGCGAAACCGGATGCGGATTGGCCCGATGCAACCTGCGAATCGCGGGGAAATGCTGCGATTTTCGCGTCTTTCCGC
>JALOTF010000120.1 GCA_025458025.1 Beijerinckiaceae bacterium | reverse complement strand
GCGATCTCCGCCCTGCCGGGGCGCAAATTCATCTTCACCAACGGTTCCGTGCGCCATGCCGAGGAAACGTTGAAGCGGCTGGGCATCGACGGCTTGTTCAACGGCATCTTCGATATTGTAGCCGGGGATTTCCACCCCAAGCCCGCGCGCCGCACCTATGAGCGCTTCCTCGAGAGATACGCGATCTCGCCCGTCTCCTCCGCGATGTTCGAGGATATCCCGCGCAATCTCGAGGTGCCGGCGGAGTTGGGCATGCGCACGGTGCTGGTGGTGCCGGGTGCGGCGGGCGACCACAAGGAGGACTGGGAGCGCTATGTGGAGCACGAGCACGGCCCCGGCGCGTTGGGCATCCGGTTCGACCATGTGACGGCGGATCTCCCGCATTTTCTCGACCAGCTTCGCACGGCACTCGCCACGCCCGCAGCTTGACTCGCGCGCGCCTTTCCGCGACCAGATCGGCAACATTCTCCAACCGTTGCAGGGTCTCCAACCATGTCTCTCGCTTCCGTCATCGATGCCGCCTGGGAAAAGCGCGCCGAAATCAACGCCGCCACGAAAGGCGAGGTGCGTGACGCGGTAGAGGAGGCACTCGCCGCCCTCGATTCCGGCGCGATGCGCGTCGCCGAGCGTCGCCTGGATGTGGAAGGCCCCGAGGCCTGGGTGGTGAACCAGTGGCTGAAGAAGGCGGTTCTGCTCTCCTTCCGCCTCAACGATATGGCGATGATCTCCGGCGCGCCGGGTGGCGCAAGCTGGTGGGACAAGGTGGATTCGAAGTTCCTCGGCATGGATGCCGGCGGCTTCGCCAAGGCCGGTTTCCGCGCCGTGCCGGGCTGCGTGGTGCGCCGCTCGGCCTATATCGGCAAGTCGGTGGTGCTGATGCCCTCGTTCGTGAATGTCGGCGCCTATGTGGACGATAACACGATGGTCGACACCTGGGCCACCGTCGGCTCCTGCGCACAGATCGGCAAGAACGTGCATCTCTCGGGTGGCGTCGGCATCGGCGGCGTACTGGAGCCGCTACAGGCGAACCCCACGATCATCGAGGATGATTGCTTCATCGGCGCGCGTTCCGAGGTGGTGGAAGGCGTGATCGTCGGCAAGGGCTCGGTGATCTCGATGGGCGTGTTCCTCTCTGCATCGACCAAGATCATCGATCGCCAGACCGGCAAGGTACATGTCGGCTATGTACCGCCCTATTCGGTGGTGGTCTCGGGCTCCATTCCCGGCAAGCCGCTGCCGGGCGAGAACTGGGGCCCCTCCACGTATTGCGCGGTCATCATGAAGACCGTGGACGAGAAGACCCGCTCCAAGACCGGCATCAACGAATTGCTGCGCGACTGAAAAAACCCTTTGCGGGCCGTGGCTTTCGTCATGGCCTCGCCACATACTGCCCCCATCTGGGCCGTGATGGCCCGAAAATGGGCCGGCTGTTCAACCGCATGAGGCTTTCACGATGTTCGATGCCCGCAAACTTCTCGATGCACTCGTTTCTGCCGGTAGCCAGGGCGGCGGACAGGGCCAGCTTGGCGGCATGCTGGGGCAGGTCGCGAACATGGCCGGGCAGGTGCTGAACCAGGCAACCGGCGGCGTTAAACAAGGCGCAACCGAACTGAACCAGCAGACCGGCGCAACCCAGAAGGCGAGCGACTTCCTGCGCCAGACCACGGGCCAGAACCCGGCTGATCTCGTGGCCCGCGCGAAGGATCTCGCGGCAAAGAACCCGGTCGCGGCCAGCGTGGCGATTGGCGGTCTCGCCGCCGTGCTGCTTGGGACCGGCGCCGGCCGCAAGATCGCCGGCTCTGCCGCGCGCATGGGCGGTATGGCGCTGGTCGGCGGCCTCGCCTACAAGGCACTGCAGAATTATCAGGCCGGCAAGCCCTTGCTGGATATGCAGAATGTGGCGCAGGAACTCCAGCGGCCGCAGGCGCTCCCCGCACCCTCCGCCACTAACGAACAGGCCTTGCGTCTCGTGCGTGCCATGGTCGCCGCGGCCTCCTCGGATGGCATCGTGGATGACACCGAGCGCGCGGCCATTGTCGGCAACCTGAAAGCCGCGGGCATCGAGGCCGAGGCCGTGCAATTCCTCGATCAGGAATTCGCGAACCCCGCTGATCCCGCGACCCTCGCAGCGGGGATCACCAACCCGGAAGAGGCGGCGCAGGTCTATGCTGCGGCGCGCCTCGCGATCGATCCGGATACCGCCGACGAGCAGGCCTTCCTGCAAGCTTTGGCTGGCGAATTGCAGCTTGATCCGAGCCTCGTAGCGCATATCGATGCAGCCGCGGCGAATGTGAAGGCCTGACGCTCACTTGCCTGACGACACACCACCCGGATTGCCGAAGGTTCAGCGAAAGCCCCTCGATTGGGGCTTTCTCGTTGTCGCCACCCTCTCGCTCGGCTCGATGATCTGGGTGACCTTGCGCGATGGCTTTACTGTCTCGCAGCATATCCTCGCCGAAGATTTCTGGCTTTTCCTCACCATCCTGCCCAAGGTGGCACTGGGTTGCCTCATCGGCAGTCTCATTCGCCTGATGATCGCGCGCGAGACCATCGAAAAATACATCGGTGCAGGCTCTGGCGTGAAAGGCCTCGCCATCGCTGCGATCATTGGCACGTTGTTCCCTGCCGGGCCCTTCACGATCTTTCCGCTGGCGGCCGTGCTGATGGTGAGCGGCGCGGACCGGGGGGCAGCCATCGCCTTCGTTTCCGGCTGGCTTCTGCTGGGCATCAACCGCGCGATCATCTGGGAAATGCCGTTCTTCGGCACGGATTTCGTGCTGTTCCGCTTCCTTGTATCGCTGCCCATGCCCGTTTTGCTGGGCCTTGCGGCGCGCGCCACAGTCTTCGACGCTTACGTCAATCGGCCTCCGCCCGGTGAGGGCAAGGCATGATCGTTTTCGGCTTTACATTGGCGCTGATGGCGATTGCCGCTGGCCTCGCCTTCGCGGCCTGGCGGCGCTCACCCGCGCTGCTGACCGATGGATTCTCGGATGCGCGGACGCAGTTCATCCATCTGCTGCCGCGCCTCGCGATTGGCGTGCTGGGCTCGGGCTTCCTTGCGCATCTTCTGCCGAAGGAAACCATTCTCGCCTGGTTCGGGCCGAATTCCGGGCTAATGGGCACGGCACTCGCGAGCGTTGCCGGGGCACTTACCCCCGGCGGGCCGGTGGTGGGCTATGCGATCGGCGCGGCGGCGCTGAAGGCAGGGGCTGATCTCGCGCAGGTCATGGCCTATGTCACCGCGTGGTCGCTCTTCACGATCAACCGAATGATCTCGTGGGAAATCCCCTCCATGCCCGCGCGCATTGTGCTGCTGAGGGTGGTGGTGTCCCTGCCCTTCCCGTTCCTCGCGGCCTGGGTGACCTTGCTGGTGCGGTGATCTTTTTCATGGTTCGCATTTTCTTTCCGCGAACCGGCGACCACTTCGCTTGAAAATGCTCACGCCAGCCAACGCTTGCGGCGCTTGTAGCTCTTTACCTCGCGGAAGGATTTCTTGTCCCCGCCGGCGACGCCGAGATAGAACTCCTTCACATCCTCGTTCTCGCGCAGCGACTTGGCATCGCCATCCATGACGATGCGCCCGGTTTCCATGATGTAGCCATAGGTCGCGTATTTCAGCGCCATGTTGGTGTTCTGCTCGGCGAGCAGGAAGGAGACCCCCTCCTTGGCGTTGAGATCCTTCACGATCTCGAAAATCTCCTCGATGACCTGCGGCGCAAGCCCCATGGAGGGCTCGTCGAGCAGGATCATCTGCGGGCGACTCATCAGCGCGCGACCGATGGCGCACATCTGTTGCTCGCCGCCGGAGGTATAGCCGGACATGGATTTCATGCGCTGCCGGAGCCGCGGGAAATAGTTGTAGACCATCTCCATGTCGCGCTTGATGGCAGCGCGGCCATCCTGCCGGGTAAAGGCACCGGTGAGGAGGTTCTCTTCGATGGTGAGATGGCCGAAGCAGTGCCGGCCCTCCATCACCTGAATGCAACCGCGCCGCACGAGATCAGCCGGGCTCATGCGGTCCACGCGCTCGCCCTCGAAGATGATTGAGCCCTTGGTCACATCACCGCGTTCAGCCTTGAGCAGATTGGAAATCGCTTTCAGCGTCGTGGTCTTGCCCGCGCCATTGGCGCCGAGCAGCGCGACAATTCCCCCGCGCGGCACGGTGAGAGACACCCCCTTCAGCACCAGCACGACGTGATCATAGATCACCTCGATGTTGTTGACCGAGAGGATCGGCTCGACGGTTTCGGCGGTGGCGGACATGGAAAGCTCCAAGACTCGGAAAGCTCCGGGAGGTCGGTCATCGGGCCCTTCGGGCCGGAAATGGGCAGCCGGCGAACCGGCTGCCCCTTGGCGCGTGATTTACGCGGCCTTTTCGCAGGCTTCCGTGCGCTTCGGCCAGCCCGTGTTCTTCGACACGAAATCCTTCGCTTCAGCCTCGATCAACGGGCGGACGATCTCCTTGATCGGGTCCATCCAGTCCGAGGCCTTCACGTATTTCGAGCCGTCCCACTGCGAGACGAACACCTTGTTGTGGCCATTGTGGTCGTTGCAGGTGATGCGGACCGGGTTGGCGAAGCCTTCCATGCCGATCTCCTTCAGGCGCTGCTCGGTGATGTTGAGCGCCTCGAAGCCGCGCCGCACATCCTCGCCAACAACCGCCTTCTTGCCGGTAATCTTCTGCGCGGTGCGCACGGCTTCGGCGATCAGCATCGAGTTGTAGACGCCACGGTTATAGAGGTTCTCGCCCACCTGCTCGCGCTTGGCCTGGCTGAGATTCTTGTCGAAGACATGCTTCAGGATATCCTGCAGCACGGGATAGTTGGCGCCCGTATTGTGGAAGTTCAGGGTCTTGTAGCCCTTGGCGCCGGCTTCACCCGCACGGGCGTCGTCGTCACCACCAGCCCACCAGACGCCCACGAGGCGATCCATCGGGAAACCGTTCTTCACCGCTTCCTTCACGGCGGTGGGGTTCATCGCGCCCCAGCCCTGGTTGTAGATCCAGTCCACGCGGTCGCGGCGGATGGCGAGCCAGGTCGAGCCCTGGTTCTGCATCTGCGCAGCCGGCACCGGGTAGAGCTTCAGGTTGAAGCCGTACTGTTTCGCCATGGCTTCCAGAACCGGGATCGGCTCCTTGCCGAAGGGCGCATCGAGATGGACGAGGCCCACCGTCTTGCCCTTCAGCTTGTCGAAGCCGCCTTCCACCTGCGCCATGTGCTTCACGAAAACCGACGCGCCATCCCAGTAGGTGGCCGGCGGGTTGAATATCCACGGGAAGTTCTCGCCATCCGCCGAGGCCGAGAGGCCATAGGCCATGGAGAGCACGGGGATCTTGTCCACCGCCGCCTTGGGAATGACCTGCAGCGTGATGCCCGTGGAATAGGGGTTCACGACAACCGGATTCTTGCCCTTCACGCTCTCATAGCATTCGACACCCTTCTTGGTGTCGTAGCCGGTCTCGCATTCCTCGATGATGATGCGCGCGCCGCCGATGCCGCCATCGCGCTGGTTCAGCATTTCAAGGTAATCGCGCATGCCGTTGGCGATGTGCACGCCCGAACCGGCGAAGGGGCCGGTGCGGTAGGTGAGCAGCGGCACGTAGATCGTCTCCTGCGCGGAAACCGGCAGGGGCGCCGCACCCGCGAAGGCTGCGGCCAGAGCCGCAAGTCCCAGTGTTTTCTTCATGGTCGTTCCTCCTTCGGTGGAGCCTCTTCCCGGGCTCCCTCAGGTCTTCATGATGCCGGAGCAGCAGCGCCGGCAAAGCCCGCCCCCGTTAGTAGGGGAAAGGCCAGGTTCTGAGCTTTTGCTTGGTGATCTGCCAGAGCCGGGCGAGGCCATGCGGCTCGACAATCAGGAACAGGATGATGAGGCCACCCACGAGCAGGTGGTTAATGTGCTCGGCCGTGGCACCCGCGAGCGGGATGCCGATGGCCGGCAGGCCGAATTTCAGCATGACCGGGATGATGTGCAGCAGGGCCGCGCCGAAGAAGCAGCCGATGAGCGAGCCCAGCCCCCCGATGATCACCATGAACAGGATGATGAAGCTCTGGTTGATGTTGAAGGCGTCGCTCGCCTCGCCGCCGCCATACCAGAGGAACATCATGGTCGCGCCCGCCACGCCGCAATAGAAGGACGACATCGCGAACGCGAGGAGCTTCGTGGGCAACAGGCGGATGCCCATCAGTTCCGCCGCGATATCCATGTCGCGCACGGCCATGAAGCTGCGCCCGATGCGCCCATGCAGGATGTTCGAGGCGACCCAGGTCATCAGCACGACGATGCCGAGGATGACGTAATAGCGGGTCATCGGCGTCGCAGTGGGGCCAGTCACAGGCACGCCCGCGATCCAGCGTGTCGGCACTTCAATTGCGCCCGAGGCATTGTAGTTGAAGAGCCAGGGAATGCGCACGAAGCACCATTCCAGGAAGAACTGCGCCGCGAGCGTCGCCACCGCGAGGTAGAAGCCCTTGATGCGCAGGCTCGGCAGGCC
>JALOTF010000119.1 GCA_025458025.1 Beijerinckiaceae bacterium | reverse complement strand
GGGCGGACTTCGGAGGAAACCAGCTTGTCCTTGGTCTGGCTGGAGAATTTCGGGTCCGGCACCTTCACGGAGAGGACGGCGGTGAGGCCTTCACGGCAATCATCGCCAGTGAGCGAGACCTTCTCCTTCTTCGAGATGCCGCTCGTGTCAGCATAGGAAACCAGTTGCCGCGTGAGCGCGCCACGGAAACCCGCGAGATGGGTGCCGCCATCGCGCTGCGGGATGTTGTTCGTGAAGCAGAGCACGCTTTCGTGGTAGCTGTCATTCCACCACAGGGCGACCTCGACGGTGATGCCCTCATGCTCCTTCTTCACCATCACAGGCTTGGGAATAAGCGGCGATTTCGCGCGATCGAGATAGCGCACGAAGGCTTCAAGGCCGCCCTCGTAGTAGAGTTCCACCACCTTCGGTTCGGCATGGCGATTGTCCGAGAAGATGATGCGCACGCCGGAATTCAGGAAGGCGAGTTCGCGCAGGCGATGCTCCAGCGTCGCATAATCGAACTCGACCATGGTGAAAGTTTCGGTCGAGGGGAGGAAGGTGATCTGCGAGCCGGAACGCCCCTCGAAACGCGCGGGCTGGCGATCCTGCGTGTAGGTGCCCACGACCGCGAGCGGCGCATCGGCATCGCCATGGGTGAAGCTCATTTCGTGGATCTGGCCGTCGCGATGGATGCGCAATTTCAGCCACTTGGAAAGCGCGTTCACCACCGAAACGCCCACGCCGTGCAGGCCGCCCGAGACCTTGTAGGAGTTCTGGTCGAATTTCCCGCCCGCATGGAGCTGGGTCATGATGACCTCGGCCGCCGAAACCCCCTCCTCCTTGTGGATGTCCGTGGGGATGCCGCGTCCGTTGTCGCGCACGGTGCAGGAGCCATCGGCGTTGAGCGTGACGGTAACGAGATCGGCATGGCCGGCGAGCGCTTCGTCGATCGCGTTGTCCACCACCTCATAGACCATATGATGAAGGCCCGAGCCGTCATCGGTATCGCCGATATACATACCCGGCCGCTTGCGCACCGCGTCGAGGCCCTTGAGCACCTTGATGCTGTCCGCGCCATAGGCTTGCGAGGCATCAGAGAGTTCGGGCTTTTCAGGGCTGGTCATCGAGGGGGAGGCCTTTCCACGAATCGGATGGTCCAGCATAGCCCCTCGCGTGCGCGCATGCACGCGGGAATGCGGCAAACCGTCATTTCCTGAAGCATTTCAACAGCAAGATGCTCAGGCGAGCGCCGCGCCGAGATGCGCAAACGTGAGAAGAATCATCAACACCGTAAAGCCCTGCGAAGCGCGGCTGCGGAGCCCGAAAAAGATCGGCTGCAAGGCGGTCCGCAAGGCCCCGAAAGCGGCTGCCGCGAGCAGCAGCGGCGCGGGCGTCGTAGCCCCCATCCAGAACAAGGCACCCGCCACGGTTCCGAACAGGAAGATGAGCATGATGTTCATCACCTGCGTCACGGCCGTGTTCAGCCGTCCCGAGGGCTGGAGCGTCTCCGGCCAGCGGAACAGGCGCCAGAAGGCAATGTGGAACAGCGTGACCGCAAGATCGAGAAACGCCGCGAACTGGACGAGCCCTGATTTCATCGCGTGGCGATCACGGCAGCCGCGCCCGCGAGAACACTGGCATTGGCCTTCTGGATGGCGGAAATCGCCTGTTTCGAGCGGAACATCTGCCGCGCGCGGTTCGCAAGCAGCATGTAGCCGAGCATGATCGCGGAGATCACCACGCAGATGGCCACAGAGAGTTCTACGCCAACGAGCAGCGAAATATCCTCCGGTTTTACCACCAGCGGCATGATCGAGAGGAAGAACACCATCACCTTCGGGTTGCCGAGGGTGAGGAACAGCGAGCCGAAAAAGGCCGCGAGCGCGCTTTCTGCCGGGGGTGTGGCGCCCGCTTCCGGCAGCACCGGCTCGGAGCGCCAGAGCTGGATGGCGATCCAGACCAAATAGGCGCAACCCGCATATTTCAGCGCCACGAAGAGCGGCGCATAGGTCTTCGCCAGCACCGACAGGCCCGCCGCCGCCGCGATGAACCAGACGAGATCGCCCACCACGAAGCCCATGACGAAGGGGAGTGCGCCGTTCATGCCCCGCCCCAGGGTGCGGGCGACGACAGCCGCGACACCAGGGCCCGGTGTCGCCACAGCGATGGCATAGACCGAGACGAAAACGAGAAAGGCCGTGAGGGACATGGTGCAGTCACATTCCGGTTCAGGCGAGAGCTTCCACCCTGCCATCGTTGACGGCGCAGCACAAACCGCCCGGCGGCAGGGCCTCGAAGAGGGCGCGATCGGTTCCGGTCATGAAGGCTTGGGCGCCCAGGGCATCGAGCATCGCGAAAAGCGCGGCACGCCGGCTTTCATCGAGATGCGCGGCGATTTCGTCGAGCAGCAGGATGGGCGGTTCGCCCCTGACCTGCGCGATCAATCGCGCCTGCGCGAGGATGAGCCCGATCAGCAAGGCTTTCTGCTCGCCGGTGGAGCACAAGGCGGCCTCCTCGTTCTTCGGTCCGTGCGACACCACGAGGTCGCTCGCCTGCGGGCCGATGAGCGAGCGCCCGGCCTGCCGGTCGCGCCAGCGATTGTCGCGCAGGGCGGCACGAAACCAATCCTCCACCGCGCTGGCCTTGTCAGTCGCAAGGCGCTGCTCCACGTCGCCTTCAAGGCGCAGGATCGCGAAGGGAAAGGGCGCGATGGCCTCGGCATCCGCGCGGCCCATCGCATCGAGGCGGATGACGGTTTCGCGACGTGCGGCGGCAAGCGCCGTGCCGATTTCGGCAATCTCGCGCTCGATCGCGTCGAGCCAGTGCGAATCCGCGCGCTCGTCTTCCAGCAGGCGATTGCGATGCCGCAGCGCGTTCTCGTAAGCGCTGGCGCGGCTGGCGTGATCCGGGTCTATCGCCAGCACGAGGCGATCGAGAAAGCGCCGGCGATCGCCCGCAGCCCCCCGGAACAGGCCATCCTGATCGGGTGTGAGCCAGAGCAGCCCGAGATGATCGAGAAAGCGGTTGGCGCTGGGCACGGGCTCGCGATCAATGCGGCAGATCCGCCCCGGCTCGTCGGGCTGGGTCGCCGTGCCGAGCGCGACATCACCCAGCCGCCCCTCGCCCTCCGCATGGATGGCGAAAGCGCCGCGCCCACTCTTCCGGGCCATGCTCGCGAGTTGCGCGCGCCTCAGGCCACGGCCGGGGCCGAGCAGCGATAACGCTTCGAGAATGTTGGTTTTTCCCGCGCCATTCGGCCCGGCCAACGCCACGAGCCGCGCGGGCGCGGCAAAATCGAGGCTCGCATAGGAGCGAAAATCCGTGAGGCGCAGGCGGCGGATGAGCGGCCCCGGCGAACCGCCGGGGGCCTCGGCGCGAAGGAGGGGCGCGCTCACACGCGCATGGGCATCAGCACATAGAGGCTGGCCGCGCCCTCCCGATCCTGGATCAAGGTCGGCGAACCGGAATCGAAGAGCTTCACCAGAGCGGTATCGCCCTCCAACTGGCTCACGATATCAAGAAGATAGCGCGCGTTGAAGCCGATTTCGAGCGGGCTCGATTCATAATCGACCACCAATTCTTCCGTCGCCTGCCCGGCATCCGGGTTGTGCACAGAGAGCGTGAGCTTGCCGTCGCCCAGCGCGAATTTCACCGCGCGCCCCCGCTCGCTCGAAATGGTCGAGACACGATCCACCGAGCGGGCGAATTCATCGCGCTCCACGATCATCAGCTTGTCGTTCCGCTGGGGAATGACACGCTGGTAATCCGGGAAAGTGCCGTCAATCAGCTTCGAGGTGAGCACGATGGCGCCGGTGCTGATGCGGATCTTCACGCTGGAGAGTTCGACCATCACGGTGTCGTTGGCTTCCGAAACCAGCTTCAGCAGTTCCGACACGGTTTTGCGCGGCACGATGATGCCCGGCATGCCCGAGGCACCGGCGGGCGCCGCAACATCCGCGAGGGCGAGGCGATGACCATCGGTGGCCACGGCGCGCAGCTTGCCATCGAGCACATGCAGGTAGATACCGTTGAGGTAGTAGCGGGTTTCCTCGGTCGAGATCGCGAATTGCGTTTTCTCGATCAGCAGGCGCAAATCAGCCGCTGCCACATCGAAACGGTGGCTCATCTCGCCCGGCGCGAGATCCGGGAAATCGCTTTCCGGCAGGGTCTGGAGGCTGAAGCGCGAGCGGCCCGAGCGAAGCGTCACCTGCCCCACCTGACCATCCTGTTCCAGGCTGACCTGCGCGCCATCGGAGAGCTTGCGCACGATGTCATAAAGCACATGCGCGGGCACGGAGGTGGTGCCGTCCTGCGCGATATCCGCCGGGATGGTCTCGACGATATCGATGTCGAGATCTGTGGCTTTCAGCGCAAGCTGGCCGCCTGAAGCGCGGAGCAGCACGTTGGCGAGAATCGGAATCGTGTTCCGCCGTTCCACCACGCGGTGGACGTGACCGAGGGCCTTGAGCAACGCGGCCTGTTCAACCGTAACCTTCATCGCAAGCGTATCCGTCGGGTTCCAAAGTCGGGCGAATCGCCGGAGGCGACCGCCGCATTGTCACAGACGAAAAACGATGGACGGTCGGCACCAAAAGTGCAAGCGCAGGCCACCGAAAAGCGGCCAAACCCACAGCAAAAGCGGGTTATTCCTGCAACATGCGCTTCAAGTGATCGATCTCGGTCGCGAGTTCCTGATCCTTCATCACCATGCCCTCGATCTTGCGCACGGCATGCAGCACCGTCGTGTGATCGCGGCCACCGAAGCGCCGGCCGATTTCCGGCAGGGAGCGCAGCGTGAGGGATTTCGCGAGATACATCGCGATCTGGCGCGGACGCACGACAGTGGCCGTGCGGCGCGACGAGAGGATATCCGCGCGGCTCACATTGTAGTGGTTCGCCACAAGGCGCTGGATGTCCTCGATCTTCACACGCTTCGGCTCGCGATGGCGCACGAGATCGCGGATAGCTTCGTCAGCGGTCGCGACATCGAGCACGCCGCCGGTGAGGGTGGCACGGGCCAGCAGCCGGTTCACAGCGCCTTCGAGATCACGCCCGTTGGTGGTGATGAGGCGGGCCACATGCTGAACGACCTCCGGCAGCACCTCAAAAGCGGGGTGCAGCAACTTCGCAGCCGCAATGCGTGCTTCCAGGATCTTCACACGGAGCGGCTCATCCAGCGCGCCGATTTCCACTACAAGGCCACCCGCGAGGCGCGATTGTACGCGCTCCTCCAGGCCCTCGAGATCGGCCGGCGGGCGATCCGCCGCAACGACCACCTGCTTGCCGGCATCGATCAAAGCATTGAGTGTATGGCAGAATTCCTGCTGGCTCTTCGGGCCGTGCAGGAACTGGGCATCGTCGATCACCAGCACGTCGATGCCGCGCAGCTGTTCCTTGAAGGCGAGCGCCGTCTGCGCCTTCAGCGAGGCCGCGAAGCCATACATGAAGCGCTCGGCCGTGAGATAGAGCACGCGACGCCCCGAGGCCTCGATGACCTGTGCCGCGCCCTGCAGCAGATGCGTCTTGCCCAACCCCACATTGGCATGCACGAAAAGCGGGTTGAAAACCGGCATTTCACCGGGCTTGGCCTGCACGATCTGCATCGCGGCGGCATGCGCCATGATGTTGGAACGGCCCACCTGGAAGCTCGAGAGCACCAGACGGCGATCCAGCGGAGAACTGACCTGGTTATCGGCATCGGCCACCGGCACAGGCTCTTCGCGGCGCTGCAGGACCGCCACAGGCTTCGGCGCGACTTCGCTGACCGGCTTGCGCGGCGCCGGTGCATGGATCACCTCGGCGCGTCCCTGACCCGCATGGCTGCCGGTGGCGCGCATCACGATGGAAATGCGGGCGATGCCCGGCATTTCCTGCGCGACATGCGCCGCGATCCGCTCAAGATAATGCTGCTGGATCCAGTTCTTCAGAAACTTGGTCGGCACGGACAGCTGAAGCTGATCATCCGAGCCACCCGCAAGCTCGAGACACTTGAACCAGCTTGCAAAAACATCCTCGCCGAGTTCAGCGAGATTGAGGGACCCATCGCGCGCATCGTGCTCACCGCTGCCGAACTGACTGGCGCGCAACTGAGCAAGAGCGGCACTGAGGCTATTAATAGCAGCAGCGACTCGCTCGTGCAACTCACCGAACTGCACCACTACCCCGGCTACGAGCAGACCGCGCCGCTCGTCGAGTCCGAGGTGCGCGGCGTGTCGGTCACGTGCGCGTGGAT
>JALOTF010000054.1 GCA_025458025.1 Beijerinckiaceae bacterium | reverse complement strand
AACCAGCCCTGGCCTTTACCCATGTCGCTGATGATCGGTGCTGTGGCGGAAGCCACGAGCTTCGATATCGTGAAAGACGAGGAAGAGCTGGAGGAATGCCGCTGGTTCAGCCGTGACGAGGTGCTCGCCATGCTCGAAAAGCGGCATGAGACGGGGCTGATGGTGCCGCCGCGTCTGGCAATCGCCAATCACCTGATACGCATGTTCGTGGGGCTCAGCGACTGAGCCTCACTCCGCCGGCGGGCTGACTTCCTTGCGGTAGGGATGCGCCTTGTATGTGCCGAGAATGCGCAATTCCTTCGAGAAGAACGCCAGTTCTTCCAGGGCCAGTTTGAGGTTGCGATCTTCCGGGTGGCCCTCCACATCGGCATAGAATTGCGTGGCCGAGAACTGGCCATCGACCATGTAGCTCTCGAGCTTGGTCATGTTGATGCCGTTGGTCGCAAAACCACCCATCGCCTTGTAGAGCGCGGCGGGCACGTTGCGCACGCGGAAGACGAAGCTCGTCATCAGCGTCTCTTTGCCCTGCGGCGCATCCTGCGCTTCACGCGAGAGGATCACGAAGCGGGTCGTGTTGTGCTTCTCGTCCTCGATATGCTCGGCGAGGATATCGAGGCCATAGACCTCCGCCGCGAGTCGGGGCGCGATGGCCGCGCGTGTCAGGTCACCCGCTTCCGCCACCTGACGCGCAGAACCGGCGGTATCCGCCGCCGTCACCGGCTTGATCCCATGCTTGCGCAGGAAACGGCGCGTCTGGCCCAGCGCCATGATGTGGCTCTCGGCGCTTCTGATGTTCTCGAGCTTCGCACCCTTCACCGCCATGAGGTGAAAATAGATCGGCAGGAAATGCTCGCCGATGATGTGGAAATTCGATTTCGGCAGCAGGTGATGGATATCCGCCACGCGGCCCGCGATGGAATTCTCGATGGGGATCATCGCGAGGTCGGCCGTGCCGTCACCGAGGGCCCCGAAGGCATCCTCGAAAGTGGGGCAGGGCAGGGCCTCCCAGCCGGGATAGACCTCGGCGCAGGCGATTTCAGAATTCGCGCCGCGCTCGCCCTGGAAGGCAATGACCTTTTTCATGATGCAGTTTCCTTTAACGCGCGACGATCAGCGCGCGGGCGCGGTCCAGATCCTCGGGCGTATCCACGCCGAGCGGCACAGTTTCAACCACGGTGATGTCGATGCGCATCCCCGCCTCCAGTGCGCGAAGCTGTTCCAGCTTCTCGCGCATTTCCAGCGGGGAGGGCGGCAATCTCACGAAGCGGCGCAGGGCATTCCGGCGATACGCATAGAGCCCGATATGATGATAGAGGTCGCCCTCGCCCCACGGCGCAGTGGCCCGCGTGAAGTAGAGCGCACGCAAGCGGTTGGCGTTTATGGGCGAGCCCACGGCCTTCACCACATGGTTCGCGGTTTTCTCCTCTTCGCGGCGGATGACAGCGGCGAGCGTCGCGATATCCACCGCATTATCGGCCAGCGGCAGCATGGAAGCCACGATGATGCGCGGGTCAATCGTGGGCAGGTCGCCCTGCACATTCACGATGATGTCATGCCGCCCGTCGGGGTCGTAGTTCTCCACCGCCTCATGGATGCGGTCGGAGCCGGAGGGATGATCCGCGCGAGTCATCACGGCCTGGCCGCCGGCTTTCGTGACGGCATCCGCGATTTCCGGTGCATCGGTCGCCACGATCACCGGGCCGATACCGGATTCAACCGCGCGGTTCCACACCTGCACGATCATCGGCTGGCCGCCGATATCGGCCATAGGCTTTCCGGGAAGGCGCGTCGCCGCCATGCGGGCCGGGATGACAATCAGCGGGTCGGACATGGGGGAAGGCTCCGCGAACGGGCGCGGCCGGCTGTTCGCGGCCAAAGGTAGCATTTTCCGGGCGCTTATACGGGTTGCCTTCGCCCCTGAAAAGCGAGTAATCACCCGCTCGGCAAGGCGGTATCTCGAAGACCGCTTGACGGGGCGCACGAAAACGTGAATGCCCCATTCCGGTCCGCTGGCGTGATGCCGGCCATCAACGTGCAGGCCGAGGGGCGAGCATGGGTTCGAATGAAATTAACAAGATCGCCGGTGCCGTGCTTGGCGCTTTGACGCTGGCGATGGGTATTGGCTTCCTCTCTGGCGCTCTGGTGCATCAGAAGCCGATTAAGAAGGCTGGCTACGAATTGCCGGAGCCTCAGGCGGAAACTGCCGCCGCCGCGCCTGCGGCTGCCGCCGCCCCGGCTGAGCCGATCGCCAAGCGTCTGGCCTCGGCCAGCGTGGAAAAGGGCCAGGCTGCTGCGCGCAAATGCGCCGCCTGCCACCAGTTCACCAAGGACGGCAAGAACGGCCAGGGCCCGCTGCTTTATGGCGTTGTGGCCCGCGTGAAGGGTTCCGCCGCTGGCTTCAACTACTCGAACGCCCTCAAGGAGCGTGCGGGTAAGGGCGAGAAGTGGGATTTCGAGCAGCTCGATGCCTTCCTCGCTAACCCCAAGGGCTACATGCCCGGCACCTCGATGAACTATGCCGGCATTTCGCGCCCCGACGAGCGCGCCGACCTGATCGCCTACATGCGCCAGCAGGCGGAAGCGCCGGTTCCGCTGCCGCAGTGAGCCACTGACATTCGGGGGAATGGAAAGAAGGCCGGGCAACCGGCCTTTTTTCATGCCTCGCGCGGCGGATTTTCCATGGCTTTCCGGCGCATGGCGGGGGCAGCCTCTGGCCTTCGCCCTTCTGCGCACCATAGTTTCGGCTAGGGTTCCGAAAGTGATTCGGCCGAACCGGGAGCAGCGCCGTGAGGGAAGATCCGATCGAGATGGCCGCCCGCCTTGGGCTCTCGCGCCGCAGGCTCCTCTCCGGCGCGGCGCTCATCGGCGTCTCGACCCTGTTGCCGCATGAGCGTGCCGAGGCACAGACCCCCGATGCACAGGGGTTCGAGCCGCCCAGCCACGGCATGTCCATCTTCGGGGATCTCAAATACCCCGCTGATTTCAAGCGCTACGATTACGTGAAGCCGGATGCGCCGAAGGGCGGCGAGTTTTCAACCCAGATCACCTCGATCTCGGGCAACCAGAATTTCACCACCTACGACACACTGAACATCTATTCCATGCGCGGCAACGGGGCTGCGGGCATGGGGCTGATCTACGACAGCCTGATGACCGGCTCGCTCGATGAGCCGGATTCGCTCTACGGCCTCGTGGCCGAGAGCGTGCAGCGCTCCACCGATGGCCTGCGCTATCGCTTCAAGATGCGCCCACAGGCGCGCTTTCAGGATGGCAGCCCAATCACCGCGGCGGATGTGGTCTTCACGCTTGAAACGCTGAAGAGTAACAAGGCGCATGCGGGCTATCGCATTGCGCTGGAACGGGTTCTCGGTGCGGAGGCGCTTGCACCCGATCTCGTGGAATTCCGCTTCGCGCCCAATAGGAGCCGTGAATTGCCGCTGGTCGCGGCGAGCCTGCCGATCTTCTCCAAGGCCTATTACGCCACCCGCGAATTCGATGCCGGCACGCTCGAAAGCCCGCTCGGCTGCGGCGGCTACAAGGTGGACAAGGTGGATGTGGGTCGTTCCATCACTTTCCGCCGCGTTGCGGATTATTGGGCGAAGGATCTGCCGGTTTCCATCGGGCAGGGGAATTTCGAGACCGTTCGCTACGAGTACTTCCGCGATCGCGAGGCGGCGTTCCAGGCGTTCACGGCCGGTACCTTCACATTCCGTGAGGAATTCACCTCACTGACCTGGGCCACACGCTACGATTTCCCCGCCATGAAGGATGGGCGTGTGAAGCGCGAGACGGCGCTTGACGGTCGCCCCTCCGGCACGCAGGGCTGGTTCATGAACACCCGCCGCTCGCAATTCCGCGACCCCCGCGTGCGGGAAGCCATGGCGCTGGCGCTCGACTTCGAATGGGTGAACCGCAACCTGATGTTCGGTCTGCGGCGTCGCACGGCCTCCTATTTCGAGAATTCGCCTATGAAGGCCGAGGGCAAGCCCTCGTCGGAGGAGCTGAAGCTGCTCGAACCGCTCCGCGGCAAGGTGCCGGATGAGGTGTTCGGCGAGCCGTGGTCGCCGCCGGAAAGCGATGGTTCTGGGCAGGATCGCAACATCTTGCGTCGCGCCTCGCAGCTTCTCACCGCGGCGGGTGCCAAGCGCGGAGCGGATAATGTGCTGCGCCTGCCGGATGGCACGAAGATGGAGATCGAATTCCTGGAATTCGACAATGCGATCAGCCGCCACACGGAATCGATCATCAAGAACCTGCGCCTGCTCGGCATCGAAGGGGCCATCCGTGTGGTGGACCCCTCGCAGTTCCAGAAGCGGCAGCAGGAGTTTGATTTCGACATTCTCTCCGCGCGTTTCGTGATGTCCATGGCGCCGGGTGAAAGCCTCCGCACCCTGTTCGGTTCGCAGGCGGCGAAGACGCCGGGTTCGCGCAACCTCGCAGGGATCGCCGATCCGGCGGTGGACGCCCTGATCGAAGCAATCATCGCCGCGAAAACGCGCGAGGAGATCACCATCGCCGCGCGAGCCTTCGATCGTGTTTTGCGCGCGGGCCGCTACTGGATTCCCGCGTGGTATACGGGCGAGCATTTCTTCGCCTATTGGGACATGTTCGAGCGCCCCGGCCCCATTCCGCCGCTGGGCGGTTCGCCCACGAGCGTGGCCATGGCGACCTGGTGGCGTGATGCCGCGAAGGCCCAAAAGGTTGGTCGCTGATGCTGGCCTATACCCTGCGCCGCCTCGCGCTGATGGTGCCGACGCTGCTCGGCATCCTGCTGCTCTCGTTTACGATCATCCAGTTCGCGCCGGGTGGCCCGGTGGAGCGCATCATCGCGCAATTGCAGGGGCAGGATGCGAGCGGCACCAACCGCATTGGCGGGGGCGGCGGCGATGTGGGCGCGGCGGCGCAAAGCGCCGGCGCTGGCGATGCCACCTCGACCTATCGCGGGGCGCAGGGGCTCGATCCCGCCTTCATCAAGGAGCTTGAGAAGCAATTCGGCTTCGACAAGCCCGCGCATGAGCGCTTCTTCAAGATGGTGTGGGATTATGCCCGCTTCGATTTCGGGCGCAGCTTCTTCCGCGATGCCAGCGTGGTCGATCTCATCCTCGAAAAACTACCGGTTTCTATCTCCCTCGGCCTCTGGATGACGCTGATAGCCTATGCGATCTCCATTCCGCTCGGCATCCGCAAGGCGGTGAAGGACGGTTCCGCCTTCGATGTCTGGACCAGCGGCGTCATCGTCGTGGCCTATGCGATCCCCGGCTTTCTCTTCGCGGTGCTGCTGGTGGTGCTCTTCGCAGGCGGCTCGTTCTGGCAGATCTTCCCCTTGCGTGGCCTCACGAGTTCGAATTTCGAGCAGCTCTCGCTCGGCGGGAAAATCCTCGATTACCTCTGGCACATCACCCTGCCGCTGACGGCGATGATCCTCTCGCAATTCGCGACGCTGACGCTGCTCACGAAGAACTCGTTCCTCGATGAAATCCGCAAGCAATATGTGCTCACCGCGCGGATGAAGGGCCTGAGCGAAAGCCGCGTGCTTTATGGCCATGTGTTCCGCAACGCGATGCTGATTGTCATTGCGGGTTTCCCCGGTGCTTTCATTCACGCCTTTTTCACGGGCTCCCTGCTGATCGAGAACATTTTCTCACTCGATGGCCTCGGCTTGCTCTCTTACGAGGCGACGCTCGGCCGCGATTACCCCGTGGTCTTCGCGACACTCTACATCTTCGCGCTGATGGGACTGGTCATCACCTTGCTGACCGACCTCACCTATACCTTCATCGATCCGCGCATCGATTTTGAGGCGCGCGATGTCTGAACTCGCCGCCAACGACAAGGCCCCGCTTGCGCCGCCCGTGCCGGAAACGGGCGGGCTTCTCGGCCGCTTCGTGAAGCTCTCGCCACTGAACCAAAGGCGGCTCAAGAACTTCAAGGCGAACCGGCGCGGCTACTGGTCCTTCTGGATCTTCATGGCCTTGTTCGTCCTCAGCCTTTTCGCGGAATTTCTCGCGAATGACCGGCCGATCTTCGCGAAATACAAGGGCGAATGGCTGTTTCCGGTCGTGGTGGATTACCCCGAGGAGAAGTTCGGCGGCTTCCTTGCGGTCACGGATTACCGTGACCCCGTGATCGCGCAGGAGATCAACGCCAACGGCTTCATGATCTTCCCGCCGATCCGCTTCCATTACCGCACGATCAACCGCGATCTGCCGCTGCCCGCGCCCTCGCCGCCGACCTGGATGCTGACCGCCGAGCAATGCGCGGCGGCGGCTCAGAAAACCGGCGGCAAGTCTTGCGCGGATATCGAATGGAACTGGCTCGGCACGGATGATCGCGGGCGCGATGTGGTCGCGCGACTGATCTACGGTTTCCGCATTTCCGTGCTGTTCGGGCTGATCCTCGCGGCCTTCGCCTCGGTCATCGGCATCGCAGCGGGCGCGGTGCAGGGCTATTTCGGCGGCAAGGTGGATCTCATCTTCCAGCGTTTCATCGAGATCTGGACCTCGATGCCGCTGCTTTATCTGTTGATCATCCTCGCGGCGGTGATCACACCCAGCTTCTTCATCCTGCTCTTCATCCTGCTGCTGTTCAAATGGACCACTCTCGTGGGCGTGGTCCGCGCGGAATTCCTGCGTGCGCGCAATTTCGAATATGTGAATGCCGCCCGCGCGCTCGGCCTCGGGGATCGCGCTATCATGGTGCGGCACATCCTGCCCAACGCGATGGTCGCGACGCTCACCTACCTGCCGTTCCTGCTGAACTCGTCTATCACCACGCTGACATCGCTGGATTTTCTCGGCTTCGGCCTCCCGCCAGGTTCGCCTTCGCTGGGTGAACTCCTCCAGCAGGGCAAGGCGAATTTGCAGGCGCCGTGGCTCGGTTTTGCCGGCTTCTTCGTCATCGCGACCATGCTCTCGCTGCTGATCTTCATTGGGGAAGCCGTGCGTGATGCCTTCGACCCGCGAAAGACCTTCACATGAGTGCGCTTCTCACGGTCGAAAATCTCGCGGTGGCGTTCCGGCAGGGCGGGCAGGAGAGCCTTGCCGTGCGCGGCGTCTCCTTCAGCCTCGCGAAGGGGGAGACGCTGGCGCTCGTGGGCGAATCCGGCTCGGGCAAGTCGGTGACGGCGCTTTCCGTGCTGGGCCTGCTGAATTATCCCGCCGCGCATCACCCCTCGGGCCGCATCGTCTTCAGCGAGGAGGGCAAGCCCGCGCGTGACCTGCTGAATGCGGGCGATGCGGCGCTGCGCAATGTGCGCGGCAATGCGATTTCCATGATCTTTCAGGAGCCGATGACCTCGCTCAATCCGCTGCACACGATCGAGCAGCAGATCGGTGAGATCCTCTCGATCCATCGCGGCCTATCGGGCGAGGCGGCGCGGGCGCGCGTGCTGGATCTCCTGAACAAGGTGGGCATCCGCGAGCCGGAAAAGCGCCTCGGGGCCTATCCGCATCAGCTCTCGGGCGGGCAGCGCCAGCGCGTGATGATCGCCATGGCGCTCGCGAACGAGCCGGCCTTGCTCATCGCGGATGAACCGACCACTGCGCTCGATGTGACCGTGCAGGCGCAGATCCTCGCGCTGCTGAAGGAACTCCAGCGCGAAACCGGCATGGCGATGCTGTTCATCACGCATGATCTCGGCATCGTGCGCCGCCTCGCGCACAGGGTCGCAGTGATGAAGAAGGGCGAGATCGTGGAGCAAGGCGCGGTGGCGGATGTCTTCGCCCAGCCGCAGCACGCCTATACCAAGGCGCTGCTTGCCGCCGAGCCCAAGGGCGAACCGCCCGTGCCGCACCCGGATGCGCCGGTGGTGGCGGAAGTTTCCGACATGAAAGTGCATTTCCCCATCCGCACCGGCTTTTTCCGGAAAGTGACCGGCCACGTGAAGGCGGTGGATGGCGTCTCCTTGCGCATCCGCAAGGGCGAGACCCTTGGCGTCGTGGGCGAATCCGGCTCGGGCAAGACCACGCTCGGCCTCGCGATCCTCCGGATGATCCGCTCGCAGGGCCGCATCGTGGTTCTGGGGCGCGATGTGCAGGGCCTCGGTTTTGCCGAGATGCGCCCGATGCGCAAGGCGATGCAGATCGTCTTCCAGGACCCCTATGGCTCGCTCTCGCCGCGCATGTCGGTCGCGGATATCGTGGCCGAGGGGCTCTACATTCAGGAGCCCGGCCTGAAAGAGGTCGCGGCGCGTGAGCGCGTGGCCCGCGCGCTGATCGATGTCGGGCTCGATCCTGCCGCGATGGATCGCTATCCGCATGAATTCTCCGGTGGGCAGCGCCAGCGCATCGCGATTGCCCGCGCCATGGCGCTTGATCCGGAATTCGTGGTGCTCGACGAGCCCACCTCCGCGCTCGACATGAGCGTGCAGGCGCAGATCGTGGATTTGCTGCGTGATCTGCAGGCGAAGCGCGGGCTCGCCTATCTCTTCATCAGCCACGATCTCAAGGTCGTGCGGGCGCTCGCGAGCCATGTTCTGGTGATGCGCAATGGCGTGATCGTCGAGGAGGGGCCCGCGCGCGATCTCTTCACGGCGCCGAAGGATGACTATACCCGCGCGCTGTTCCGCGCGGCTTTCCAGATCGAGCATCCGACGGAGAACAGCGCGTCGCGTTGAGGTCTCGTTCACCGCGATCGCAAATGGCCGGTGCGTATCAACACATCCTTGGTCGTTGACCATGCAGCCTTTCCCTCGTTTTCGGGCCAGGAAGGCGGTTGGTTCATGTCTTTGCGCATTATTCTCATGGTTGCCGGTGTGGCGATCGGCGGGGCCAATCTTGCCAACACCATCGCCAACAAGCAGAGCGAGCCGAAATCGCCGCCGGTGCAGGTCGCTTCCGCCAATGCTGCTATTCCCGCCTCGCGCGTTGTGGCGCTGCAGGCCGACCGTCGCGGGCATTTCGCGACCGATCTCAGCGTGAACAACCAGTTCGTGAAGGCACTGGTGGATACCGGGGCTTCAGTGGTGGCCTTCTCGCATGAGGATGCGCTGAAGGCGGGCATTCGCCCCAAGCCAGGGGATTATGTGATCCCCATGCAGACCGCGAACGGCATCGTGCGCGCGGCCAAGGCGCGCATTCCCGAGATGCGCGTTCAGGGCATTGTCGTGCGCGACGTGGAAGCCACGATCATGCCGCCCGGCGCGCTCAACATCACGCTGCTTGGCATGAGCTTCCTGAAGCGTCTCAAGAGCTTCGAGATGAACGGCAATACGCTCGTGCTGAAGCAATAAGCTCAGATTGCGAAACCATAGCCGCGCACTTCTGCCCGCAGATCCGTCTCCGGCGTGACATGGATTACCGAGAAGCCGAGCGCTTTCGCTGATTCCACATTCGCGCGGCTGTCATCCATGAAGAGGCAATCCTCGGCGCGTTTTCCGAATCGCTCGAGGAACACGCGGTAGATCGCGGGATCGGGCTTGATCAGCTTTTCCTCCGCTGAGACCACGCGACCATGGAAACGCGTGAGGAACGGATACATCCCGCAGGCCTCCATGAAGGTATCCGCCGCGAAATTCGTGATCGCGTAAGTGGGGATGCCGGCGGCCAGCGCGTCCTCCAGCACGGCCACGTTCGGCGCAATCGCCTCCGGAACCATCTTGTGCCAATTCGCACGGAAAGCGCGGATCAGATCGGCATGATCGGGGTGAAGGGCGATCTGCATCGCCTCTGCCTCGCGCCAATCGCGTCCGCGATCCTGCTCGAGGTTCCATTCGGGCGGGAGGATGTGGGTGAGGAAGTGAAGGCGGGCCTCGCGCTCCGGCAGGAGATCGAGAAATGCGAGGTGTGGGTCATAGCGCAAAAGTACCTGACCAATATCGAAGACCAAAGTTCCGGGCATTCCAATTCCGTTCATACGCGATTTGCCAAGATTATCGCGTGTTCAGACCGGCTGCGTCCAGCCCGTCTGGCATGGTGCTTGAAACCTTACTACCGAGATCTGCTTTTGTTGTCTTTTCCCGGGAATTTCTCCCGTTTCGGCACAGAAGAGATGTCAGGCGTTCGGTTTCGGAGCAAGGGGAGCCATATGCACGGGGGAAAGATGCGCGTGGTTTTGGCCGATGACCAGCCCGTAATGCGCGAAGGCCTGCGCATCTCGTTCGAGCGGGCGGGCGATTTTTCCATTGTGGCGGAAGCCAGCGATGGTGCGGAAGCAACTTTGGCGCTGCAGGCGACGCGCCCTGATGCTCTGGTGATCGGGGCTGGCCTGCCGCATATCCGATCTCTGGAACTCGTGCGCCGCGCGCGGATGCTGTTGCCGTCGCTCCGGGTGCTCGTCACCTTCCTGGAACACGAAGCGGAGGAGGCTCCGGCCTTCCTCGCGGTCGGTGCGCAGGCCTGCCTTGCCCGCAAGGCGCCACCGGCAGAATTCCTGCACGCTTTGCGCGCGGTCTCGCAAGGCGGCATCTACCTCTCGAACAGCCTCGCCGATGCCATCATGGGCGAGCGTAGGGAGAGCGTTGGCGCCGATCTCTACGGCTTGACCGATCGAGAAACGGAGGTGCTGCAATTCATTGGCTGCGGCTTCTCCAACAAGGAAATCGCACGCCGGCTCACGCTGTCCGTTCGCACTGTGGAAACGCATCGGCTGAATATTCGTCGTAAGACCGGTGCGGCTCGCCTGCGTGATCTCGTGCGGGCTGCGCGACAACTTGGGCTCGACCGGCCGGAACCGACCCCGGCCGACCATCCCGGCGGCGGCGTTTTGCAGCAGCTTCGCTCGGTTTAGGAAAAAAACAACCCTGTTCCTTCATCATGATCAGGCCGGAGGGGTCATGTTGCGTTCCCCGCGCCGCCGGCCTGTTGGTGTTGAGTTCATGCGTAACCTGCGGAAGGCTGCACTGATGGCGGCCCTGTTTTCGGGCGCGAGCCTTGCGGAGCTGAATGCCGCCTCGCGGCCCGCAGCCATCGATATCGATCCATCCTCCCCCACCCTCGGCGAAATGCTCGACCGCGAGGCCGCCGCAATGCGCCGGGCGCGCGAGGAACAGCGCGCGCGGGAAGCGGCGGAACGCGCTGCGCGTACGCCCGAGATTACCGGCTCCATCGCGTCCAAGCGCATCGTGCAGGAACCCGCCTTGCCGCGTGGCGCGGTGACCGTGATCCTGCCGCACCCCAAGCTGAGCGCGGGGCGACCGGTCTCCCTGAAGCCAGAACGGCGCTGAATTCGCAGGTTCAGCCGCCTGCGACCTTCAGCATGATCTTCCCCATGTGGGCGCTGGATTCCATGCGTTCATGCGCGGCGCGCGCCTCAGCCAACGGCAGCACCGTGTCGATGCGCGGGCGGATTTTCCCTGCCTCGACCAGCGGCCAGATCCAGCGCAGCACGGCATCTACAATTGCCGCCTTCAGCGCGAGCGAGCGCGGGCGAAGCGTCGAGCCGGTGAAGGTCAGTCGCCGCATCATCAGATGGCGGAAATCGATCTCCGCCTTCGAGCCCTTGAGGAAAGCGATCTGCACCAGCCGTCCCTCCACGGCGAGGCAGCGCAGATTCCGCGCCATGTAATCTCCTCCGACCATATCGAGGATCGCATTCACGCCCTGCTGGTTGGTGGCGGAGAGCGCTTCCGCCACGAAATCCTGTTCGGTGTAATCGAACGCGAGATCCGCCCCGAGTTCACGGCAGAAATCGAGCTTCTCCTGCCCTCGTGCGGTGGCAAAGACCGTAGCACCAAGCGCCTTCGCCATCTGGATCGCAATCGATCCGATGCCGCTTGATCCGCCATGGACAAGGAATGTCTCGCCGGCCATGAGACGCCCGCGCGTCACCACATTGTCATAGACCGTGAGCACATTCTCGGGCAGAGCAGCGGCTTCGAGCAGGCTCAATTCGCCCGGCACGGGCATCGCGAGCGGTGCATCCACCAGCGCATATTCCGCATAGCCGCCGCCGGCGATGAGCGCGCAAAGCGCCGTGCCCACGGGCAAGCTCGCCCCTTCGCCGGCCTCCACGACATGGCCGGAAATCTCGAGGCCCGGCACGTCTGGCGCGCCCGGCGGGGGCGGGTAGCCGCCCGCGCGTTGCAGGCAATCCGGCCGGTTCACGCCTGCATAGGCGACCTTCACGAGATACTGGTTCGGCCCCGGCTTCGGCACCGAGCCTTCGGCAATCGCGATCACCTCCGGCCCACCTGCGCCCCGGAAACGGATTTCCTGCATGGTCATGGGATTCATCAGAGGCTCCTTCTTCACGGCACGGGCGTGCTTGCGGCAATCCGTGATTGCCTCGCAACGCGGCGCCCGTAAGCTGTCGCCGCTCGCCTTGCCCAAATCAAGACCGGATATCCGCCATGCCTTCCGCCAATCTTCTTTCGCAGCTCCGCGCCATCGTGGGCGAGGCGCATCTGCATGTCGCGGCGGAGGATCTCGCGCCCTATCTGGAGGAGACGCGCCGCCTCGCGAAAGGCACGGCCATCGCCGCTGTTGCGCCCGCGAATACGGAACAGGTTTCCGCCATCGTGACGGCCTGCCAGCAGGCGGGCGTGAATTTCGTGGCGCAAGGTGGCAATACCGGCCTCGTCGGCGGAGGCGTGCCGCATGGCGGGGTAGTGATCTCGCTTAGGCGGATGAAGGCGATTGAGCCCGTGGATGCGGTCAATGCTGCGATCACCGTCGAGGCCGGTGTCGTGTTGGCCCAGGTGCAGGCGGCGGCGCGCGAAGCGGGCTTTCTCTATCCGCTCTCGCTCGCCTCCGAGGGCTCCTGCACCATCGGCGGGAATATCGCTGCGAATGCCGGCGGCACCGCGGTTCTACGCTATGGAAATACGCGCGATCTCGTGCTTGGGTTGGAAGTCGTGCTGCCAGATGGCGCGATCTGGAACGGCCTCTCGGCGCTGCGCAAGGACAATGCGGGCTACGACCTGAAGCACCTTTTCATCGGCTCGGAGGGAACGCTCGGCATCGTCACCAAGGCCGTACTGAAGCTTTTCCCGCTCCCGAAAGCGCGGGCGACCGCTTTCGTGGGCGCAGCGGGGCCGAGCGAGATTGTCGCGTTCTTCGCGCGACTCCGCCAGCGCGCCGGCGACCGCCTCACCACCTTCGAGATCATCCCTCGTTTCGGCCTGGAGATCGTCACCCGTCATGCTCCGGGGGCGCGCGATCCGCTGGAAGGCCAGCACGCTTCTTACGCCCTCGTGGAACTCACAAGCCCCGAGCCGAACGCGGACCTCGAAGCCCTGCTGCTCGAAGTGCTGGAACCCGCGCTCGAAGCCGGGGAAATCGCCGATGCCACGCTCGCGGCGAGCGACCAGCAGGCGGCTGCTTTCTGGCATCTGCGCGAGGCGCTTTCCGAGTATCAGAAGCACGAAGGCGCCTCGATCAAGCACGATGTCTCCGTGCCGATCAGTCGCGTTGCAGATTTCCTGATCGAGGCCAGCGCCGCCTGCGAGGCCGCAATGCCGGGCCTGCGCGTCTGCGCCTTCGGGCATATCGGCGACGGCAACATCCACTTCAACCTCAGCCAGCCCGTGGGCATGGAGCCGAAGGCCTTCCTCGCGGAGTGGCATCGCTTCAACGGGATCGTGCATGACGAGACCGCGAAGCGCGGCGGTTCCATCGCGGCGGAGCACGGCGTCGGGCTCTTCAAGCGCGACGAACTCCCGCATTACAAGGACGCGGTGGCCCTGCGGCTGATGGAAACGCTGAAGCGCGCGCTTGATCCTGAGAACCGGCTCAACCCGGGCAAGGTCATCGCACTCGGCAATGACCTTCCGATGTTCACGCCGGGCGGTTAGTTTGCCGCGAAGCCCGAGCGCTGCGCCCAGCCGGTCATCCGCTTCTCGATCCAGGCCGTGATCGCGTACATCACGACACCGAGGACCGCGAGCGCGATGAGCGAGGCGAAGAGCAGCGGCACGTTGAAATCCGCGCTCGCGCGCGCCATCAAATTGCCGATGCCGTATTTCGAGGCGTTATACTCCGCGATCACCGAGCCGACATAAGCCAGCGTGATCGCGACCTTCAGCGAGCCGAAGAAATAGGGCATTGAGCGCGGCAGGCCGACCTTGGTCATGATGTCGTATTTCGAGGCCCCCAGAGCTTTCAGTACATCCTCGGTTTCAGGCTCGATGGTCGCGAGACCCGTCGCGACGTTCACGACGATGGGGAAGAACGAGATGAGGAAGGCGGTGAGCACCGCCGGCATCCAGCCCACGCCGAACCAGATCACGAGAATGGGCACTACCGCGACTTTCGGGATGGCATTGAAGCCCACGAGCAGCGGATAGGTTCCTGCATGCACGATGCGCGAGGAGCCCAGCAGCAGGCCAAGGCCGAGACCGAACACCACGGCGATCGCAAAGCCCGCGAAGGTCATCCAGAGCGTATGGAAGGAGTGGAACGAAAGCTGCGTGCGGTATTCCCACATCGCCTTGCCGATGGAGAGCGGCGTGGGCAGCACGAAGCTTGACACATTGAACACGCGACAGCCGATCTCCCAGAGCAGGAAGAAGCCGATGGTGAAGACCCACGGCGCGAGCGCGATTTTCTGTTTCTGCGTCATGACCTTGTTCTCACTTCGCGCATGTCAGTGAACGTTGCGCGCTTCGCGGATATGGCCGCGCAATTCGTGCACGATCTCCGCGAATTCAGGGCTGAAGGTGACATCAAGGTCGCGCGGGCGCGGCAGGTTCACCTCGCGCTCGGCGACGATGCGCCCGGGCCGCGCGCTCATGCAGAAGACGCGATCGGCGAGGAACACCGCTTCGCGCAGATCATGCGTCACGAGGATCACCGTGAATTTCTTCGCTGCGTGCAGATCGCGGATCACGCACCACAATTCCTCGCGGGTGAAGGCGTCGAGCGCGCCGAAGGGCTCGTCGAGCATCAGCAGGCGCGGCTCGTGGATCAGCGCGCGGCAGAGTGAGGCGCGCTGTTGCATCCCGCCGGAGAGCTGCCACGGATAGCGTGGCCCGAAACCTTTCAGGCCCACCTGCGCCAGCAGCGCCTCGGCCTTCTCGACATAGGCCGCCTTCTCCTTGCGCAACCGCGAACGATGCGGCTCCACGATTTCGAGCGGCAAAAGCACGTTGTCGAGCGTGGTGCGCCAGGGCAGCATCACTGGGTTCTGGAAGGCCATGCCGGCCATCTTCACCGGCTTCGAGACCTTTTCCCCGCCCACCACCACGCTGCCCGCGCGGGGGAATTGCAGCCCGGTCGCCAGCTTCATCAGCGTGGATTTTCCGCAGCCCGAAGGGCCAACCACCGCGGCGAATTCACCCTCCTTCACCGCGATGGTGAGATCCTCGACGGCGAGAACGCCGCCTTCGCCGCCATAGACATGCTGGACGTGATCCAGCCGGACGAATGCGTCGCTCACGCCAGGCTCCTTGTCTCTCAGTGGATCTTGCGATCCGCCGGCGGCGGCAGATACTCGGCCGTGAACACATCCTCCCGCTTGGGGCGGTTCTTGAATGGTGCGGTGAGCGCAATCTGGTCCAGAGCGCGATCGAAGCGATCGTTCAGCACGCCGCCCATGCCGACATTCTTCACGGCAGGGGTGAGAATGTTCTGCTCGATCAGCATCTTGAGGCGCTCAAGCTCGACATCCTGCTTTGCCACGTCATTCCGCTTCAGCACCGCCGCAGCACCCGCCGCCGGATCCTTGATCACGTCGCGCCAGGCCTTGATGAAGGCGCGGATGAACTTGCGGATCGCCTCGGGGTTCTCGGCCTGCAGCTTCGGCGAGGCCATGATGGCGTTGCCATAGAGATCCACGCCGTAATCGCTCATCAGCAGGCTCACGATGTCGGCATCCGGCACGCCGCGCGCCTTGAGATTGATCACGGACGAAATCGAGAAGCCGAACACGGCATCCACCTCGCCGGTGGCGAGCATCGGCTCGCGCACGGGGAAGCCGACATTCTCGAACTTCATCGTCTTCTCGTCGATATTGTTCACCGCCCGCATGATGGGCCATTGCGCATAGGCTGCATCCGCCGCCGGTGCGCCGAATTTCTTCCCTGCGAGGCTCTTCAGGTCGGTCGTGATGCCCTTCGATTTCCGCCCGATGATCGCAAAGGGCGGACGGTCATAGACCATCATCACCGCTTTCAGGTTCACGCTCGGGTTCTCGTCGCGGAAGCGGATCAGCGAGTTGATGTCGCCGAAGCCGAGATCGTAGGTGTTCGACGCCACGCGGGGGATCGCCTCGCGCGAGCCGTTGCCGGTATCGACTGTGACATCCAGCCCTTCAGCGGCGAAATAGCCCTTGTCGATGGCGATCAGGAAGGGGGCCGAGGGGCCCTCGAAGCGCCAGTCGAGCGTGACGCGCAGCTTGGTCGGGGCCTGCGCGAGGGCAGGCGAGAGCGCGGCGAAGCCGGCCAGTACCAGCCCCAGAACAGTGCCACGGCGGGAAATCTCAAACACGGCTTCTCTCCTTTGTTGCGTCCTGTCGATCCCGGATTACCCGGCCGAGGCATGCAGCCTTTGGCTGATAGCAAGCCCCATGCCGCGCCCAAGCGCAAGCGATTGGCGTTCTATGGGAAAGCCATGCACAGAAATTGACCGGTTTGCCGAAAAGAACAGCTCTGCGCTGCGAAAATCCCGTGTTCAGTAGGGAATGCGGTCGGTCTTCTTCAGCCAATCCGCAAAAACCGCCGTCGCCTCGGCGCTAGGCTGGTGACGCGTTGGCAGCAGGCGCACCTCGATGGGCTTGGGGATTTCGTCATAGATCAGCGCATCATCGAATCCGATCGCCGCAGCATCAGCCCTCGAATTGGCGAAAACCAGCCGGTCAAGGCGCGCCCAGTAGACCGCGCCGAGGCACATGGGACAGGGCTCGCAGGACGAGTAAATCACATGGCCCGAGAGGTCGAAGGTGCCGAGCGCCTCGCAGGCCCGGCGAATGGCCACCACCTCGGCATGGGCCGTGGGGTCGTTCCCGGAGGTAACGCCGTTCCAGCCCTCGGCGATGATGCGGCCATCGGTTGTGGCGATCACCGCGCCGAACGGGCCACCCGCACCGGCTTCCATATGCTCGCGCGAGAGCTGAACCGCGCGGGCCAGCAGGGCATCATCATCGGGCGGATTGGGCATGAAAACCTCTTAAATTCGGCTGCATCGCGGCCAGCTTCGCCTTCTCCTGCAAGAGCTGCACCGCAACGCCTGCCGCAATGGCCGCCGGCTCCTTCGAGCCGAGATCAGGGAGGCCGATGGGGCAGGTGAGGCGCGCGAGCGCGTCCTCGCCGTGGCCCATGGCCCGCAACTGGCTGAGGAACCGCGCGCGCTTCGTCGCCGAGCCGATCACGCCCACGAAGGGCATGTCCGCGCGCCGGAGCGCGGCATCGCAGAGCGCGAGATCCAGTGCATGGCTATGCGTGAGGATGAGCGCGAGCGCACTGGTTTCCGCGCCCACGATTTCCGTCACTGGGTCTAGCGGCGCAACCGGCGTGACATTGGGCGGAAAGGCCTGCGGGAAGGCGTTGGGGCGCGGGTCAATCCAGCGGATGTCAAACGGCAACGGCGCCATGGCCAGCGCAATCGCGCGGCCCACATGCCCCGCGCCGAAGAGCAGCATGGGTGTTCCGGCGGGCTTCGCGAGGGTCGTATCTTCGGTCACGCGCTCGAAAAGGAGCGTCACCCGCCCGCCGCAGCATTGGCCGAGATCGGGGCCGAGGGAGAAATGCATCTCGCGGCGCGTCTCGCCGGATCGCAGCAGCCGCTGAGCCTCGGCTAGCGCCTGCCATTCCAGCGTGCCGCCGCCGATGGTGCCGGTGAAACGGCCCTCGCCATCCACCAGCATCGCCGCGCCCATCTCACGCGGAGTGGAGCCGCGCGCATCGCTGATCGTGATGCGCATGCGGCTCATGCCAGGCCCTTCTGCGCGTCGCAGGCATCGAGAATGGCCTCGGGCGTGGCCGGCGCACGCAAGCTCACGGGTTTGCCGGGCGCGAGGGAATGCACCGCATCGGCAATGGCGGAGAAGACCGAAATCGCGAGCATCACCGGCGGTTCGCCCACCGCCTTCGAGCGGTGGATGGCCTCCTCGCGATTGGGCTCGTGCCAAAGGCTCACGCGCAGATCGGCCGGAATGTCCGAGGCCACGGGAATCTTGTAGGTCGAGGGCGCGTGGGTCCTGAGCCGCCCCTCGGCATCGAAAACCAGTTCCTCCGTCGTGAGCCAGCCCAGCCCCTGCACAAAGCCGCCCTCGATCTGGCCGATATCGATGGCCGGGTTCAGGGAGCGCCCGCAATCATGGAGGATATCGGCGCGCGTCAGCTTCATCTCACCGGTCATCGTGTCGATGATGACTTCCGAACACGCGGCGCCATAGGCGAAATAGAAGAAGGGCCGCCCGGTTTTCGTGTTGCGATCCCAGGTGATACCGGGCGTGGAATAGAAGCCGGTGGCGGAGAGCGAGATGCGCTCCAGCACGCAGGCCTTGGCCAGCGCGCCGAAGGCGATGTCCTGCCCGTTGCCACGCACGACACCATCGGAAAAGGCGATGTTCTCCGCTGCGCAACCGAAGCGCCGCCCGGCTTCTTCCGCCATGCGGGAGCGGATCGTTTCCGCCGCGATCTTAGCCGCCATGGCGTTGAGATCGGTGCCGGAGGAGGCGGCGGTCGGCCCGGTATTCGGCACCTTCGCGGTGCTGGTCGCGGTGATCTTCACGCGATCCAGCGCAATGCCGAACACATCGGCCACCACCTGCGCGACCTTCACATAAAGGCCCTGGCCCATCTCCGTGCCGCCGTGATTGAGCATCACCGAGCCATCGGAATAGACATGCACCAGCGCGCCCGCCTGATTGAGGTGCTTCAACGTGAAGGAGATGCCGAATTTCACGGGCGTGAGCGCGAGGCCCTTCTTGAGGATCGGCGAATGCGCGTTGAAATTGGCGATTTCCGCCCGCCTCGCGCGGTAATCGCTGGTGAGTTCGAGCCGTTCGACGAGGGGCAGCAAAGTCTCGATATCGAAGACAGTCATGCCATAGGGCGTGAGGTCGCGTCCGGGGCGATAGAAATTCGCCTTCCGGATATCGAGGGGATCGCGGCCCAACTGGTGGGCGATGGCATCCATCACCGCCTCGATGCCCACCATGCCCTGCGGGCCACCAAAGCCACGGAAGGCGGTGTTGGAGACGGTGTTCGTTTTCAGCCGTCGCGAGGCGATCTGCGCTTCCGGCAGGAAATAGGCGTTGTCCGAATGGAACATCGCGCGATCCACCACGCCGATGGTGAGATCGGCCGAATAGCCGCAGCGCGCATCCAATTGCAGGTCGATCGCCTGCACCACGCCCTCTTCATCGAAGCCGACATCGTAGCGCGTCAGGAAATCATGCCTTTTGCCGGTCAGCACGAAATCGTCGTCGCGGTCGAGCCGCAGCTTGCAGGGCCTGCCAGTGAGGCGCGCGGCGAGCGCGGCAATCGCGGCGAACTGGCTCGCCTGGCTCTCCTTGCCGCCGAAACCGCCGCCCATGCGCCGGCATTCGATGGTGACGTTGTGATCCGCGACGCCCAGCACCCGCGCCACGATATGCTGCACCTCGCTGGGGTGCTGGGTGGAGGAATGCACGAGCATCTCCTCGCCCTCGCCGGGGAAGGCGAAGGCCGCCTGCCCCTCGAGGTAGAAATGCTCCTGCCCGCCGATCTCGATCTCGCCAGAGAGGCGCAGCGGTGAGGCTTCAAGCGCATCCGCGACGCGGGGATTTTCCCAGGCGTAATCCGGCAGCACGCGACCGCCCTCGGCGCGGGCATCATCCACGGAAACGCTGGGCTTCTCGCTCGCGATCTCCATCCGCGCGAGCCTGGCCGCGATGCGCGCCGCCTTGCGGCTGGTCGCGACCACCGCAAATACGGCCTGCCCGTGGAAGGCGATCTCATCCGTGGCGAGCATGGGTTCGTCGCCGAGATGCGGCGAGGTATCATTCTTCCCCGGCGCATCATGCCCGGTGATGACCCGCACCACGCCCTCGGCGGATTGCACCTCCGAAAGGTCGAGGCTCACGAGTTGCCCGCGGGCTTTCGGCGAGAGGCCGAGCGCGATGTGCAGTGTGCCCGCGGGTTCGGGGATGTCGTCGATATAGGTCGCGCGGCCCGTCACATGCAGGCGCGCGCTGTCATGCGGCAGGGAATCATGCACCACGGCGAGGGTTTCCGGCTCAGCCCGCATGCGCCACCTCCCGCGGGTGAATTCGCGTTTCGGCGGCCCCGCCGGCGATTTCCAGCAAGGCCTTGCCGGTAATCGCGCGCGCCACCTTCGCGCGGTAACCCGCACTCGCGCGCATATCCGAGATCGGCTGGAAATCCGCTTCGAGATGCGAGAGTGCGGCCGCCCAGGCATGGGTATCAGCGAGCGACACGCCCTCAAGCGCCTGCTCGGTGGCCTTCGCGCGGGCGGGAACGCCTGCCATGCCGCCATAGGCGAGGCGCGCCTCGGCGATCGTGCCTCCCTCCACCCGGAAGCGGAACGCGCCCATTACGGCGGAGATATCCTCATCAAAACGCTTGGAAATCTTGAAGGCGCGGAATGCCATGCCGGCTTTTAGCTTCGGGATATGGAGCGCCGTCACCACCTCGCCGGGTTCGCGCGCCTGCCTGCCATAGGCGAGGAAGAAATTCTCCAGCGGCATGGTGCGCGTGAGGCCGCCCTTGCGCATCTCCACGCTCGCACCGAGGGCGATGAGCGCGGGTGCGAGATCGCCGATCGGCGAGCCATTGGCGATGTTCCCGCCCACCGTGCCCGAGGCGCGGACCTGCTTCGAACCGAAGCGCCGCATCAGGAGGCCGAGATCGGGGTCTAGGCTCGCAAGCACCGGCAGCGCGCGCTCATGCGTCACGCACGCGCCGAAGGTGAGGGTGGTCTCGGTTTCCTCAATGCGGTCGAGGCCCCTCACGCGTCCCAGCCAGATGATCTTCCCGAGATCCTGCAATCGTTTGGTGATCCACAGGCCCACATCCGTTCCGCCCGCGAGCAGGGTCGCGTCGGGGTGGCGCAAAGCGAGGTTCGCCATGGTTTCGATGCTGGCGGGAGCCGCAAAAAAGCGCGCCTCATGCCCGATGAAGAGGTCCGAGCCTTCCTGTAATGCCTCCAGCCGCATCCGGCGGCGCTCGGCATCCGCCGCGAATACATCGGCAGCCGGGCCATGGAGTGCGGCCAGCGCGGCATCGGCGATCGGGCGATAACCGGTGCAGCGGCAGAGATTGCCGGAGAGAATGTCGTCAAAAGCGGCGCTTGCGCGCCGTGATGCGCGATCATCGCCTCCTGGATGGGATGCAGCGTGCCCCCGGCGGAAAGATCCTCCACCGTCAGCACTTCCGCGCCGTCGATCTGGCCGAGCAGGAGGATGCAGGAATTCACCGGCTCATAGCGCACGCGGCCCTCGCGCAGCCGGGCCAGCACCACCGTGCAAGCGCCGCAATCGCCTTCGTTGCAGCCTTCGGAAGATGAAACGCAGGGTGCGACGCATGCTGAAAGGCTCCTCATGTGCATGGTGAGGGAGGCGCGGGAAACTTCAAGAGGGCAATCCCGTCGCAGCCCTCAGGACATGCCGAGATAACGCCCAGGCCTGTGATTGATCGCGAGGATCAGGTTCACCACCACCGCGCCCAGCAAGGAGAGGGCCAGATTTTGCGGGGGCAGAACCGCCAGCGATGCGAGCAGGATGGCGCAATCGATGCCAAGCTGCACATAGCCCGCGCGCCAGCCGAATTTCTCCTGCAGGAACATCGCGAGGATGTTCACGCCACCAAGCGCCGTGCGATGCCGGAACAGCATCAGTAGGCCATTGCCCATGAGACCGCCGCCGAGGATGGTCGCGAAAACCGGATCGAGCGGGATCATCACGATCCAGTTCGGCAGGAATTTCGCGAAGAGCGAAACCACCGTGACGGCGAGGAAGGTACGCAAGGCAACCTTCCAGCCCATGCGCCACGCCGCAAGCGCGTAAAACGGTACGTTCACCGCTGAAAAAGCCAGCCAGAAGCCGGCGCCGGATATGTGGTGCAATAGCAGGGCGAGGCCCGCTGTGCCGCCAGTCACCAGCTTCGCCTGGCTGTAGAGCATCACCCCCACGGCGATGAACATCGTGCCGAGCAGGATCGCCAGCGCATCCTCGTAGGGCGCATGGCGCTGCAGATCGGCCTCGGGCTGGAGCATGTTCAAGCGGTTTTCACCCGGTGATGTCGCCATAGGCCTTGGCGAAGGCGGCATCGTCATCAGCAAGTTTCACGCCACCGAAGGCCTGCCACAACGGCGCGGCATGGGCATCGGTCAGCGCGTTGATCTCCTGCATGTAGCCCACGCCGCGACCCTTCAGCTCCGCCTCGATCTTCTGCCAGTCCGGGTAAAGCTTGAGCGCTTCCGACCAGATCGCGCGGCCCGCGAGATAACCCGAGGCGCCCGCCTTGTAGGCATGCTCCAGCACCGCGCGGAATTCCGCCATGCCTGCTCCGGCGGAGAGCATCACCCACGGGCGGCCGCAGAGCCGGCCCATCTCGTCGAATGCGCGCTGCACTTCTGCCGAACCATCGCAGAGCCGCGCGGGCACCGGGGATTCGAGCTTGAAGACATCCACGCCGTATTCGGGTTTCGCAAATTCCGCCACGCATTCGAAGACGAGTTCGCTCTTCTTGTCGGCCATCTCGACATATTGCGTGGTCTGGTTGGCCTCGCCCGGCAGGGGGTAGACCAGCACCTCGAAGAGATAGGGAATGTCGAACTTCGCGCATTCCTCGCCGATTTTCCGCACGAAGGCCTTCTGGTGATCGGTGACGTGTTTCGGCGCATCCGGTCGATACCAGCAGAGCACCTTCACGGCATCGGCGCCCATGCGGCGGATTTTCGAGACCGACCATCCCTCGATCACATCCGAGAGGCGGCCATCGGGCGTGTCCTGCCAGACCGCCTCTTCCAGCGTGACGATGAGCCCGAGGCGTGGATCGAGCACGTTTTCCGCAAAGGGGTAGGCATAGCTCGGGTCGAGCAGCATCGCGGTGGACTGACCCTGCAATTCGCGGATGAGCGCCGCCTTGAAGCGCCCCACCTCATCCCAGGGCGCGGGCTTGCCGAGCGCCTTCGCGATGGGGTTGCTGATGGGCGGGCGCTGGTCCACCGCCGTCATCTTGAAGCGGCCCGCTTCATCGGCCATGCGCCTGAGGCCACGCAGTTTTCCGGCGCTGATTGCCTTCATGCCCGTTCCTCCAGAAAGGCGAGAACTTCCGCTTTTGTCGGCGCGCCAAGGGGGCCGCCGGGGCGGGTGACCTTGATGGCCGCTGCGGCGCTGGCGAAGCGGATCGCCGTGTTGATCGGCATGCCCTCCACCAGCGCGAAGGTGAATGCGCCGTGCCAGGTATCGCCCGCGCCGAGAGTATCCACAGCCGTTACGGGGAAAGCCGGGTGATGCGTCACGCGGCCCTCCCAATGGCTAAAGGTGCCGTGCTCGCCATCGGTGGCGGCGATGAAATTCGTGCGGCCCTTCGCGTAATGGGCCAGAGCCTCGCCGATATGGCTGATGCCGGTCATCTCGCGGATGGCCTGCGCCGAGAAAACCGCATGCGTCGAAGCCTCCACGAGGCGCGCTTCCTGCGGCGCGCGATCGCCATCGAGTACGGCGAATTTGCCCTTGGTCCGCGCGGAATCGAACAGGCGCAGGGCGACGTTCTCCCAGCGCACATCGCCCAGCACGGCCTCGAACCCGGCGGGCAATTCGCGCGGCACCCAGGGAGCATCCTCGGGCGCGTTGGGATCCATCCGGTTGAAGATGGAGCGCTCGCCATTGGGCTCCACCACGATGGTCGAGCGCGAAGTCTGGAAACCCGGCATGGCGTGGCTGAGACTCGTATCGATGCCATATCCCTCGAGCATCGTCCGCAATTGCGCACCCACCGCATCATCGCCGAACCGCGCGAGCAGGCCCGGCCTGCCGCCGAGCCGCGCGATGGCATAGGCGCCGTTGGTGGCGGTGCCGCCGATGGTCGTGGCAATACCGCTTGCGCGATGCTTCTGGCCGGGGGTGATCGGCATCGGCAGCGTGTAGATATCATCGAGGACGGCGATGCCGATTGTGAGGATGCGATTCATGATCGGATTTCGGCTGGAAGGCAGGAGCTCGATGGTTAGGCAGCGAAGGGCCGCACCGCAAGCCCTCTCGGGGCTCGGTGAACACGAAACGCCATGGGGATCATGCGCAGCGCCCTGCACAAACCCCTTGCCTCGGCCCCGTGCTTGATCGGAAGGATGGAAAGCAGGATATCAGGGAGACCAGCATGGGGGCAGTGGCAAGCAGCAAGGCTTTTGTGCGCCTGTTCCTGCTTGTTCTCGCGGGGCTTGGCGCGCTGGCCATGGCCCAGGCACAAACGCCGCAAACCGCTCCGCAAACCCAGCCTCCTGCTGCGCCGCAAACCATTCTCAGGCTCTTCATCGGCAATGCCCAGAGGCTGGATGTCGCCCGCCTCGCGGTTGAAGGCTTCCTGCGCGCCAATCCCGGCATCGGCATCGAGATCGAGGCCGGCGGTGCCACTGTCGAGCAGCAACAGCAGGTGCTGAACGCGGCGCTTGCCTCGAAGGATGGCAGCTTCGATCTCTTCCTGATCGATGTGCTGCGCCCCGCGCAATGGGCGGCGGCGCAGTGGATCGAACCGCTTGATGCGTATCTCGCGGCTGATCGTGATCGCATCCTTGAACGCTACCCCGCGGGCTATCGCGCGGCGGCGACCATCAATGGCCGCGTGATGGCTTTGCCCTACATCGCGGATGCGCAATTCCTCTATTATCGCAAGGATCTGCTGGAGAAATACGCCCTCGATATCCCCCGCACCTGGGATGACCTCAAGGCCGCTGCGCAAAAGATCATGGCCGGCGAGAACAACCCCGCTTTGATCGGCTTCGAGACGACCGGCGCGCCGGTTGAGAGTGCGGTCTGCACCTATCTCGTGCCGCTCTGGGGCGCGGGGGAGGATATCCTCGTGGGGGGCAAGCCGAACCTCGCGAGCGAAGCCGCGAAGCGCCCGTTCCAGCTCTGGGCTGATCTGCGCGCGGCGAATGTGACCCCGCCGAACCTCTCGGAGATCGCGACCGACCGCATTCGCCAGACCATGCAGGCAGGGAACCTCATCTTCGGGCTGAGCTGGGGTTATGCTGCGAACCGGCTTGAAAATGATGCGGATTCAGCCGTGAAAGGTAAGATCGGCATTGCGCCTGCGCCGGGCTTCAACGGTTCCGCGCCCTCCTGCCTCGGCGGCTGGATGGTCGCTGTCTCGGCCTTTTCGAAGAACAAGCCGGATGCGGTGAAGCTCGCGCGGCATCTCTCCTCGCCGGAGGTTACGAAGCCACTCGCCATGCAGGGCGGGCATTTGCCGGTTTTCCCCGAACTTTATGCTGATCCGGAGGTGCTGGCCGCGCGCTCCTGGTTTGCGCAAGCCCTTCCGGTGGTGCAATCCGCTCGCCCGCGGCCCATCACGCCGCGCTATTCGGAAGTGTCCGAAGCGTTGCGCGTCAATGTCCATGCCGTGCTCGGCGGCAGCAAGACGGCGGATCAGGCGACGGGCGACCTCTCCCTGCGATTGGGCAATATCTTCCGTTGAACCCCGCCTCGCTTTCGCCTCACGCATTTGCGAACGGCACGTGTGAGCGAAAACCGGCATATCCGGAGCGGCGAGAGGGAATTGGGCATGCCGCCAGCGATGATGACACCTGTTCGCACCCCGAGGGATGTGCGGCTCGATTTTTTCCGCGGCCTCGCGATGTTCGTGATTTTCATCGCGCATCTGCCGGATAACCCATGGTTCGGATTCATCCCCGCGCGCTTCGGGTTTTCCTCGGCGGCGGAACTCTTCGTGTTCTGCTCGGGGCTTGCCTCGGCCTTTGCCTTTGGGCGCGTGTTCCTGCGGCAGGGCTACGGCGCGGGGCTCTTCCGCGTGCTCTCGCGCCTCTGGCAGGTCTATTGGGCGCATATCGGCCTCGCCCTCGTGATGATGGCGCTGAGCGTCGCGGGCTGGAAGTTGACGGGCACGGATTACCCCGCGCGCCTTGGCCTGGGCTGGTTCTATCGCGAGCCCGGCGATGGGCTTTTCTCGCTAATGACCCTGACCTTCACGCCGGCCTTCCTCGACATTTTGCCGATGTATCTCGTGCTGCTCGCCATGCTGCCGCTGGTGATGCTCTTGGGGCGCCTCTCGCCGCTGCTGGCGATGGCCGCGCTGCTGGTCCTCTGGCTCATCGTGCAAATCACGCATCTCAACCTGCCGGGAGGGCAGGGACCGGGCGGCATGTGGTTTTTCAACCCCTTCGCGTGGCAGCTCGTGTTCTTCACCGGTTTCGCCTTCGGCCTTGGGTGGCTAAAGGCTCCCGCTTTCGAGAAGGGCGTGCTGTTCTGGGCTTGCACGGCGTTTCTCGTGGCCTCCGTGCCGCTCAATTTCTGGGCCATCCACGAGGTCTTTCCGGCTCTCGGTGAACTGCATGAGCGGTTGATCGGCGTGGATGGGAAGACCAATCTCAACCCTTTGCTCTACCTGCATTTTCTCGCGAGCGCCTATGTGGTTCTCACGCTGATTGACCCCTATCGCGAGCGCCTTGCGGATTTCCGCCCGATCATAGAGGTGGGCCAGCAGGCGCTCGCCACCTTCATGGCGTCGATTGCGCTGGCCTGGAGCCTCGGCATGGTGCTCGATGTGACGGGTCGGGACTGGCTCACGACCACCGCTGCCAATCTCGTGGGGCTCGCGGGGCTCATCGCTGTGGCGCGGCTCGCGAAACGCTACAAATCCGCCAAGGACGAGCGCGCGGCAAAGCCCACGCTGCAACCGGCTGAGTAGATCAGTCGAGTTTGAACAAGGGACGCAGCTTCACGCCCACCACATTTCCGGCGAAGGCGAAAGCGAGCCACACCCAGCCATGCAGGCTGCCCGAAACGGTGCCGGAGAAGAATGCGCCGATATTGCAGCCCGTGCCAAGCCGCGCGCCCACGCCGAGCAGCAATCCACCGATCACCGCCGCCGCAAGCGAACGCGCGGGAATGGAAAAGCCCGGCTTGAATTTCCCCGCCAGCATCGCCGCGAGCATCGCGCCGAGGATGATCCCGAAATCCATCACGGAGGTGACATCCGTGAAGAGGCTTCCGCGCAGGGCGGCCTCGTTTCCGGCGAAGAACGCCCATGTTGCGGGCTCAGCCCCGAACAGGCTCGCGATTTTCGCGCCCCACAAGGCAAACGCTCCCGTAATGCCCCAGGGCCAGCCCGAGACGATCAGCGTCGCGATGTTCACCAGCGCCAAAGCCAGCGCGCCGACGATCAGCGCCCATGGGCCGGTGAGCCATTGCGTCGCCGGTTGCCGGATGGAAGCGAGCGAGCCGTGCCGCGCCGTCTCGGCCTTCGTCACCAGCGCATAGAGCGCTGCCAACCCCACGATCATCGCCGCGAGTGCTGGCAACCAGCCGAGGCTATACACAACCGAAACCGGCGCGAATTTCGGCCAGGCGAACCAGTGTTCGGCATAGGCGCTGGCGAGCGTCGAGCCGAGGATGAAGAACACCAGCGTCACCACCATCCGCACCGAGCCGCCGCCGATGGTGAAGAGCGTGCCCGAGCCGCATCCCCCGCCGAGTTGCATGCCGAGTCCGAATAGGAACGCGCCCGTCACCAAGGCCACGCCCACGGGGAACACATAGCCGCCCACGGGTTGGCCCAGCAGGCTGCCCGCGGCGAGCGCGGGGAAGAACACGAGGCTCGCCACGCCAAGCATGATGAGCTGCGCGCGCAAGCCAGCGCTTTTCCGCTCGAGGATGAAGCGCCGCCACGCCGCCGTGAAGCCAAAGCTCGCATGGTAGAGCGCGAGGCCAGCGAAAACCCCGATACCCGCGAGCACCACCATGCGCGCCCCCCCATTCAACCCGGCCAATGCGATGAGCAGCAAAGTCGCCGCTACAGCCGCGAGGGCGGGCGGGCGAGCGAGGATGGCGAGCGGTTTCTGTGCGAGAAGCATCGAAAAAATCCCAGTGTTTTCCGGGCTCTGTTCTAGGCATTCCCGGGTCGTTTGACGACCGGAAGAATGTTGCGATTTACCCGCATTTTCGGGGTCGATTTGCCGGGTTTTCGCGCGGCTGGAGCGGATTTTCCCGCTCAGGCCTTGATGATGCGGAAGGTCAGCCGCTCACCATCCTTCGCGGTGGTTTCCAGCGTGTCGCCGGTCTCGCGGATGAGGTTGGGAATATCGAGCCCCGCCAGCGGATCATTCGCGGTCACCACCAGCACGGTGCCGGCTTCGAGACCTTTCAGGGCTTTCCGCGTTTTCAGCGCAGGCAAAGGGCAGCGCAGGCCGAGAAGGTCGAGGGCGATTTCAGCCATGGTCACACACGCGAGGCTCCTTGCCGCAGGAGACTTCCCGCGGGCCGCATCCCCGCCATATGGTGGAACTGACTGGGGCTGTCGAGAGGGAGGTTTGGCCGTGAAGTGGGGTTGGATCGCGTTGCTGGCCATGTTCGCCGGGCCTGTCGCCGCCGCTGATCTGCGCGGCCATGGCGGGCCTGTCCGGGTCATCGTCGCGACGCCCGACGGCCGCATCGCCACCGCGAGCTTCGATACCACGGTCATCCGTTGGCATCCGCAGCGCGGCGTCGCGGAAACGGTTCTGCGCGGTCACGAGGGCGCGGTGAACGCGCTGATTGCCCTGCCCGATGGCGGCTATGCCAGCGCAGGCGAGGATCGCCGCATCCTGCTCTGGCCGCGCGAAGGCGATGCCCCGCGCGCCACGCTTGAGGGCCATGAGGGCCCGATTGCCGGGCTCGCGCTCTCGCCGGATGGACGCGAGATCGCCTCCGCGAGTTGGGACGGCACGGTTCGCATCTGGCCTCTCGCGGGTGGCACGCCGCGCGTCATCGATGCGCATAAAGGCAACGTGAATGCCGTGACTTACCTGCCGGATGGCACGCTCGCCTCGGTGGGTTATGACGGCCAACTGATCCTCCACAAGGGAGCTGATGCGCCGCGCGTCATCGAGATCGGCGTGCCGCTGAACGCTGTGGTGCGCGCGGGCGATGAACTCGCCGTTGCCGCCGCCGATGGCCAGCTGCGCCTCGTGAACCCCGCTACGGCCACCGTTGCCACGCTCGCCATCGCCGAAGTGCCCATCGTGGCGCTTGCGGCTTCACCGGATGGGCGGATCGTCGGTGCGGCGGGTTTCCGGGGGGCGCTGGTGCTGGTGGATCGACAGGCGCGCAGTGTCCAGCGCCGCATGTCCGGCCCGGCCTTTCCGCTCTGGTCGCTTGCGTTTTCGCCCGATGGACGGGAGATCTTCACCGGTGGGGCGGATCGCCTCGTGCGGCGCTGGGTGGTGGCGACTGGCGAGCCGGTAAACCCGGTGATGGCTGAAGCGCCCGAGGCGCGCGTGCAGGCTCTGGCGAACCATCCCGGCGCGGAAGTCTTCAAGGCCTGCGGCGCGTGCCACACGCTCTCGCCGGATGATGGCAACCGCGCTGGCCCTACCTTGCATGGTGTGATGGGCCGCAAGGTGGGCACCGCGCAGGGCTATGCCTATTCGCCCGCGCTGCTCGACAAGCCGATCATCTGGAACCGCGAGACCATCGCCCGACTCTTCGAAATCGGCCCCAAT
>JALOTF010000118.1 GCA_025458025.1 Beijerinckiaceae bacterium | reverse complement strand
TCCTCGAAATCCGCGGCATCGACCGGGAAGAGCCCGCAGAACACCACGGGCTGCACCGGCTTGAAGCCCGGCAGCGCCTGAGAGGTGGGCTTCTTGTCTTCCGTGATGGTGTCGCCGACGCGGGTATCCGCAACTTCCTTGATGGAGGCGGTGATGAAGCCCACCTCGCCGGGCGTGAGTTCGGTGACATCGAGCATCTTGGGCGTGAAAACACCGATCTTCTCGATGTCATACACCGCATCCGTGCCCATCATCTTGATGCGCATGCCTTTTTTCATCTTGCCATCGATGATGCGGACGAGCACGACGACGCCGAGATAGACGTCATACCAGCTATCGACCAGCAGCGCCTTCAGCGGCGCGTTGAGGTCGCCCTTGGGCGGCGGCAGGCGCGTGACAATGGCCTCCAGCACGCCCTCGATGTTGATGCCGGTCTTGGCCGAGATGGGCACGGCATCGGAGGCATCAAGCCCGATCACTTCCTCGATCTGCTCCTTCACCCGGTCCGGCTCGGCGGCGGGGAGGTCGATCTTGTTGAGGACGGGAACGATCTCATGGTCGGCATCGAGCGCGTGATAGACGTTGGCGAGCGTCTGCGCTTCCACGCCTTGCGACGCATCCACGACCAGCAGCGAGCCTTCGCAGGCCGCGAGGCTGCGCGAGACTTCATAGGCGAAGTCGACATGGCCGGGCGTATCCATCAGGTTCAGGATGTAATCCTTGCCGTCGGCCGCGCGGTAATTCAGCCGCACGGTCTGCGCCTTGATGGTGATGCCGCGCTCGCGCTCGATCTCCATGTTGTCGAGCACCTGATCGACCATCTCACGTTCGGAGAGACCGCCCGTCTTCTGGATCAGGCGATCGGCGAGGGTCGATTTCCCATGGTCGATATGGGCGACGATGGAAAAATTGCGGATGTTCGGAATTGGCTCGGTGGTCATGAGGCGGGAGATAGACGAGCACGCCCAAATGTCCAATGAAAAGAGCGTCGCACCCCCCTTCAGGCCCTTTTCCGGCGCGAAAGGCGCGGCTCCGGAGCCTCCGAAGCGGGCCGCATGCCGTCGATGATGACACTCGCGACATCCGTGGCCTGCACGGGGCGCCCCAGCAGGAAGCCCTGCACGTAATCGCAGTGCAATTCGCGCAGCACCTCGATCTGCTCGGTTGTCTCCACGCCCTCGGCAGTGATGTGCAGGTTCAGCACCCGCCCAAGCGCGATGATCGTGTCCAGCACCTCGCGCGAGCGCGATTCAGGGTCGGCGAGCCCGGTCATGAAGGAGCCATCGACCTTCAGCGTGTCGAAGGGGAAGCGCCAGAGATAGGACAGGCTGGAATAGCCCGTGCCGAAATCATCCAGCGCGATGGAAACCCCGAACGACTTGATGATCGTGAGCTGCGCGAGGATCTCGTCGGGTTTTTCAAGCAGGACGCTCTCGGTCATCTCGAGTTCAAGCCGGCGCGGATCGATGCCGGTCTCCTCGAGCACCGCCTGCACGGTGCGGCTGAGATTGCCGCTGAGGAATTGCAACGGCGAGAGATTGACCGCCACAGAGATGTCGGACGGCCACAGGACAGCCGTGCGGCAGGCCTCGCGCAGAACCCATTGGCCGATGGAATCGATCAGCCGCAACTCCTCCGCCACGGGAATGAAGACCGAGGGCGGAATGGGCGTGCCATCCGCAGCCTTGAGCCGCAGCAGCGCTTCGAAGGCGCGGAGGGTTTTGCCATCGGTAGAGTAAAGCGGCTGGTAATGCAGTTCGAAATCCTCGTGCTCGACTGCGAAACGCAAGCGGTTTTCGAGCGACTGACGCGTGCGCCGCTCCTCCTCGATGGAGGCCTCGAAGCCGACGGCCTGTCCTCGACCTCCCCGCTTCGCCGCATAAAGCGCGAGATCCGCCGCCACGAGCAGTCTTTGTCGGGTTTCACCATCGCGGGGGTGAAGAGAGGTACCAACGCTTGCGCCGATCCGGGCCTCGATATCGCCGAGATGGAACGGAACCTCCATCGCCGCAACCACACGTCGGGCCAGACGCTGGGGCCCGCGATCATCCTGCGCGGCCAATTCCTGCAGGATAGCGAATTCATCGCCCCCGAGGCGTGCGACGCTGGCCTCATCTCCAGCAATCGCGATCAGCCTGCGGGCCACCTCGTGCAGAAGGGCATCGCCCACCGGGTGGCCATGGGTATCGTTCACATCCTTGAAGCGGTCGAGATCGATGAAATGCACCGCAAACTCCGCTCTGGCGCGGATCAGGGCATCGATTTTCTCGACGAAGGCCATCCGATTGAACAGGCCCGTCAGTTCATCATGCCGGGCCACATGCCGCAGGCGACGCGCGGTCTGCTGGCGCTTGCGCGCCTGCCAGAGGCCAAGCAGGCCGGGCACCGCGAAGGCCAACCCCGTGAGGGCCGACACCGATGCTCCCGCGGTCAACAGCACGGCATCGAGGATCCGCGCCCGTTCGGTATGGTCGATATAGACCTCCAGGACACCCACAATTCCATGCTCACGCGCCAGAGGCATGTAGGCGGTCGCGAAATAGCTCGGTCGGCTTTTGCCATCGCCATGCCGCGCGGCGACACGGGTCATGCCGTTGCGGGCCACCTCGGCGGCTTCCGCGCTGTGCGTTCCCAACGTCACGCCATGGATTTCATCCCAGCCTCCCCGGCTGGCGACATGGCGCAGCAGGCCGTTATCGTCGAAGATCTTGTAGCGGAAGATGGCGCCCGTCATGGCGCGCCCATCGAAAAGGCGCTGGTTTTCCGGCAGAGCCGGGCGCCCGGCAATCAGATCGGTGAAGGCAGCGCTGCTGCTGAGCAGATGCTCGCCCCATTCGCGCGCCGTGAATTCCGCATCGCGATCGAGAATCGCCTGCCGCGCATTCTGGCCGATACCATGCGCGCCCCAGACGAACAGAACAGCGCCGCCAAGGTACATGCTGATCATGATCGGCCAGGACAGCCAAAAGCGCCTCGACATGAGACCCACTCCACCACAGAAATTCAATCTGTGGTTGCATATTCTCTGCTAATCGAAGCTTAACGCCGGGAGCAAAAGCGTATGGAACAAGGCGGTTTCCTGCGCTGATTGCGCGCGAAACCGGACGCATCGGGATGAGGCAGGCGGGTTGGCGGCCTCAGGCGTCGAGACTCACGCGTCGAGCCGGGCGCCGATCATGGTCTTGAGCTTGCGGAGATCCGCCGCGAAGCCGCGAATGCCCTCGGCGAGCTTTTCGGTCGCCATGGCATCCTCGTTCAGCGCCCAACGGAAGCTGGCTTCATCCACCGGAATGCGCGCGGGCTTCTCGGCGGCCGCGGCCTTGGCAGGATCCAGCACGCGGTTGAGGACGCCCTCATCCTTCGCGAGCTGATCCAGCAGGGCCGGCGCGATGGTCAGGCGATCACAGCCCGCGAGCGCCTCGATCTCGCCGATATTGCGGAAGGACGCGCCCATCACCACCGTGTTGTGGCCGTGGGCCTTGTAATAGGCATAGATCGACCGCACGGAGAGCACGCCGGGATCGGTTTCGCTCGTATAATCCTGCCCGGTCGATTTCTTATACCAGTCGAGGATGCGCCCCACGAAAGGCGAGATGAGAAACGCGCCGGCTTCCGCGCACGCCACCGCCTGCGCAATGTTGAAGAGCAGCGTGAGATTGCAATCGACACCCTCTTTCTGGAGGATTTCCGCCGCGCGGATCCCCTCCCAGGTCGAGGCCAGCTTGATGAGAATGCGCTCGCGACCGATGCCGCGGCTCGCGTAATCCGCGATGATCGCGCGGGCTTTCGCGACCGATTTCGCGGTATCGAAGGAGAGATCGGCATCGACTTCCGTGGAGACGCGACCGGGCACGCGCTTCGTAAGTTCCGCACCGAAGGTCACGGCAAGGCGATCACAGGCAGCGCAAATGCGCGCCTCGCGGCTGCCGCCCTGTTTGGCGGCCCATTGCACGGCCTCATCCACGAAGCCCTTGTAGGCTTCCATCTCGGCCGCTTTCAGGATCAGCGTCGGGTTCGTGGTGCAATCCACGGGCTTGAAGGCCTCGATGGCCTGCATGTCGCCGGTATCGGCTACCACCACGGTCATGGATTTCAGCTGGTCGAGTTTCGAAGCCATCGCGCGCGTTCCCAATGCCTTGTTCTGTGATTGTATGAAAACCACATTTTATTTTGATTTTCCTACATCCGTCAGCTGTCGCTGGCAATGGAGTAGGTGGATAATCCGCGCCGGTTTTCGTCGATGATCAGGCGCTGCGCAAGGGCCGGCATGGCCCGATCAGAGCAATCCGCGCGGTTGCAGGTACGGCAGGAGACGCCGATGGGCGTGACGATGGTCGGATCATCGAGACTGAGCCCGTCCGCATAGATCAACTCCTTCGCGTGGCTGAGGGGGCAGCCGAGGCCGATGGCGAGCATGCCCGCGCGCGCCGGCAGGCCGCCGCGCATCACCTGCCGGCCACCCGGCGTGAGCGTGCGCGCGATGCAGAAGAACGAGGAGCCATCGGGCATGCGCGAGACCTGCACGCGCAGCATGCCCGGCGTCGCGAAGGCATCATAGACATTCCAGCGCGGGCAGGCCGCGCCGAACCGCGCGATATGGATGCCGGAAGAGGAAAAGCGCTTCGAGATGTTTCCGGCAATATCCACGCGGATCAGGTGGAACGGCACGCCCTCTGCGCCCGGTCTGCGGAGTGTGGTGAGGCGATGGCAGACCTGCTCGAAGGAGAGGTTGAAGCGGTGCTTCAGGATGGTCGTGTCGTAGCGCGAGGTTTTCGCCGCTTCGAGGAAGCGCGCATAAGGCGCCATCACGGCCGCCGCGAAGTAATTTGCCAACGCCGAGGCTGCGAGCGAATCCGCTTCAGGTGTCGAGAATTTTCCGCCCGAAACCAGCGCATCGATCTCGCGGCGGAAGCCCAGAAACGCGATCTGGTGCGCGAGCTGGAAGGTGCGGCTGGGGCTCGTGAGCAGTTCCGAAAGCTGGAGCCGGCGCGTCAGCGGGTTATAGGCGCGCAAAAGCCCGCGCATGTTCTCGGTCGCGGCGATTTCCACATCTACCGCGAAACGCTCGGCCAGCACCTTCACGAGATCCTGCTGGAGCGTGAAGAGTGCCAGGCCATGATCGACCCAGAGGCTTTCCGCCGCCTCTTCCAGCGCCGGGAAATGGTTGAAATGCCGCTGGATGAAATCCGAGACCTCCTCGGAGGGGATGCTGGACGAGGCGCCCTCGCCATCGCCCATGCCGAGGGCGCCATCGCTCGCGCCACCGCGCCGATAGGCGTTGTAAAGCGTCACGAAAGCCTGCCCGAGGGCCGGCAAAGTAGCCGCGAGGTCGCGCACATCGGTGGTTTTCACATCGGCGCTCTCGAACATCGGGTCGGAGAGCGCTTCCATCAGGTCGGTTGCAAGCCGGCCATCTTCCTCGGCGCTGAGGCTGCCAAGATCGATCTGGAACTTCTCCGCGAGCCTGAGCAGCACGGAAGCCGTCACCGGCCGCTGGTTGCTCTCGATCAGGTTGAGGTAGGAGGGCGAGATTCCCAGCTCGCCCGCCATCTGTGACTGGCTGAGCCGCCGCTCCTGCCGCAAGCGCCTGACACGCCCGCCAATGCGCAAGGATCGCATATCTACCTCCAAAAATTGTAAATCTATGACATTTTACAAAATTACAATTGTCACGATGTCAATGATTTTCTGTATTTCTGAACGAAATTCAACATCTTATTGCGCTGCAGAAGGCCGCGTGCGACAAGATGACTATGTGAAGGATTGTAAATCGAAAGTCTGAGACGATCGGTTGCCGCCCTCACCTTCAGGAAAAGGATGTTACCGATGACCGCCTCCTATACCCCGCAAAACAAGCGGGATTACTCCCCGGCCGATGTGGAAAAGCTGCGTGGCTCGTTCCAGATGGAATACACGCTGGCCCGCATGGGCGCGGAGCGCCTGCGCCATCTGCTCGCCAACCGCCCCTTCGTCCGCACGCTCGGCGCGCTGACGGGCAACCAGGCGATGCAGCAGGTCAAGGCTGGCCTTGAGGCGATCTATCTCTCGGGCTGGCAGGTGGCGGCGGACGCCAACAATGCCGGCCAGATGTACCCGGACCAGTCGCTCTACCCGGCTTCCTCCGTGCCGGGGATGTGGTGAAGCGCATCAACAACACCCTGCGCCGCGCCGACCAGATCGCCCATATGGAAGGCGACAAGTCGATCCATTACATGGCGCCGATCATCGCGGACGCGGAAGCTGGCTTCGGCGGCCCTCTCAACGCCTTCGAACTCATGAAGGCGATGATCGAGGCGGGCGCTGCGGGCGTCCATTTCGAGGATCAGCTGGCTTCGGAGAAGAAGTGCGGCCATCTCGGCGGCAAGGTGCTGGTGCCGACCAAGACCTTCATCCGCACGCTGAATGCGGCGCGCCTCGCGGCCGATGTCTGCGGTGTCCCCACCGTGCTTCTGGCCCGTACGGATGCGCATGCGGCGAACCTCATCACCTCGGATGTGGATGATTACGATCATCCGTGGATCGATCGCGACAGCCGCACTGAGGAAGGCTTCTTCCGCCTGAAGCAGGGCAGCAAGCACTCGGTGGAGCATGCCATCGCGCGCGGCCTGGCTTACGGTGAGTATGCCGACCTCGTCTGGTGGGAAACCTCCGAGCCGGACCTCGGCGAAGCCCGCGAATTCGCGACCGAATTCAAGAAGAAGTACCCGAACAAGCTGCTGGCCTACAATTGCTCGCCTTCCTTCAACTGGAAGAAGAAGATGAGCGACGCGGAAGCGGCCCGCTATCAGGAAGAGATCGGCGCGCTGGGCTACAAGTACCAGTTCGTCACCCTCGCCGGCTTCCACAGCCTCAACCTCTCGATGTTCGAGCTGGCCAAGGGCTATTCGCAGCGCGGCATGGGTGCCTATTCCGAGATGCAGCAGCGC
>JALOTF010000004.1 GCA_025458025.1 Beijerinckiaceae bacterium | reverse complement strand
CGCCAAATCACCGCAATTTTTGGTTTGATGGACCTTAAGGCTAGCCACCAACTGTTTGAGGACGGCACCTATGCCATGAAGCATGCGGAGGCCTTGCCATTTGCAGTCAATGAGACTTTCTTGAGCGGCATTGCTGAATTGCGCGACATGGGAAATCTGTTCGACAAAGCAGGATACCACTCGGACAGAATCCTGATTGACCCCTCAGTCGTCCGCGGGCTTGAATACTACACCGGGCCGGTTTTCGAGGCTGAACTTACGTTTTCCATTCCCGGAGAAGATGGCCGGCCCATCCGCTTTGGCTCGGTGGGCGGTGGCGGGCGCTATGATGGCTTGGTCTCACGCTTCCTCGATGAAACCGTGCCGGCCACGGGCTTCTCCATCGGCGTCTCGCGCCTGCGCGCGGCACTCGACAAGCTTGCGGAAATGCGTGGCGAGAAGACCGGCGAAGTCGAAGGCCCGGTCATCGTGCTCGCGATGGACAAGACCCCCGAAGCCATGGCCAGCTACCAGCAGATTGTCGCGAGCCTTCGCGCCGCGGGCATTCCTTCGGAAATCTATCTCGGTTCTGCCGGCATGAAGGCGCAGCTGAAATATGCCGATCGCCGCAACGCCCGCGTGGCGCTGATCCAGGGCTCGAACGAGCGCGAGAAGGGGGAGGTTCAGGTGAAGGACCTCATCCTCGGCGCGACACTGACCGGCATTGCCGATCGCAACGAATACCTCGCCAAGCAGGCCGAGGCGCAGTTCGCCGTGCCGGTTTCGGATGTGGTGGCGAAAGTGCGCGAGGTTCTCGCGCGGCATCGCTGAGCCACAGGTGTCATTCCCGACGGTCCGCAGGACCGGGCGGGAATCCATGCCTTCTGCGCGACATTGTGGAATCCCGCTCGCGGCTTTCGCCGCGTCCGGAATGACAGGAACACACCAAAACGATTCATCCCGTTTCGAACTTGTCGTCGCCTTGTCGCGCGCGCGCTGGTAGAAGCGGGGCGAAAACCGAGCTTTGGGGATGGTGATGGACCAGCGGCGAAACTCTGGCGCAACGCGCCTCGCGCGCGGCGCTCTGGCTGAAAACGGCGCGAATGCGCTGGGCGCGCGGCTGCTCGCGCGCTTTGCCCGCGTGGGCTATGCGGCTTCCGATGTGCCGGTTCTCCAGCCCGCCGAGCCGTTTCTGGAACTCTCCGGCGAGGATATTCGCCGCCGCCTGTTCGTCACCTCCGATGACGAGGGCGAGGAATTGTGCCTCCGCCCCGAATTCACCATTCCCGCCGCGCTTGCCTATCTGAAATCGGGTATCGTCGGCCGCAGGGCCGATCTCGCCTTCCTTGGCCCCGTTTTCCGCCAGCGCCCCGGCGAGAATGCCGAATTCTGGCAGTTCAGCGCCGAGTCTCTCGGGCGCAGTGATCGCGAGGCGGCCGATGCCGATCTCCTCGCGGAGGTGCATGGTGCTGTAACGGAGGAAATCGGCGCGGATGGCCTCACCCTTCGCGTGGGTGATCTCGCGCTGTTCGCGCGCCTCATCGAAACGCTCAACCTCTCGCCCGTTCTGGCGCGTCGCCTGAGCCTCGCTCTGGGCGAAGGCCGGATTGATGCCCAGCTGGAGGCGCCGCTCGCCGGTGCGAAGCCCGAGGCGAGGGGCCTCACGCGCTATTCCGGCGTGCTCGACGCCCTGAAGGATGCCGATCCGCGCGAGGCCAAGGCCTTCGTGAAGGATCTGCTCTCGCTCGCGGGCATTTCCGCCGTGGGCGGGCGCTCGGCGGAGGATATCGCGAGCCGCTTCCTGGATCGCGCGCGCGAGGATGCGCAGGCACTCGGCGAGGAGCAGAAGGCCGTTCTCAAGCGCTTCCTCGCGATTTCCGGCGAGCCCGATCATGTCTCGCGCGAAGTGCGGGCGCTGGCGGACGAGGCGGGTCTCGATCTCGCGGCCGTGCTCGACCGTTTCGAGACACGCACGGGCTTTCTGGAGGCGCGGGGCTTTACCCTCGGCAAGGTCCAGGCCTCGGCCGGTTTCGCGCGCAATCTCGATTACTATTCCGGTTTCGTGTTTGAACTCCGGCGCGCGGGTGCGGATCGCCCTGTGGCGGCGGGTGGTCGTTATGACCGGCTCTTCGAGCGCCTCGGGCATGCGGTGCCGGCCATCGGTGCGGCGATCTGGCTCGAACGCCTTGCGGGAGACGCAGCATGAGCAATCCGCTTATCATCGGCCTGCCTTCCAAGGGGCGGCTTCAGGAAAACGCCTTCGCCTTCTTCGCGAAAGCCGGACTCAACGTGAGCCAGGCGCGCGGCGCACGCGATTATCGTGGCGCGATTTCCGGCCTGGAGGGCGTGGAGATCGCCTTCCTCTCGGCGAGCGAGATCGTTGCGGAAATTGCGCGCGGCTCGGTGCATTTCGGCCTTACGGGCGCGGATCTCATCGAGGAGGCCCTGCCCGATCCCAAGGCGAAGGTGGAAATGCTGGTTCCGCTGGGCTTCGGCTTTGCGAATGTCGTCGTCGCCGTGCCACAGGCCTGGATCGACGTGCACGCCATGGCGGATATCGAGGATGTCGCGGCAGCCTTCCGGCACGACAAGGGCCGGCGCCTGCGTGTCGCGACGAAATACATCAATCTCACGCGGCGTTTCTTTAAACGGCATGGCATCGCGGATTACCGGATCGTCGAAAGCCTCGGCGCCACGGAAGGCGCGCCGGCGGCGGGTACGGCGGATTGTATCGTGGATATCACCACTACGGGCTCCACGCTGAACGCCAATGCGCTGAAGGTGCTGGATGACGGCATCATGCTTAAATCCGAGGCGTGGCTCGTCGCGAGCCGCGTCGCGAACTGGGATGCCGGGCATCGCGAGGCCGCGCGGCAGGTGCTCGCGCGCATCCATGCGGAGAAGGAAGCTTCGACGCGGCGCGAGCTTCGCGCTTTCCTCGAAGGGGGCGTGCCGGAGGCGCTGAGCCGCGACATTACGGAAGCCGGCGGGGAGATTCTGCTCGATGGCGGGGCGGGAATCGTGAGCCTGCTCGTGCCCAAGGGCAATGTGCCGCACCTCGCGGATAAGCTGGTCGCGGCGGGTGCGCGGCGCGTGCTCGTGGCCTCGCCGGAATATGCGTTCAGCCCGGAAAACCCGCTTTTTGATCGGCTTTCCGCAGCACTTCCGCCGGAAGCGGCGAACGACGCGGCCTGATCGGCCCATTTTTTCAAGACAGGCCCTGAAAAAGGAAGAGGCCGCCAGGGGGATTGGCGGCCTCAAATGGGTTGGCGAATCGGGGGAATGTTTCGCAAGACCCTGCGGCTCATCACCGCACTTTTCTTTACGTGCCGCCCTAAAGGTGGATCACTCTTGCCCCAATAATTTTTAGGCCATCGCGCCGCTGGTTTCGCGCGGGCTGTAAAGACCGTCCTCACCCTTCTTCAATTCTATCCGCCGGTCATGGATGCCGATGAGGCTGGAGCGGTGACCGATCGAGACCAAGGTGGTCTGCGGCAGCGCTTCGCGCAGGGCACCATAGATCGCCGCCTCCAGGCCCTCATCCAGCGCCGAGGTCGCCTCGTCGAGGAAAAGCCAGCCCGGCCGCGCGAGAATGGCGCGCGCCACCGCAAGGCGCTGCTGCTCGCCCCCGGAAAGCACTTGAGACCAGTTCGTGGCCTCATCCAGCCGCCCGAGGAGATGCGTGAGATGCACGCGCGTGAGGGCATCGCGGATGGCCTCGTCGCTGAAGCTGCCTTCGTCGGCGGGATAGCTCACCGCCTGCCGCAATGGGCCGATGGGAATGTAGGGCCGCTGCGGCAGCAGCATGATCGCGCCCTCGGATGGCAGGTCGATGCGACCATCGCCGAAGGGCCAGATGCCAGCAATGGCCCGGAAAAGCGTGGATTTGCCCGAGCCCGAGGGGCCGGTGAGCAGGGTGCGCTCGCCTGCGCGTATCGTGAGATCGTTCACGGCGAGCATCGGCTGGCCCGAGGGAAGCGCGAGTTTCAGTGTAGGAATCGCGAGCACATTGCTGCCATTCGGCGCGCTCGCAATCTTCGAGGCGTTCTGCGCTGCATGGGCCTTTTCGATGGAATCCTCAAAGCCGTTGAGGCGATCCACGACGGCCTTGAAATCCGCGAGCGTCGAATAGCGGTCGATGAAGAAGGAGAGGGCCGCATCGACCCGCGCGAAGGCAGAGGCCGTCTGCATCATCACGCCGAGTGTCACCTTCCCAGCAAAGTAGAACGGCGCGAGGATGACGATGGGAATCACACTGTTCGCCATGCCGTAGAAGCTCGTGAAGGCATTCAGCCATTTCTGGACCTGAACGATCTCCATGAAGTTCTTCGCCACCTGCCGGAAACGCGCCGCGAGGCCGGATTTCTCGGTCTTCTCACCGCCCAGAAGCGCGATCGGCTCGTTGTATTCGCGCAGGCGTGCGAGCATGTAGCGGAAATTCGCCTCGTATTTTTCCTGCTCGAAATTCAGCGGAATGAGCCGGCGGCCGATGAAATGCGTGATGATCGTGCCGATGGCCGCATAGACCAGCGCGATCCAGAACAGCATGCCGGGAATGGTCGTTTCCGTGCCCGGCAGGGGCAGGTTGGCCGAGAGACCCCAGAGAATGACCGAGAAGGACACCAGCGAGGAAATCTGCTGGATCATCTGGATGGTCAGCGAATAGGTGGTCTGGACGTATTTGTTCACATCCTCCTGGATGCGCTGGTCCGGGTTGTCGATGCCGCCGGAGAATTGCAGGCGGTAATGCGTGCCGTCATCCAGCCAGCGCGCGGTGAGGCGCTGCGTGAGCCATTCGCGCCAGCGGATCTTGAACACCGAAACGAGCACCAGCTCGATGATGTTCGAAAGGATCAGCACCGTGACGATGGGAATCCAGATCACCGCGAGTTGGCGCCAGAACTCGGCTTCGTTCTTGTTCTGGATGGCATCATAGAACTCGCGGTTCCACTGGTTTAGCCGCACCGTGATGCCGACCTGCGCGAGATTGATGATGATGATGATGCCGAGCAGCATATAGGCGATCCAGCGCTCGCGCGCGGTGATCGCGCCGAAGGGCCAGAGGGTGATGGTGCCCTTGTCGCCGGTCTCGAAATAGGCATTCGCGACCGAAAGCACGCGCTTCGTCACCGGAATCCGGTGCAGCAGAATCGCCAGCAGGCCGAAGGCGGCGGAGGTCAGCGCCGTCAGCGGCGGAATTTGCGCCACCCAGCCGAATTTCAGCAATCCGCCGAGCATCAGCACGGCCATCAACCCGATATAGGCCACGCCGTAGAACACGATGAAGAAAGTGAGGAAGGCCCCCACCCCCGGCGTGGCGATGATGGCCGCCGCCAGCGCGAGGCCGCCCGCGGAAATATAGAAGGGCACGCCCGGCAACGCCCCGGAGAAGTTCAGGCCCAGCGCAGCAACCGAGATCGCGGCGATGATGAGGGCAAGCGCGCGGCAGGAGGCAAGAGCGGGCATGTGCAGGTTGTTCCCCTGGGGCATAGGACGAGCCGCGCGACGCGGCCGATGAGCTTTATCTAGCCGGATTATGGCCGAATACCAGCCTTTGCCTCAGCGGCGCGGGGTCTCGCGCGTCACCGGCAAAAGGCGGCTGTCTTTGAGGGTGGTCAACGCGATGGATGATCGCACATGCGCCACGCTCTCGTGCGGCAGGAAGATGTCGTTCAGCAGGGTCGCGAGCGAGGGAAGATCGGGCGCGACCATCTTCACGAGGTAATCCGCTTCCCCCGTCACCGCGAAGGCCTCCTGCACCTCCTCCACGCGCTCCACCAGCTGCTGGAAGCGCCGGGCATTGTCCGGCGAATGGGTCGCGAGCGTCACCTGCACGAAAGCGATGACGCCGAAACCGAGCGCACCGGGCTCGAGGGCTGCGTGATAGCCGCGAATGGCGCCCTCCGTCTCGAGCTGGCTGCGGCGGCGCGAGCACTGCGAGGGCGAGAGGCCCACCTTCTCCGCCAACTCGTTGTTGGTGAGGCGTCCATCGCGCTGGAGTGCATCAAGGAGCTTGATATCAAACTGATCCATGCATGATTTGTGCATGAAGGCAGGGTTGGGCGCAAGATCATGCGGCGATGCGTGCAAATCCCGCGCGAGAATGCACGCACCTTGCGTGCAAATCCGGGCATTCTGCTCCCATGAGATGAGCCCGGAGCCAATGTGCTCCCAGCCAGCGAGGAAACTCCCATGGGTCCCTTTCCGCATGACGCCCCGCCCGCCACCATCACCGCCGAGAACCCGGCCGGTACGGATGGCTTCGAATTCGTCGAGTTCGCCCATCCGCAGCCTGAAAAGCTGGCGATCCTCTTCCAGCAGATGGGCTACAAGCCGGTCGCGCGGCACAAGAAGAAGTCGATCACGGTCTATCGGCAGGGCGATATCAACTACATCCTGAATGCTGATCCCGAGAGCTTCGCGGCGAAATTCGTGGCCGAGCACGGCCCCTGCGCCCCCTCGATGGCCTGGCGCGTGGTTGATGCGCAGCACGCCTTCGACCATGCCGTGAAGAATGGCGCCGAGCCCTATACCGGCCCCGGCAAGGTGCTGGATGTGCCGGCCATCAAGGGCATCGGCGGCTCGCTGCTTTATTTCGTGGAAAAATACGGCGCGAAGGGCTCGGTTTACACGAACGACGAGTTCATTTGGCTCGGTGCAGAAGACCCGAAGCCTGCGGGCGTTGGCTTCTTCTACCTCGATCACCTCACCCACAATGTGTTCCGCGGGAACATGGACAAGTGGTCGAATTTCTACATCAAGCTCTTCAATTTCCGGCAGATCCGCTTCTTCGATATCGAGGGGAAACTCACCGGCCTGTTCTCGCGTGCGCTGACCAGCCCCTGCGGGCGCATCCGCATCCCCATCAACGAGAGCGCGGACGAGCACAGCCAGATCGAGGAATACCTGAAGAAATACAAGGGCGAGGGCATCCAGCACATCGCAGTTGCGACCAACGATATCTACTCGGCCACGGATCGCCTCGCCGAGAACGGCGTGCGCTTCATGCCCGGACCGCCGGAAACCTATTACGAGAAGAGCCATGCCCGTGTGCCCGGCCATGAGGAGCCGATCGCGCATATGAAGAAGCACGGCATCCTGATCGACGGCGAAGGCGTGGTCGGCGGCGGCGAGACCAAGATCCTGCTGCAAATCTTCTCGAAGACCGTGATCGGACCGATCTTCTTCGAGTTTATTCAGCGCAAGGGCGATGACGGCTTCGGCGAGGGCAATTTCCGTGCGCTCTTCGAGAGCATCGAGGAAGACCAGATCCGTCGCGGTGTGTTGAAAAGCGTCGCTTAAATATTTGTACTATCGCATTTTCGCGGGCGCGGTCCTTCGGTTCTTCACGCGAACCGGCAACCACTTCGTTTGAAAATGCTTTAATCCGGAAACACAACCGTGGTCTTGCCGTTGAGCAATACCCGGTCTTCTAGCAGCAGACGGACGGCGCGGGCGAGAACGCGCCGCTCGATATCACGACCCTTGCGGATGAGATCGTCCGGGCTGTCGCGGTGGCTGATGCGCTCGACATCCTGCTCGATAATCGGCCCCTCATCGAGGTCGCTCGTCACGAAATGTGCTGTTGCGCCGATCAGCTTCACACCGCGCGCATGGGCCTGATGATAGGGCTTCGCGCCCTTGAACCCCGGCAGGAACGAGTGGTGGATGTTGATGCAGCGCCCCGCGAGCTTCGCCGAGAGACCATCCGACAGAACCTGCATGTAACGCGCGAGCACCACGAAATCCGTGCCCGTCTCGCGCACGAGGTTCCAGATCGCGGTTTCCTGCTCGAGTTTTGTTTCCTTGGTCACCGGCAGATGGTGGAAGGGGATGCCGGTCAGATCGATGCCCGCGAGATCGCTCGCAGCATGATTCGAGACGATGCCCACGAGATCCATGTTCAATTCGCCGATGCGGTGGCGATAGAGCAGGTCCGCGAGGCAATGATCGAATTTAGAGACGAGAACCAGCACCTTCTTGCGCTGGTGAAGCGCGCGCAGCGACCAATGCATCGCGAAGCGCTCGGCCACCGGCGCGAGGCGCGCAGCGGGGTCACCTTCGCCGCCATCGAACACCATGCGCATGAAGAAGCGATTGGTGAAGATGTCGTCGAATTGCTGCGCATCGAGGATGTTGCGACCCTCTTCGAACAGGGTGTTCGCGACGGCCGCGACGATGCCCGGCCGGTTGGCGCAGGATACCGTCAGCACATAGGTCTTGCTCATGGAGCCTCCGGGCGCATGCAGGGCGTGCATGCGTCGATATCGAAAAGCGCTGAAACGTCAATGATTTTGGAGGCGCGGCCTCAGAGGGCCGCGCGCTTGTCGTGCCGCGCGAGGCGGGCGAGCAGGTAATCCACCTCCGCTTTCGCGGTTGCGCTCATCGCGGCACCCGGCTTGCGCTGCGCATCCGAGGCGAGAAGCCCGCGGCGCATCAGCACATATTTCCGTACGGCGAGGCCGACGCCCGGCTGCTGCTCGTAGCGAAGCAGTGGCAGATGCGCGTCGAAGAGATCATGCGCGGCATCGCGCTGGCCCGCCTTCGAGAGACGCACCACGTCGATCAGCATTTCCGGGAAGGCATAGCCGGTATTGGAGCCATCAGCCCCGCGCTCCATCTCGAAATCAAGGAAGAGCCCGCCATTTGCCACGAGAATGGAGATGGGCCGAAGTGCGCCATCGGCTTGCGCCTTCCGCAGGGTGGAGATCTTCTCGAGACCCGGCCAATCCTCGGCCTTGAGCATCACAACGGAAGCATTTTCGCTCACGATGCGGCGGATGACGCCCGCTGTCATGATGACATTGGTGATGAGCGGATAATCCTGCACCACCACGGGAATGTCCGTGCCGATCGCGTCGATGGCCTGTGCGTAATAGCCGGCGATCTGGTCATCCGTGCGAAGCGTGTTCGGCGGCGCGATCATCACACCTGCGGCACCGTTTTCCATCGCTTCGCGCGCGAGGCTGCGCATCGCCGCGAAACCGGGCGCAGATACGCCAACAATCACCGGCTTGCCCGCAAGATGCTTCACCGCGAGCTTCAGCAATCGAAGCGCCTCGGCGGGCTCCAGCTTGGGCGCCTCGCCCATGATGCCGAGCACGGTGACGCCATCGCTGCCGATGGAATTGTAGAAGGCGAAGAGCTTCTCGGCGCTCGCCCAATCAATCGCGCCATCCGGGAGGAACGGCGTCGGTGCGATAGGGAAAACGCCAGAGGCGGAGGAATCGAGGCGCATGGTTCAGGCTTTCGTTGCGTCGTAGCGGGCTTTGGTCTCGGCATTCATGGGGTAGAGGCCGGGCAGGGGCACGCCCTTTTCCACCTCGCCCATGATCCAGCCTTCCATGCGCTCCTGTTCCACGGAAGCCGTGGTCACCGCCTCCACCAGAGCCTGCGGAATGACAACCGCGCCATCGGCATCGGCCACGATCACGTCATTCGGGAAGATCGCGACACCGCCGCAGCCGATTCCCTCCTGCCAGCCGACGAAGGTGAGGCCCGCGACCGAAGGCGGTGCCGCCGCGCCGGAACACCAGACCGGCAGGCCAGTGCCAAGTACGCCCGCGAGATCGCGCACCACGCCGTCCGTGACGAGCGCGGTCACTTTCCGCTTCGCCATCCGGGCGCAGAGGATATCGCCGAAAATCCCGGCATCCTTCACGCCCATGGAATCCACGACCGCGATCACGCCCTCCGGCATCGCCTCGATGGCTGCGCGGGTGGAAATGGGCGAGGACCAGCTCTCGGGCGTCGCGAGATCCTCACGGGCCGGCACGAAGCGCAGGGTGAAAGCGCGGCCGACTTTCCGCGTCTCACCGGCGCGCAAGGGCATGCCGCCTCTGATCCACACATTGCGCAGGCCCTTCTTCAGCAGAACGGTCGTCAGCGTCGCGGTGGTGATGCCTTCCAGTGCGGTGCGGATGGCGGGATCAAGCGGCAGGACTTCGGCAGGCATGGGCTGGTCTTTCCTTTTCTGGATTATGCATGTTGTGGCGCGTCCCTGCCCCGATGGGAAGGGGGGGCTGCATGCGCGGATTGCGTGACTGCCGAAGCATCCTGCGTGTTTCTTCGGCTCAGCCCGCGACAAGCGGCCGCTTCCGACCTAAATCGGGTGGCATGAACGCGCCGCGCCTGCTCTCCCTCGCTGAAATCCTGCCCACTAATCTCGCGCCGGTCCCGGCTGCGGAGGTCTCGCCCTTGGAGGCGCTCGGCGCGATGGCCGCTGAGGATGTGCCTTTGTCGCAAGGCTGGCCGCCGATGGCTGTGGCGCGAGAGCCAGGCTACGCCGTGCGGACACGGATGCTGATCGGCGCGACCGCTTATGAACCGGCCCTCCTGCCAGCCAGCACGCCCTTGCTGAAAGCGGGCGATGCCCTGCCGGATGGTGCCGATGCCATCCTTCCGCAATCTGCCGTCGCGCCCTCGCCTCTGGGCCTCGAGGCCTTCAGCACCCTGCGCCCCGGCGAGGGTTTGCGCCGCGCGAGGCAGGATTGGCCCGTCGGGCGCGCGTTGCTCCGGGCGGGATCACCCGTCGGCCCGGTGGAGCAGGCGCTGCTTCTGGCCATGCGTGTGCCTTCCATCCGGGTTCGGCGTGTGAGCATGAGTCTGGACCCAGCTTTGCCGGGCGAGGTTCGCACGCTTCTCGCGCGCTGGGCGGATGCGCTTGGCGTGATCCTGGCTGATCCGCGTGAGGCTCATCTCCGGCTGGAGGCCTGCGCGTTTATCGAGCCCCGCCTTGCCTTGCGGCCCGGCCGTTTCGGCGCGCTTGGCCGCGATGGCGAGGCGCTGGTTCTCGCCATTCCACCCGATCTCGCCGAGGCGACCGGTCTCTGGCATGCCGTGGCCTTGCCCCTTCTCGCCACACTTTCCGGGGCCAGCCTGATGAGCTTTGAGGGCAAGCTTGCGGGCAAGATTGTCTCCGGCATCGGCTTTTCGGAACTCGCTTTCCTGCGTTGCGAGGGCGAAGGCTGGTTACCGCTTGAAACCGGTGATGTGACGCTGGCAACACTGGCGGAAGCCGAGGCCGTGACGCTTTTGCCCGCCGGTTCAGAAGGTCAGCCGGCCGGAGCCGATATCCTTCTTTCGCCCCTTGGCGGGGCCTTCATGACCTCGCGTGACCGGAGTTCTACACGATGACCGACCATTCCGCTTCGGGGCAGGAGCAATTCCTGCAGGTTCTCTCGCGGGATGAGGCCTATGCGCGCTTCCTCGCTGCGCTCAACCCGCAGCCGCTCGGGCTTGAGACCTTGCCGCTGCATCAGGCTTTGGGCCGCGTGCTCGGCGCGCGCGTGATCGCCGGAACCGATACCCCGCCTTTCGATCGCTCCGGTGTGGATGGCTTTGCCGTGCGCGCGGCGGATCTCGCGCTCGCTGATGCGCTGAATCCGGTTGTTTTGCGCCTCAACGATGAAGTGCTCGCCTGCGGTCGCGCGCCCCGCCTCGCGGTTGCGCCCGGCACGGCGACGCCGATCGCTACCGGCGCGCCCCTGCCGCGCGGCGCGGATGCGGTGATGATGATCGAGGATTCGGAAGAAGCGCCCGGCGGCGTGCGCTTCACGAAGGCCGCCCTGCCGGGGCAGCATGTGGCTTTCGCCGGCTCGGATATCGCGCGCGGTCAGGTTCTGCTGGAGCCGGGAATCGTGCTCACGGCGCGCGAGCTTGCGATGGTCGCGGCTATTGGGCAGGCCGAAGTGCCGGTCTGGCGTCGCCCGCGCATTGCCGTTTTGTCCACTGGCGATGAGCTTGTGCCTCCGGGCAGCACGCTGGGGCCCGCACAGATTTACGATTCCAACGGTGCGGCCATTGCCGCCACTTTGGCCGAAGCCGGTTGCGAGCCCGTGCCCCATGGCATTGTGACGGATGATCCCGAACTGCTCCGTGCCGCGCTGAAACGCGCTCATGCCGAGTGTGATGCGGTGATGCTCTCGGGCGGCACCTCCAAAGGCGCGGGCGATTTCACCTACAAACTGATCGGCGAACTGGGCGCGCCGGGCATTCTCGCGCATGGCGTGGCGCTGAAGCCGGGCAAGCCGCTTTGCCTCGCGGTGTGCAATGGCAAGGCGGTGGTGGCGCTGCCGGGCTTCCCGAGTTCCGCGATGTTCACGCTGCATGAGATCGTTCTGCCGGTGATCCGCCGGCTCGGGGGCGTGCCGGAGCACGAGTCCGCGACGGTGGAGGCGCGCCTGCCCATCCGCTTGCCATCTGAACTGGGGCGCACGGAATTCGTGATGGTCGCCCTCTCGCAAACGCCAGAAGGGCTCGTGGCGCATCCGCTCCAGCGCGGCTCCGGCGCCGTGACCGCTTTCGCGCAAGCCGACGGGTTCCTCACTATTGATGCGCTTTCCGAGCAGATGCCGGCGCAGGAACGCGTTCCCGTGCGGCTCATCGGGCGCGATTTACACGTGCCAACACTCACGATTATTGGCAGCCATTGCTCCGGACTGGACGAAGTTATAAGCCGGCTTACAAAAATGAAGCTCTCGAGCCGCGTGGTCGCTGTTGGCAGTATGGGCGGGCTGGCTGCTCTTCGGCGAGGCGATTGCGACCTCGCCCCCATGCATCTTCTCCACGCGGAGAGTGGCGAATACAATCGAGGCTTCCTTTCCGAGGGCATGACGCTCATCAAGGGCTGGCGGCGCATGCAAGGCCTCGCCTATCGGAAGGGCGATGCGCGCTTCGAGGAGGGTGCGGTCGAGACTGTGATCCAGCGCGCGGCAGCCAATCCCAACATGCTGATGGTCAACCGGAATTCTGGTTCCGGAACGCGTATCCTGCTGGATGGATTGCTGAGTGGCGCAGAGCCGCAAGGCTATTTCAACCAGCCGCGTTCGCATCACGCGGTGGCCGCTGCCATCGCGCAGGGGCGTGCGGATTGGGGCCTGACCATCGAGCCGATTGCGCGGGCCTTTGGCCTCGCCTTTCGTCCCTTTGCCGAGGAGCATTACGATTTTGCAGTGATGGAAAAGCGGCTGTCATCCCCCGAAGCCACCGCCTTCATCGGAGCGCTGGATACGGCGAGCGATGCCATTCGCGCGTTGGGATTCGCGCGGTGAGATCATTGTCCTGTAGCCGGCTTATGAAATGTGCCGCAATCGGAGCGCATTGAGCACGACGCTGAGCGATGAGAAGGCCATCGCGAGTGCAGCGAGCATCGGCGAGAGTTGCCATCCGAAGAGCGGATAGAACAACCCCGCTGCGACCGGCACCAAAGCCAAGTTGTAGCCGAAGGCCCAGGCGAGGTTTTCGCGAATGTTGCGCAAGGTGGCGCGCGCCATGCGAATGGCCTCCGCCAGCGCCCGCAAGTCATGCCGCATCAGCACGAGATCGGCGGCGGAAATCGCGACATCCGTGCCTCCGCCGATGGCAATGCCAATATCCGCCGCCGCGAGCACCGGCGCATCATTGATGCCGTCACCGACAAACCCTACGCCATCGCCCGCTGCGGTCAGCTTTTCGAGCGCCGCGACTTTCCCCGCAGGAGTCGCGCCTGCGGTAATATCGGTGATGCCGAGCGCGTCGGCGATGGGCTGCGCGCCGGCGGGCTGGTCGCCCGTGACGATCGACAGCGTGAGGCCAAGGGCACGCAGTTGGCTCACTGCCTCCTGAGCGTCAGCGCGCAGGCGGTCGGCCACGGCGAAAACGCCTGCATAGGCCTGGTCGATGGCCACATGTACGAGGGAACCGGTAGACACGATACCGTCTGGCGGAACTGCAATGGCTTCGCCGGCAAGATAATCCGCCGAACCCAGCTGGACGACGCGTCCATCCACCGCTGCCTGCAACCCGGCGCCCGGTGCTATGGCAAGATCCGTAGCGGTTCCCAGCGCGAGCCCGCGTGCTTTCGCTTCCGCCAGCAGTGCGATCGCCAGCGGATGTTCGGAGCGCGCTTCCGCCGAGGCCGCAAGGCGAAGCACCTCATCCGCGCCAAGGGGCGAACGGATGTCGTCCGCCACGATGCGCGGCTTGCCTTCGGTGAGCGTGCCGGTCTTGTCCATCGCGAGGTGGCGGATATTGGCGAGGCGTTGCAGCGCATCGCCCGAGCGGAAGAGGATGCCCGCCTCGGCCGCGCGGCCCGTGCCGATGAGCAGCGAAATGGGCGTCGCGAGCCCCATGGCGCAGGGGCAGGCGATGATCAGCACCGCGATGGCATTAACCAGCGCGAAGGGCAGGGCGGGCGTCGGACCGAAGGCCAGACCAACGACGAAAGCCAGCAGCGCAATCAGCAGGATACCCGGTACGAACCAGCGCGTGATGCGATCGACCAGCGCCTGAATGGGCAAACGCGAGCCCTGTGCCGCCTCGACCATGCGGATAATATCCGCCAGCACTCCTTCCTGCGCGAGGCCACGCGCGCGGATCAGCAGCGCACCCGTTTGGTTCACTGTGCCGCCAATGACGCGCTCGCCGGGGCCGCGGAGAACCGGCAAGGGCTCGCCCGTCAGCATGCTCTCGTCGATGGGGGATTGCCCTTCCACAATATCGGAATCGACCGGAATGCGCTCCCCCGGCCGGATATCGATCAGGTCGCCGCGTTGCACGTCTTCCAGCGCGATCTCCACTACCGCGCCGTCGCGGCGCACGCGGCAGCGCGACGGACGCAGGGCGGCGAGCTTCTCGATGGAATCGGTCGCACGGCGCCGCGCGCGGCCCTCGATGAAGCGCCCGAGCAGCACGAGGGTCACGATCACCATCGCCGGCTCGAAATAGAGGTGGCGCGTCTCCTCCGGCAGCCAGGCCGGGCCGGCGAGGCTGAGGAGCGAGAACAGATAGGCCGCGCCCGCGCCAAGCGAGACCAGCGTGTTCATATCCGGCGAAGCGTGTTTTACCGCGCGGTAGCCGCCAATGAAAAAGCCGCGCCCCGGCCCCATAAGCACAAGCGTGGCCAGCACGGCCTGCACCAACCCGAAAGCCGGATCGGAGATCCAATCCGCCCGCGCATGATGCAAGGCCGGGAAGAGATGCCCGCCCATCTCCGCCAGAAAGACCGGCAGGGTCAGCAGGGCGGAGAGCACCAGGTTGCGCTGCAGGCCCTGTTCCTCATGGCCATGATGCACTGCCTTGCCGGGCAGCCGGTTGGGCTCGAGGCGCGTTGCGGCATAGCCCGCATCCTCGATGGCCCCGATCACCACCGAATCCGCGATATCCGGCCCAGCCTCGACATGCGCCCGGTTAGTCGCGAGGTTCACATGGGCGGAAGCCAGCCCCGGCACATGCTGCAGCACGCGCTCGATGCGCGCGGCGCAGGCGGCGCAGGTCATGCCTTCCACCGCGAAGATGCGAGGCTCAGGCGAAGCGGGTGCGGAATCGTGCATCATCGAAAAGGAATCTACCGGCCTTGAAGCCTTGTGCGGAACCGAACATCGTCGTTACATCGCAGAATATTCTGTCCCTACCCGTTCTTTGGGTGTGGGCGAGGCCGATAACAAGGGCAAGGAGATCACCATGGCTCACTTTCATGTTCCCGATATGGGGTGCGGCGGCTGTGTCAGCACCATCGAGCGTGTGGTGAAGAAACTCGACCCCGAGGCGCGTGTCGCGGCGGATCTTGGCGCGAAGACGGTCGCGATTGAAACGCCGGTGTCGGTGGAGACGTTGCAGGAAGCGCTGAAGAAGGCGGGCTTTCCGGCGACACTTCAGGCCGCGGCCTGAGCCTCAGACGGTTGCCGCCCTGCGCGCCTTGAGGCGTTGCAAGGCAATCGCAAGGGCGACCAGCACGGATTGAAACACCACGATGGCCGGGCCGGTCGCGGCATCGGCGTGGAAACTCAGCATCGCGCCAGCGATGGATGATAGCATGGCCGCGCCGATGGCGATGGGCAGCATGCGGTCGAAACGCTGCGTTAGCAGCGCGGCAATCGCGCCGGGCGCTATCAGCATTGCGACCACCAGCAGCACGCCCACGGCCTTCATCGCCGCGACAATCGCCAGCGCGAGCAGGATCAGCAGCAGCGAATCGAGCCGGCTGACCGAGAGCCCGATCGCCCGGGCATGGGCGGGGTCGAACCCCGCGACAAGCAGATCGCGGCGTTTCGCCAACACGATCAGCGTGGTGGGCAGGGCGATGAGCGCAATTTCACCGACATCACCCCATTCGAGGCCGAGCATGTTGCCGAACAGGATATGCGTGAGGTGCTGGTCGGTCTCGACCTTCAGAAACAGCACGAGCCCCAGCGCGAACATGCCGGAAAACAGGATCGCCATCACCGCATCGGGGCGGATGCGGCTGGAAGCAGCCATCTTCCCCGTGAGCCAGGCCGTGAACAGGCCCGCAGCAAAGGCGCCTACGGTCAGCGGCAAGGCGAGCACATGGGCCATGACAATGCCCGGCAGCACGGCATGCGACACCGCATCGCCCATCAGCGACCAGCCACGCAGAACGAGAAAGCACGAGAGCGTGGCGCAAACCAGGGCCACCAGAAGGGCCGCCGCGAGCCCGCGCTGCATGAAACCATGCGCCAGCGGATCGACGAGAAGGGCCGTGAGGCTCATGCATCACCCGCCTTCGCCGCCTGCCGCAAACGCCACGCCCGCCACTGGCCGTGCTTCGGCGCGAAGAGGAACGCGAGGGCAAAAAGCGCGGTCTGCGCCAGCACGATCAGCCCGCCCGTCGCGCCGTCCATGAAGAAGCTCGCATAGGCCCCGATTGCCCCGCAGATCGCACCGAGCGCCGAGGCAAGACCGAGCATCACGCCGAAACGGTCGGTCAGCAGATAGGCTGTCGCACCTGGCGTCACCACCATGGCGATCACGAGAACCGCGCCCACGGCCTGCATCGCGGCAACGCTCGCGGCGGAGAGCAGCGCAAAGAACAGCAGGCGCAGCCTCCATGGATCGAGGCCGGAGATGCGCGCCTGCGCTTCATCGAAAAAGGCGAGCATGAGATCGCGCCAGCGGATGACCAGCAGCAGAAGCGCCAGCAGCGCGATCACCACGACCTGCACGATATCCGTATCAGAAATCGCGAGGATGTTCCCGAAGGCGATGGTCTGCACGCTGACGGACGTCGGCCGAAGCGAGACGATCAGCAGGCCCAGCGCGAAGAATCCGGTGAAGATGAGGCCGATCGCGACATCTTCCTTCAGCGATGTGAGACGCCGCACCAAAGCGATTCCACCCGCCGCGAGCAGGCCGGAGAGGAAGGCACCCAACGCGAACGGATAGCCGGCAATCGCGGCAATCGCCACGCCCGGCACCACGGCATGTGACAGCGCATCGCCCATCAACGACCAGCCCTTGAGGACCAGAAAGGCCGAGAGCGCGCCGCACAGGGCCCCCACCAGCGCGCTGACGAGAATCGCGCGCGTCATGTAGGAATAGGCGAAAGGCTCCAGCAGGATTTCCATCAGCGCGGCTCTTCCGGCGGGCGCTTCACCAGCGTTTCCGCATCGCGCGGGCCATAGAGCACGAGGGGGCGCTCGTCATCGGTGAGAACGGTGACGCGGCGATCATCATCGTCGTCATGTAGCGCGCCGCCCCCGAGGCGAATGTGGCGCAGGCTGCCGCCGAAGGCGGTCGCGAGATTGGCCTCGGTGAAGGTTGTGGCCGTCGGCCCTTGCGCCAGCACGGTTTTGTTGAACAAAACTACCTCGTCGCAGAAATCCGGCACGGAGCCGAGATTATGCGTGGAAACGAGCATCAGCCGGCCCTCATCGCGCATGGCCCGCAGCAGCGCGATGATCGCGTTCTCGGTCTTCACGTCAACGCCGGTGAAGGGCTCATCGAGCAGGATGATCTCGCTCTCCTGCGCGAGGGCGCGGGCGAGAAAAACGCGCTTCCTTTGCCCGCCCGAGAGTTCGCCGATCTGTCGTTTGCGCAGATCCGCGAGGCCCACGCGCTCGAGCGCGGTGCTGACCGCCGCACGATCCGCCGCGCGGGGGATGCGCATGAGGTTCATGCGGCCATAGCGGCCCATCATCACCACGTCTTCCACCAAAACGGGGAAGGTCCAGTCCACCTCCTCGGCCTGCGGCACATAAGCGACGAGGCCAGCCTTGAGCGCCTCGCGCACGGGCTTGCCGCTGAGCATAACCGTGCCGCGTGTGGGCGTGAGGAAGCCCATGATCGCCTTGAAGAGGCTTGATTTTCCCGAACCGTTCACGCCCACCAATGCGGTGATAGTGCCCGCACGCAGCGCGAAGTTTGCCTCACGCACGGCTGTCACGCCATTCGCGTAGGTCACCCACAAATCGGAGACCGCGAGGCTCGACGAAAACGCCTTACCCGGCGGTGCGTGGTTTTTCATGTGCCGAAGCCTCGCGCGATGGTGTCCACCGTCACGTCCAGAAGTTTCAGGTAGGTGGGCACCGGCCCATCGGACGTCGAGAGGGAATCGACGTAGAGCACGCCGCCATACCTGGCTCCGGTCTCGCGGGCCACCTGCCTCGCGGCGCGATCCGAGACCGTGCTTTCAGAGAAAATGACCGGAATCCTGTTCTTCCGCACGAGATCAATCAGCCGGCGCACCTGCTGCGGCGTGCCCTGCTCATCAGCGTTGATCGGCCAGAGATAGGCCTCGCGCAGGTTGAAATCGCGCGCGAGATAGCTGAACGCGCCCTCGCTGGTTACCAGCCAGCGCTGCGCTTCCGGGATGCGCGAGAGGCGCTGGCGCAGAGGTTCCTCCACCGCGCGGATCTTCGCGGCATAGGTCTCGGCATTGCGGGCATAGATTGCCGCATTCGCGGGGTCTACGGCACTCAGCGCCTTGCGGATGTTCTCGACGTAAGTCAGCGCGGCTTTGGGCGACATCCAGGCATGCGGATTGGGCTTGCCGGAATAGCCGCCCTCGCGGATCGGCATGGGCTCCACGCCCTCGCTCACGACCGCGCTTTTTGCCCCCTTGAGGCTTCCGAAGAACTTCTCAAACCAGCGCTCGAGATTGAGCCCGTTCCACAGGATCAGCTGCGCGCCCTGCGCCCGCACGATATCCTGCGGGGTCGGCTGGTAATCATGGATCTCGGCGCCCGGCTTGGTGATGCTCTCGATGATCGCGGCCTCACCCGCGACGTTCTGCGCGATGTCCTGGATGATCGTGAAGGTGGTCGCCACCTTCAGTTTCGTGGGGGTTTGGGCGGAGAGCGCGCCAGGCCATGCGGAGAGCGCAAGAGCGCCCATCAGCACATGCCGGCGGGAGGGGGAGACGACAGAAACGGCGAACCTCTCGTTCGATGTCATGCCTGACTTCCTTTGCGAACCTCCCTTGATGCTATTGCGAATGATTTGCATCTGTCAATCCAGTTGCGAATTGTTCGCAAAAGAGACATTGCATCCAGTTCAGCCCGGCGTTATGCCTCCGGCATGAGCGGGGAAATCGAGCGCTACGAGCGCTTCCGGCAGGATCTGAAGGCGGCGGGCATCCGGTTGACGGAGCAGCGCAAGGTAATCTTGCGTGTGCTCGCCGAAGCCGATGACCACCCCGATGCGCATGCGCTGTTCCTGCGCGCCTCGGCGATTGACGCCTCTGTATCGCTCTCGACGGTTTATCGCACGCTGAAATTGCTGGAGGAGCGCGGTGCCATCCAGCGCCACGCTTTCGATGATGGCCGCTCGCGTTTCGAGAACAACGATGTCGAGCATCACGATCACCTGATCGACCTCGATACCGGTGCGGTGATCGAGTTCCGCTCGGAAAAGATCGAACGGCTGCAAGCCGAGATCGCGGCGGAACTCGGCTATGACATCATCCGGCACAAGCTGGAACTCTACGGCCGGAGACGGTCGAAGAACTGACGCTGAGCATTTTCAAGCGAAGTGGTTGCCGGTTCGCGTGAAGAAAATGCGAACCGGAAACCGACATCACTTCAGCAGTTCGAAGCGAATGTCCTGCTGGCCCTCGAGCAGCACCTTGCGGCCCAGGGTGTAGAGATTCTCGAGCCCGCTTGTGAGCGTGATGAAGTGGTTGCCCGAGAGCTGGCCGGCCTTCGAGGCGAAGTTCACATAGCCATAGGCGAGCAGGATTTCCGTCTCCGAGACACCACCGGGATAAAGGATGATCTCGCCCGGCGAGGGGTAGCAGGTGTTGTTCTCGTAACCGACGCCGAAATCGAGATCGCCGAGGGGCATCCACACGCCTTCGCCCGACCAGCGGACATGGATGATCTTCGAGACGAAGGGCAGGTGCTTCTTGAAGGCGGCCACGGTCTTCGGCGCGCGTTCATGCTCGAAGCGCGCCTCGAAAACGTAGGGACCAGCGGTGATTTTCAGATCGGCCATGGGAAACTCCAGTCGGCGGGAAGTCTGTGAAGGGTGTCAGGCGTGCTTCTTCGCAAGATCGAGCACGGCACGGAACAGGGTCGCGGTGGCGATGCCGAGATCAGCCTCGCTCGTGAATTCCTCGGGGCTGTGGCTGATGCCCGCCTTTGAGCGCACGAAGAGCATCATGAAGGGCAATTTGCCGCGAAACGACATTGCATCATGCCCCGCGCCGCTGGCGAGCAGGCGGATGGGCTTCTGCACGGTGGCTTCCGCGGCTTCCGCCATCAGAAGCCGCAGGCCGGGGTCGCATTCGGAGGCGGGCGCCTCATAGGTATAGGCCAGCCTTGCCTCCACCTTGCGGGCTAATGCCACCGCCTCGATCGCCTTGCGGATGCGCGCCTCGGCATCCTTGCGCACGGCATCGATTTCGGAGCGGAAATCGAGCGAGAATTCCACCACGCCGGGAATGGTGTTCACCGCCCCGCCCGGCACGCGCAACTGGCCGATGGTGGCGACGAGCCCCTCGGTTTCGCGCCCGATCCGCTCGACGGCCAGCACCATCTCGGCCGCTGCCGTCAGCGCATCCCGCCGCAGCGGCATGGGCACGGTACCGGCATGGCCCGCCGAGCCGATGACACGACAGGAACCGCGCGTGACACCCTGAATGGCCGTCACGAGCCCCACCGGGCGGTTCTCGGCCTCCAGCACCGGGCCCTGCTCGATATGAAGCTCCAGATAACCGAGGCCGCTCTGCCCCTGCCACGGTGCGGCGGGATCACCCTCCGGCGCACCAAATTCCGCGAGCGCCGCGCGCCGTGTGATGCCCTCCTCGTCCTTCTCGTCGAGGATCGCGCCGTTGAAACGTCCGGCCACAGCCGCTGAGCCCGAGAGTGTGGAGGGAAAACGCACGCCTTCCTCATCGCCGAAGGCCAGCACCGTGAGGCCGAAAGGCAGGCGCTTTCCGGCCGCATTCAACCGCCGCACGATCTCGATCGCGGCGACGACACCGAGCGTGCCATCAAATTTCCCGGCATCGCGCACGCTGTCGATATGCGAGCCGAGCAGCAGATGCGGCGCATCGGGGTCGGAGCCGGGATAGGTGCCGATCAGCGTCGCCACGGGGTCGAGCGTCACGCTCATGCCGGCGTCGCGCATCCAGCCTTCCACGAGGGTCGCGGCGCGGCGATGGCTCTTCGAGAGGTAAAGCCGCGTGATCTTGCCCGGCTCGTCGGTGATCGCCGCGAGCTCATCGAGCCGCGCGAGAACAGCCGCACCAAGATCAGCGGGGGAGGGAAGCGTGACAGCACTCATTTCGAATTCACCCAGAGCGAGAGCGTCCGCCGTTCTTCGGCGGTCATCTCGGTAATGTTGTTCGGCGGCATGGAGCGCGTCAGCACCGCATGAAGGCGAATGGCCTCCTTCTGCCGTTGAATGCGCTCGGCGGTATCGAGCATCACGCCCTTCGGCGCAATGGCCATGCCGGACCAGACCGGCTCGCGCGCATGGCACATGGAGCAGCGCGAGGTCACGATCTGCTCCACCTCCAGCGGTGCCTTGGGCAACGTGGAAGCCACGGCTGGCTCGACCAGTGGCGAGAGGCCCAGCCGCTCACGGCCCGCGGGCGAGGCACTCATGGTGATCCAGGCCGCGAGGCCAAGCGCGATCGTCGCCACGATCCAGGTCCACCATTGGTGGCCTTTGCCCGCGTGATGCAGGTTGAAATAAAGCCGCACCAGCGCGCCCGCGATCATCACAAGGCCCACGATCACGAAGGTATAGGGCGTGGACCAGACCAGCGGGTAATGGTTCGAGACCATCAGGAACACCACCGGCAGGGTGAGGTAGTTGTTATGGGTCGAGCGGATCTTCGCGCGCTTGCCGAGCGCCGGGTCCGGCACCTGCCCGGAGGTGAGCGCCGCGATGATCTTCTTCTGTCCCGGAATGATGATCATGAAGACATTGGCGGACATGATCGTCGCCATCACCGCGCCGGTATGGATCATCGCGCCGCGGCCGGAGAAGAATTGCTGGAAAACCCATGCAATGCCGACGATCAGCGCGAACAGCACTGCCGACAGCGCCAGTTCGTTCTTGGCGAGCGGCGAGCGGCAAAGCCCGTCATAAACCCCCCAGCCAATGGCAAGGCCAAGAAGGCCGATTGCGCCCGCCGCAAAAGGCGAGAGCTGCCGCACGGCGGGATCGATCAGATAGAGATCACTCTGCGCATAATAGAGCCAGATCAGCAGGAAAAATCCGGTGATCCAGGTCGAATAGCTCTGCCATTTGTGCCAGATCAGCTCCTGCGGCAGATGCGCGGGTGCCTCGAGATATTTCTTCACCTCGTAGAAGCCGCCGCCATGCACCTCCCAGGTGGCGCCACCCTTGCCCGCCGGAATATCCGGCACGGCCTTCAGCGTCGCATCAAGATGCATGAAGTAGAAGGAAGAGCCGATCCAGGCCATCGCGGTGATGATATGCGCCCAGCGGAGCAGCAGATTGCCCCATTCCGCGACGATCGGGTCCATTTATTCCTCTTGTGCGCCTTGCCAACGGGCATGATCCAGCGGGATTCGACCGCCCGGACGCACTGAAGCATAGCGCGCGCCCGGGTTGAAGCCGCTTTGACGCGCCGAGCGAATTTCATGCCGCACAACGCTGTTTCTTGCGCCCCGCCGCACTTTGGACTTTCCAGTCCATTTGCGGTCTGAAACACTGCGCGGCATGATCATGAGGCGGGTGGTCAACATCTGCGCCCGGGGAGACATTCCATGGTGGATCGACACAGCCAGGGGCAGGCCACGCGGCGCAAGGTGCTGGGCGAAGCGCATGTCGCGCGATCGGAAGCCCAGAAGACACCATTCGACGAGCCTTTCATCAACCTCATTACCGAGGCCGCGTGGGGCCATGTCTGGTCGCGCGAGACGATCTCGCTGCGCGAGCGCTCCATGCTCACTATCGCGCTGCTCGCGGGCCTCGGGAACGACCATGAACTTGCCATGCACATCCGCGCCACCACGCAGACCGGCGCGAGCGAAGCGGATGTGATGGAAGCTTTGCTGCATGTCGCGATCTATGCCGGCGTGCCGCGCGCCAACCACGCGATCAAGATCGCCAAGGAAACATTCGCCGAAATGGCGAAGGCCAAGGCCTGAACGGGGAGGCAGCCATGAAACCTGCTGAATATTACCAGCGCGACCGGCTCTGGCAGCCGCCGCAGCTCGCGCCGAACTACAAGACCAGCGTGCCCCGCTCGCCCCGACAGGCCTTGCTCTCCATCGAGCAATCGATGTCCGAGGTCACCGGGCCGGTTTTCGGCCATGGCGATATCGACCCGATCGATAACGACCTGATCAAGAACTACGCCAAGACCGGCGACCCGATCGGCGAGCGCATCATTGTGCATGGCCGCGTGCTCGACGAGAATGGCCGCCCGGTGCCGAACACGCTGGTGGAAATCTGGCAGGCCAATGCCGGGGGGCGCTACCGGCACAAGAAGGATACCTATCTCGCGCCGATCGACCCGAATTTCGGCGGCTGCGGCCGCACGATGACCGATGCGAACGGCTTCTATTTCTTCCGCACGGTGAAGCCCGGCGCTTACCCTTGGCGCAACTGGGTGAACAATTGGCGCCCGGCGCATATCCATGTCTCGGTCTTCGGCTCGAGCTTTTCGCAAAGGCTCATCACGCAGATGTATTTCGAGGGCGACCCGCTGATCGCGAAATGCCCGATCGTGACATCCATCCCCGATCCCAAGGCCATCGAACAGCTTATTGCGCCGCTCGACATGAACGCCGCGATCCCGCTCGACAGCCTCGCCTACAAGTTCGACATCATCCTGCGGGGACGCCGCTCCACGATGTTCGAAAATCGCCTGGAGGGGAATTAACCCATGCCCCAGAAGCTGGATTACCGGAAGGAAACGCCTTCGCAGACCGCCGGTCCCTATGTGCATATCGGCCTCGCGCCGGGCGCTGCGGGCTTCGATATCTACGGCAACGAACTCGGTCGCGACATTGCCGGACCGCATGCGCCGGGCGAGCGCATTCGCGTCGAAGGTCTCGTCTATGATGGCACCGGTGCGCCGGTGAAGGATGTGCTGATCGAGGTGTGGCAGGCCGACGCGAACGGCATCTATCCGCACCCGGAAGACCCGCGCTATGGCAAGGTCGCGAGGGGTTTTCGCGGCTGGGGTCGCGTGATCACCGAGTTCGATACCGGGCTCTGGGGTTTCGAGACCATCAAGCCCGGATCGGTGATGGGCCGCAACGGGCGTTTGCAGGCGCCGCATCTCAACCTCTGGATTGTCGCGCGCGGCATCAATCTCGGGCTGAACACGCGGCTCTATTTCGCCGACGAGGAGCAGGCCAACGCGGCGGACCCGGTGCTGAACCTCATCGAGCAGCAGCATCGTCGCGCGACGCTTGTGGCCAGCCGCGAGATGCGCGACGGCAAGCCGGTCTATCGCTTCGATATCCGCCTGCAGGGCGAGAACGAGACGGTGTTCCTCGACGTGTGAAACGGACAGGCGGATCAGCCGTCGCGGCCGCCGGCTCGCCCCAGCACTGCCGCGAGTTCCACGGCGTTGCGCACGCCCATCTTCTCGAGAATGCGCGCGCGGTGAACCTCCACCGTGCGCATCGCGATGCCGAGATCGCCCGCGATCTGCTTGTTCAGCCGCCCCGCGATCATCCGCTCCATCACTTCCATCTCGCGCTCGGAGAGGCTGGATAGCCGCGTTTCCACCGCTAGCCTTGCCGTGCGCTCCGAGCGCCGCGCGAGGCTCATCGCGTGGAGTTCGAGAATGCGATCGACCATCTGGTTGTCGCTGAAGGGCTTTTCGAAAAAATCCACCGCGCCCTTCTTCAGCGCAGCCACAGCCGCCGGTACATCCGCATGGCCCGAGAGCATGATGATCGGCTGCGTCGCACCCCTCTCCATCAGCCGGTCGAGCACCTCAAGGCCAGAGAGGCCGTCCATGCGGATATCGAGGATCACCACGCCATCGAGATCGGCGTGATAGCCGTCCAGAAAGGCCTCGCCCGAAGGGTACCCGCGCGAATCGATCCCGCGCGATTGCAGCAGCCACGCCATGGAATCGCGCACGGCATGTTCGTCATCGACAATATGGACGAGGGGAGCGTGCTCGCTCATGAGGCCATCTCCAGCCTGTTCGCCAAGGGAAGGATCACCGAGAAGATCGTGCCGCCGCCCGGCCGTGCAGCCACCTGCAACCGTCCCTTGTGCAGTTCCACGATGGTGCGGCAGATATTCAGCCCCATGCCCATGCCATCTGGCTTGCTGGAGACGAAGGGCTCGAACAGCCGCCCGCGGATATGCTCGGGAATGCCGCTGCCGCGATCTTCCACGGAAATCGAAACGCCGCCCTCGGTCTCGCGCACGCGGATGCGCAGGCGGCGCTGGGCACGCGGGGTCTGCATCATTGCCTCCGCGCCATTGCGCATGAGATTGATGAGCACCTGCTGGATGAGGATGGGGTCGGCCTCAACCTCCGGCATGTCCTCGGGCATGTCGAGTTCCACGTTCACGCCGTGTTTGCGCGTTTCGGTTTCAGCGAAAGCGATGCATTCCGCGAGCATCGGCCCAACCGGGTTCGGGGCGATTTTTGGCTCGCTCTTGCGCACGAAATCATGCACGCGACGGATGATCTGCCCCGCACGCTGGGCCTGCCCGCCGAGCTTTTCGAGCGCCTCGGTGAGCCGCGCGGTATCCGGCTTCGTCGCCTTCACGAGGTTGAGACAGCCGGCACCATACGAGGCGATGGCCGCGAGCGGCTGGTTGAGTTCATGCGCCAGCGTGGATGCCATCTCGCCCATGGTGACGAGACGAGCCGTGCGCTGGAGTGAATCCTCCTGTGCCTTCGCCATCTCCTCGGCGCGCTTTCGATCGGTGATGTCGAGCACGGAGGCCATCCAGCCGGCATGCTTCCCCGCTGCGTCGATCAGCGGCGCTTCGTAGATCAGCACGTCGAAGAGCGAGCCATCGGCGCGGCGAAATTTCAGCTCGAACCCTTCCGCCGGGGCATCGCCCGCGAGCACGCGATCATGGATCGCGCGGGTGCGTTCCAGGTCGTTCGGGTCCCAGTAGGGCATGGGCGGCGACTGGCCCACCAGCGTCTCCGCTTCCACGCCGAGCATGCGGCAGAAGGCGGAGTTCACATAGATGATCCGCCCGTCGAGATCCCGGGCGCGCATGCCGACCGTGAGAGAATCCTCCATCGCGCGGCGGAAGGCGGATTCCGCACGCAGGGCCGTTTCCGCATCGAGCCTTTTGCGCACATGCCGATGCGCCAGCACGAGCGAGACCATCGCGAGGAGCGCCAGCGCAATGATCGCGCTGATCAGCACGGCATTGGTATTCATCCCCGGTTCTGTATGCGGTGCGATCTGCAACACCGCGCCGGGCAGGGGTGGATCGAAGCTGATCGCGTGGCTCTCACGATTTTCACCCGGCCGGCTGCGCGATTTCGTGGCGAGGATGCGGCCTGCGGCATCCACAAGGCGCACATCGTATTTCTCGGCGATCCACCAGGGCACATGGCGCGCGAGCAGCGCGTCGATGGCGATGGTAGCAACCACCATCACCGCCGGGCCGGAGCCATCCGCAACGGGAGCGGCCATGTCGATCACGTAGCGATCGCCGTTGACGAGGCGCGGCTCGGCATAGACCGGACGCATCGAGGCGGTGAGCGAACGCTGGATCAGTTCGATGCGGGTATCGAGCGAGGGCCGGTCGCCCACGGAGGGGATCGCCAGATGAATGCCGCCGCTATCCAGCAGCCATGAAATGGAAGCGATTTCCGGGTTCGAGGCGATCACCTGCCGGGCGCTGCTGAGCAGCGCTTCGTCATTTGTCGCCCAGCGACCGGAATCGAGCGCGAGGCGCGCTACGGCATCCTCTTCCACGCCAAGCTGGAAGCGCAGGGTCTGTTCCACCCAGAGGGCATCGGTAAGCAGCGAGACACGCCGCCGCTCCTGCTCCTCGCGTTCGACATACCAGAGAATGCCGGAAATCATCACCGCGAGCACCGCGATGGCCATCAACGGAACGGCAGCCAGCATGGCACGCGCCATGCGTTCGCGTCGGCGTGGGCCAACGCGAGTCTTCGACCGGGCCGGTTCGGACGAGCGCTCCGCCTCCGTCATCCGTTGCGCGTTCCTCCTTCGCGCGAAACCTTGCGGTTTTCTGTTATGCCGCCATGCTAACGCGGCGCTCTGTCGGCGGCGAGTGCGGATATCCGTAGCCGCCTCCGGAGCATCAGGGTAGGCGCTTTCGCTGAAGAAAAACGAAACCGGTTCTGTCGGATCAGGCAAGCCGCAGGTTGCTTGTGAGAGGGGAGGAGCGATGGTCTGCCGTCTGAAGCGGTCATGTCTGTTGGCGCTGGCGAGCCTCATTGCTGGCTCGCTCGCGGCTGGTTCAGCAGTGGCGCAGCAGCCAATTGTGCTGAAGTTCAGCCATGTCGTGGCACCCAACACCCCCAAGGGGAAGGGTGCCGAGCGTTTTCGTGAACTCGCGGAGCGCTACACGAAGGGCCGTGTGAAGGTGGAAGTTCACCCCAATTCACAGCTCTACAAGGACAAGGAGGAGCTGGAGGCCCTGCAACTCGGCGCGGTGCAGATGCTGGCACCAAGCCTCGCGAAATTCGCTCCGCTGGGCGTGCGGGAGTTCGAGGTTTTCGACCTGCCCTTCATCTTCCCCGATCGCGCGGCGCTCTCACGCGTCGTGAATGGCCCCATCGGGCAGCAGCTTTTCTCGAAGCTCGAGGCGAAAGGTATCATCGGGCTCGCCTATTGGGATAACGGCTTCAAGGTCATGAGCGCGAACCGGCCCCTGAAGCGGCCGGAGGATTTCTCCGGGCTGCGGATGCGTATCCAGCACTCGCGCGTGCTGGAGGTGCAGATGCGCGCCTTGGGTGCGATCCCGCTCGCCATGGCGTTCTCCGAGTCTCACGCTGCCTTGCAGGCCGGCGTGGCGGATGGCACCGAGAACGTGCCTTCCAACATGTACACCCAGCAGATGCACGAGGTGCAGCGGCACACGACCCTCTCCGATCATGGCTATCTCGGCTATGCGGTGATCGTGAACCGGAAGTTCTGGGATGCCCTGCCGGGCGATCTTCGCCAGGCCCTGCGTCGCGCCATGACGGAAGCGACGCAATATGCCAATTCCATCGCGCAGGAAGAGAACGAGCAGGCACTCAAGGCCATGGAGGCTTCGGGACGCACGGAGTTCCATCGCCTCTCAAGCGAGGATCGTGCGGCCTGGCTGCAAGCTTTGCGGCCGGTGCACGAGGATTTCGCAAGTCGCATCAACCGCGCGCTGGTCGAGGCCATCCACCGTGAAACGGGCATGGCACCCTGATCGGCGCCCTGATCACGGCAAGGCCGCAGCCATGCCTTTCGCCAGCTCTTCCTCGCCCATCAGCACGGCATCGGCACCAACCTTCCGGAGATAATCCACTGCGTCAGTGCTGTGTGCCCGGGCCACCACAAAGATCGCGGGGTTCGCAGCCTTGGCGGCCTCCACGAGATGCCCTGCCTCGAAGGCATCGGGAATGGCTGTAATGAGGTAGCGCGCCTGCCCCAGATTGAGCCGCGCGAGAGTCGCAGGTTCGCCGCAGGGGCCACGGAAAGCCTCCACACCCTGCGCCTTGAGCATGGCCAGGGTGGAATCCTCTTCCTCCACCACGAGATGGGGAATGCCGCGTTCGGCCAAGGTCGCGCGGATGCGCGAGCCCACCCGGCCATGGCCCACCAGTACCGCATGGCCGGCGAGGTGCGTTGGTTCCTCCTGTTCCTCCTCGGCCGGCGGCTCTGGGGAGGGCGATGTAGAGCCGGCTGTCTCGTTGGTCGTGCGTTGGGTGGCGAAGCGGTCAATCGCCAGGAACATCAGGGGGTTCACAAGGATGGAGAGGATCGCGCCGGCCACCACGAAATCGCTCGCGGCCTGCGGCACGATCGCGAGCTTCACGGCGAGCATGATGAGAATGAACGAGAACTCGCCAATTTGCGCGAGGCTCGCAGAAATGGTCATCGCCACGCTCTTCGAATGGCCGAAGGCGCGCACGATCAGATAGGCCGCTACCGACTTGCCGAGCGTGATGATCATGAAGGTCGCGATCACCGCAAAGGGATGGTTCGCAAAAACGCGCGGATCGAGCAACATGCCGACCGACACGAAGAACAGCACCGCAAAGGCATCACGCAGGGGCAGCGTTTCCTTCGCGGCCTGATGGCTGAGCGGGGATTCCGCCAGCACCATGCCGGCGAAGAAAGCGCCCAGCGCGAACGAAACACCGAACAGCTTCGCCGAACCGAAGGCCACGCCCAGGGCAATCGCCAGCACCGCAAGCCGGAACAATTCGCGCGAGCCCGTATGGGCCACGTAATGCAGCATCCATGGGATAAGCTTGCGCCCGAAGACAAGCATCGACGCCACAAACAGCCCGACCTTGACCGCCGTGATCAGCAGCGTGCCCCAGATCGGCCCGACGCCAAGCGAAGCCGCAAGGCCGGGGCTCGCCATCTCGGCCGGGGCTTTGCCGCCGAGGAAGGCTGCGAGCGGCGGGATGAGCACCAGCGTGATGACCATCACCAGATCTTCGACAATGAGCCAGCCGACCGCGATCCGGCCCTTTTCAGTCTCGATCTGCCGCCGCTCCTGCAACGCGCGCAACAAAACCACCGTGCTCGCAACCGAAAGCGCGAGGCCGAAAACGAAGCCGGCCCCCATGCCCCAGCCCATGGTCCATGCGAGGCCCATGCCGAGCAGCGTTGCGACCCCGATCTGCCCAATCGCGCCAGGCACAGCGATGGCCCGCACCGCCAGCAAATCCTTCAGCGAAAAATGCAAGCCCACGCCGAACATCAGCAGGATAACGCCGATCTCGGCAAGCTCGATGGCAAGCTTCTGGTCTGCAACGAAGCCGGGCGTGAAAGGCCCGACCATGATGCCGGCGACGAGATAACCGACAATCGGCGGCAGCCGGAACCGCTGAGCCAGCACCCCGAGCACAAAGGCCAGCCCAAGGCCGACGGCAATTGTGGCAATGAGCGGGGTATTGTGCTCCACGGCGGCTCCTTCTCGTCAGACGGATGATAGGTCACCGGAAAAATCCGGCAAACAGGTATCAACGGCTTGGGAACAGCGCCCGGTTGGCGGGCCATTCGACCCGGTAGCCGGACTCTGCCCTCTAAGGTTGTTCGTCTTTGATGCCGTTTCAAGAGCAAGTTGAGGGGTTAAGAGAAATATCAGCCCTTTCGTCGGGAGTGGTCAGTCTAAAATTAAGTTTAAATTCGTCTCGAACGTGCCTTTTGATGAATCTTCACCCATGTGCTGCCACACTAAACTCTAGTGCAAATGGGCCGAGAGGTGAGTGGTGGTTATGGCGCGGCGATCAACCTGTGGGTGCGGAATTTATTCCGTATATCCCGGTCGGTGCGCCGGCGCCGGCGCGGATGGTCTTGGCCGTGATTGTACCAGAATGCCCCCTGAAGATGCCCAGAACCCTGTGAGGCGCGCATGCTGAGGCCATTCGGGCCCGAAAATGCGACCGAGATCCTCCAATTGCTGGAGGAGGGTTTTCCGGAACGCGGCCGCGCCTTCTGGGAAAAGGCCATTGCGCGCCTGTTCGCCTGGCCGGGCAACCGTGAACTGGATTATCCGCCGGGCTTCTTCTGGATCGACAAGAACGAGCCGGTCGGCATCATCCTCACGCCGGCCTCCCCGCGCATGAACGGGGGCGAAACGCTGCGGCCCATCGTGAATGTCTCCAGCTGGTATGTGCGCGAAACGCATCGCTGGAAGGCACCGCTCATGCTGCGCGCCCTTTTCCGTGACGAGCGGGTGATCTTCACCGATCTCACACCCACGCCCGATGTGCAGAAAATGCTGCCGTCCTTCGGATTCGTGCCGGCCAGCGGTGGCATCGAATGGATCGGCACGCCGTTCATGGCTTTCCGCGCCTCGGCTGCGCGCCTGCGTCGGTGGAATCCCGGCGAAGCGCTCGCGGCGGGGGCCCCGCCGGATGCGCTCATCGCCGAGCATGTCGCCTGGGGCTGCATGGCACTTGTGCTGGAACAGGGATCGGCGCGCCATCTCCTTGTTCTCAAACCGATACGCATGCGTGGCCTGCCGGGCGCGCGCATACTGTTTGCCGGCAGCCGCGCGGCGCTCGAAGCAGGCCTGCCGGCTTTGGCGCGCTTCATGCTGGCACGCGGCACGCTGCTGTTGCGCATCGATGCGCGGCCCGAGGGCCGGCGCGGCCAGGGCTACCGCCCTCATGGCATCTGGTTTGCGCGGGGCGATTCATTCCCGGACCGGACGGACCATTTTGGTTCGGAGCTGGCCCTGTTCGACTTTTGAAGGAGAGGCAGAATGTCTGCGACGGCTCATGTTGAAACACCGGTGATCCCGGCTCTGGATGCATACGGGGCAGAACGTGCCCTGCTGATCGGATTCCTCCGCCAGCTGTCTCCGGCCGCGCGCAATCTCGAACTCACGGATGAGACGCCGCTTCTCTCTTCGGGCGTGCTGGATTCGCTCGCGATCCTGCAGCTCATGTCGTTCCTGTCGGACGAACTCGGCATCGAGATTGCCGATGATGATTTCACCCTCGACAATTTCGAGACCGTTGGCGCGCTGCTCGCCTTCGTGCGTCGCCGCAAGGGGTGAGGATCACATGAACCCGATCCTGCTGCACGATCTGCTCGCCTTACCGAAACCCGATCCTGATCGCCCTGCGCTGATTGAAGGCAGCCGGAGCTGGTCGTTCCGCCAGCTATCCGATGAGGTGGAAAAGCTGGCCGCCGTTTTCCAAGCCGCCGGCGTTGAACGCGGCGACCGCATTGCCATTCTGCTGCCGAAGAACCTCGAGAAATGCGCAGCAATCTTCGCTTCGAGCCGTGTGGATGCGGTCTTCGTGCCAATCAATCCGCTGCTGAAGCCCCAGCAGATCCGCCATATCCTCGTCGATAGCGGCGCGAAGGCGCTGTACACGGATGCCGAGAACCGCAAGGCGCTCGGCGATGCCATCGAAGGCATTGAGGGTCTTTCCGTGCTCGATTGCACGGCGGATCGGCCGCCTCTGCCGCCAGCGCCGCCCGCGCGCGGCATCGGGCCGGATCTCGCCGCGATTCTCTACACATCCGGTTCCACCGGCGCCCCGAAGGGCGTGATGCTGAGCCATGCGAATCTCGTCGCGGGCACGCGCATCGTGCGCACCTATCTGTCGATCACCGCGGAAGATCGCATCCTCTCCATCCTGCCCTTCAGCTTCGATTACGGGCTGAACCAGCTGCTCACGGTGGTGGAGCAGGGCGCGACGATTGTGCTCTTCACCTTCCAGATGGGCGACCAGATCGTGCGTGAACTGGCCAAACACCAGATCACCGGTGTTGCCGGCGTTCCCACCATCTGGGCCATCCTCACCAAGGCGGCACCGAGCCTCGCGCGCACGCCCCTTCCGCATCTGCGCTACATCACCAATTCCGGCGGTGCGGTGCCCGAGGCAACCGTGCGTCGCCTGCGGGAAATCCTGCCCACAACGCAGATTTTCCTGATGTATGGCCTCACGGAGGCTTTCCGCTCGACCTATCTCACCCCCGCCGAGGTGGATCGCCGCCCCACTTCCATCGGCAAGGCCATTCCCGAATGCGAGGTTTTCCCGCTCACGGCGGATGGACGACGCGCGAAGCCGGGCGAACCGGGCATTCTCGTGCATCGTGGCCCGACGGTTTCGATGGGCTATTGGCGCCGGCCGGAAGAAACCGCCCGCGTGCTCAGGCCCAACCCTTTGCGCGCGCCACATGAGGGCGCGGAACTCGTCTGCTGGTCGGGCGATCTCGTCTATGAGGATGAGGAAGGCTACCTCTATTTTGTGGGCCGGCAGGATGCGATGATCAAATCAGCCGGCTATCGCATAAGCCCCAGCGAGGTGGAGGATGCGCTGATGCTCTCCGGCGCGTTCCGGCAGGTCGCGGCCATCGGCGTGCCCGATGAATGGCTGGGCCAGCGCCTGCTCGCCGTGGCCGTGGGCCAGCAGGAGCGGCTCGATACCGACCAGATCCTGAAAGAACTGGCCGAACGTCTGCCCGCCCACATGGTGCCCTCGCGCATTGAGCTTGTGCCGGAACTGCCGGTGACGCCCAACGGCAAGGTGGATTACAAACGCCTTGTGGCGGAGCGCGCGGCATGAACACGCCCCTCACGGTTGCCCCGCTCGCTGCCTCGCTGATCGTCGAGAATTTCGCTGTTTCGCCCAAGGGCCTCGTGCTGGGCGGGGTGGCTGTGGCCGATCTCGCGGCGCGGTTCGGCACGCCGCTTTACGCCTATGATGCGGGCCTGTTGCGTAAGCGCTTCCGGGCCTTGTCGAGTGCGCTCGAAGGCTTCGCCGAGGTCTATTACTCCATCAAGGCGAACCCCAATCCGGCGATCGCCGGCGTGTTGGTGGAAGAGGGCGCGGGGCTGGAAATCGCCTCCGGTGCGGAATTCCTGCTCGCGCGTTCCGCCGGTTGCGTCGCCAAGCGCATTCTCTTCGCGGGCCCCGGCAAGGGCGAAGCAGAAATTGATCTCGTCTTGCGCGAGGGGATCGGCGAGGTTCACCTCGAGGGCTTCGACGAAATCGCGATGGTCGCGGCCCGTGCAGCGACTTTGGGCCTGAAGGCGCGTGTCTCGTTGCGCATCAATCCGGGCTCGCAGGCGCAGGGCGGGGCCATGCGCATGGGCGGCAAGCCTTCCGCCTTCGGCATCGACGAGGAGCAGATGGCGGAAGCGGTTGCGGCGGTAAAAGCCCAGCCCTCGCTCGATCTTGCGGGAATCCATCTCTTCGCCGGAACGCAGATTCTCGATGCGGCCGTGCTGCTCGATCAATGGCGCTGCGGCCTCGACCTTGCGAGTCGCCTTGCGGCACTTGCAGGCGTGCCCCTGCGCTCCATCGATCTCGGCGGCGGCCTGGGCATTCCGTATCATGCCGGCGATGCGACGCTCGATCTTGCCGTTATCCGGGCGGGCCTTCCGGCCCTGAAGGCGCAATTGGCGGCTGATCCGCTGTTGAAAGATGCCCATGTGCTCGTTGAGCCGGGGCGTTGGCTGGCCGGACCGGTGGGGCTCTATATCGGTCGCGTGCGTGCGGTGAAAATATCACGCTGCCAGCGCTTCGTGGTGATAGATGGCGGCATGCACCACCATCTCGCGGCCTCGGGCAATCTCGGGCAGGTGATCAAGCGCGATTATCCGATCATTGCGCCTTCGCATCTCGATCAGCCCGTGACGGGCGAGACGCATCTCGTGGGCCCGCTCTGCACGCCGCTCGATACCCTCGGGCGACAGACGGCCCTGCCGGACTTGCAGGCGGGCGATCTCGTGGCGGTGATGCAATCCGGCGCCTACGGCCTCTCGGCCAGCCCGGTGAGCTTCCTGTCGCACCCAATGCCGGCAGAAGTGCTGGTGGAAGCGGGCGAGGTGCGGGTGATCCGTCCCGCAGGTTCCTACGAGGCGCCGCTCGTGAATGCGCTGAACGCCATGCCGCGCTGGGCGCAGGCTGCGGAGTAAAGACGCTGCCGGGAAAAACTGGTGCTGTTGGAGAGGATTGAACTCTCGACCTCTCCCTTACCAAGGGAGTGCTCTACCACTGAGCTACAACAGCGACACTAGGCGCGAGCCCTTGCCATAGGGGAGGGGGGCGGTCAAGCGGGCTTTCGGCCTCCAGGGAACATTCCACTAAGGCAAGCGACGATTATGCTGCATTGCACAAAAAATGTTGCGATGCACAATCGCTGGTGTTAACTTTCGGGCCATTGTTGTTCCTTTGTGCCCGGTTGGGCTCTCTTTCTTGGAGAAAGATTATGGCCAATTCGAAAAAGCCGCCTTTCGGCGCTTCCCGGCCGGTGGCCGCTGCCCAGGCTCCCGTTCCTTCTGCCGCCCCGAAGGCCGTGGTTCCGGCGCCGGTTCCTGCTCCGGTCGCAAAGCCGGCGGTGTCGCAAGCGGCGCCTGCGCTCGCCCCTGCCGTGAAGCCGGTTGAGGCGAAGCCCGAGATCAAGTCCGAATCGAAGCCGGTGGAAACCAAGGCGGCTTCGGCAAAGCCGGCCGAGACCAAGCCGGTCGAGACCAAGGCGGTTGAAGCGAAGCCTGTTGTCCCCGCAGCCGCGACGCCCGTTCTGGCGGCCAAGGCTGCTCCCGTGCCCGTGCCCGTGCCGGCACCGGTTGCCGCGCCGAAGCCCGCTCCGGCCGTTGAGGCTCACAAGACTGCACCTGTGGCCGCGAAACCGGCCGCTGCGGCTCCCAAAACCGAAAAGCCCGTCCCGGCGCCCAAGCCCGCGATCAAGACGAAGCCTGCCGCCCCCGCGCTGGACGTGCTGAAGCCCGTGACCGTGCTGCAGGAGAATGTCCGTGCCAGCACCGAAAAGGCGATCACCGTGTTCCGCGGCCAGTATGCCGAGGTGAAGACCTTCGCGGAAACCGCCACCATCAAGCTCGAAGACAGCGTGAAGGCTGCGCAGGAAGGCTCCCGCGCGCTGGGCTTCAAGTTCTTCGAGATCGCCAAGGCGCAGACCCAGGCCCATCTCGACCACACGAAGACGCTCGCAGCGGCGAAGACCCTGCCGGAACTTCTCTCGGCCCAGCAGAAGTTCCTCGTCGCGCAGATCGAGCGCGCGCAGGCCGGCAGCAAGGATGTGACGACGCTCGCGACGCAGGTCGCGAATGATGTCGCGGCCCCGCTGCAGGCTTCGCTGAACATGCTGCTGCGCCGCGGATAAGCGGTTTCGGAACACCATCCAGCCGGCGTGCGGAACCGCGTGCGCCGGCTTTTTCATCTCTCGCGCGAGAGGTGCTTGAAATCGGCGCGATTTGCCTCTAGGGCTCTCGCCGGATGCAGTCGTAGCTCAGTTGGTTAGAGCGTCGGATTGTGGCTCCGAAGGTCGGTGGTTCAAGTCCACCCGACTGTACCATTCCCGAAAGCCACGTTTTCTCCTTCTTTTTTCGTTTTCCATCTCGCTCAGTCATGCCCGCTATCGTGCAAGGCTGCGTGCCTTGGCATGTCTCCGGCCGGGCACAAAAAACCCGGGCCGAAGCCCGGGTCTTGAATTGCAACCCATTGAGGGTCTGAAGTCAGGCCGCCGAGGTGCGGCGGGACTTCACAATCCGGCCGATCCCGAGCACAGCTGCTGCGCCAACCACTGCCGCGCCATAGAAGATCGTGGCGATCGGCATGATCTTCGAGACCATCCCGCCATGGCCGTCGGATTCCTGCACCGTGGTGAGATAGGCCGGGTTCAGGCCCTTGATCCAATCCATGACAATCGGATCGGTGACGAGCATCTCGCCGGCAATCCAGCCCAGCAAAGCGGCGCCGCCCCACACGATGACGGGGAAACGGTCGATCAGCGACGACAGAAGCTGCGAGCCGAAGATGATCAGCGGAATCGAGAGCAGCAATCCGAACACGAAGAGCCAGATATTGCCGCCTGCCGCCGCAGCAATGGCCAGCACGTTATCGAGGCTCATCACGGCATCGGCAATCGCAATGGTGCGCACAGCGCGCCAGAGATTGTCGCTGGATTCAACGTTATGCCCGTCTTCGTCTTCGCCAACCGCGAGTTTCACGCCGATCCAGAGCAGCAGCAGGGCGCCGATGACCTTCAGGAAAGGCACGTTGAGAAGATAGGTGATAAAGATCGCGAAGATGATGCGCAGGGCGATGGCCGCGCCGGCACCCAGGATCATGCCCATGCGGCGCTGCTCGGGCGGGAGCGCGCGGCAGGCCAGCGCGATCACGACGGCATTGTCGCCGGACAGCAACAGGTCGATCCAGATGATCTTGAACAAGGGTGCCAGATACGGCGTGATCCATTCCATGGTGATGTTCCTTACCCGCTTTCGGGATTGGCTGGACCTGGCCTCATAGCGCGCGCAACGGCAACGCCGGTGCCCTGCAGTCCCCCCTGCGCCGCCCCGGATTGGCGCGAGACAAACACGCGAATGCCCTCACGCGTCAAGACCAGCATATCGCGCACAAGCCGATTCTCGATTTCGCTCGCGCTTGATTCGCCGGAATTGCGGATATCCACATGGCCGGCTTTCGATCCCGGAAGCCGGATATCCTCCGGCGCGATGCGGAACCCGGTCCCCATGGCCTTGGTGATCGCCTCCTTCGCCGCCCAGATTCGGCAGAAGGCAGCAACGCGTAGGGCTTTGGGCTGTGCCATCAGCCAGCGCCGCTCGTCGTCCCGCAGCATGTTGAAGGGGATCACGAGATCCGGCTGTTCGAGTTCGAGGTCTACGCCCAGCGGCTGATCGCCGATGGCGACCAGCGCCAGCGTGTCACGCGCCGCAAACGAGAGATGCCAGCCGGTGGCTCCAGCGAGAATCACCGGCCGCCCGAGCGGATCGGTGCCGAGTCGCAGCGCAGCAGGGTCTGGCAGGCCGATTGCCATGGCCAGAACATGCCGCGCGAGGCGACGGCGGGCGAGCCAGCCTTCGCGCTGCATCCCGGCGGGGAAGCTCTGCGCCTCGGCCAATTCGGCAGGGCTTGCAGGAGTGATATCCGCCGGCAGCTGTCCGAGATCGGCAAAGAACCAGACGAATCGCGCATCTGCGAGCCGGGCGGCCAGCTTTGCGATAGGCGCGCCCGGTGGTTCCGGCAGGGGGGCGATCCCATGCCGCATGGCCTCATCGATCAGAGCGGACGGGGGGGGGGGCATGCGCTTTTGGTGAACCCTCGCTGCGCGCGACACAGGGCCGCAAGGCAATCTTGGCTGTATAACCACTTGCCGCCAGCGGCGCCGGAAGCCTAAAACATCTGCAAAGCGCTGTCCTGCCCAGAAAAGGACAGGCGCACCAAAGGGAGACGGGCCTGCGCCCGTGGTTTTGCGTGTCCGAAACAACCCAGAATCTGCCCAAGCCGGGAAGCCGGCCAAGGGTCGCGCTTTTTGCGACCTGCCTTGTCGATCTTGTTCGCCCATCCATCGGTTTCGCCTCGGCGAAGCTGCTCGAAAAGGCGGGATGCGTGGTGGAAGTGCCGCCGCAGACCTGTTGCGGCCAGCCCGCGTTCAATTCCGGCGACCGGCGTACGGCGCGCGATCTTGCGCTGCAGATGATCGAGGCCTTCGAGCGCTTTGATTATGTGGTTGTGCCCTCGGGCTCCTGCGGCGGGATGATCGCGAAGCATTATCCCGAGCTTTTCGAGGATGATCCCGGTCTTTCGGTGCGCGCGCAGAAACTCGCGGCCAAGACCTTTGAGCTCGTCTCGTTCCTCACGGATGTTCTCGGCATCATGCAGGTTGAGGCCAAGCATGCTGGCACCTGCACCTATCATGACAGCTGCTCGGGCCTGCGCGAACTTGGCATCAAGCGCCAGCCGCGCCAGCTGCTGGGCTCGGTGGAAGGGCTGGAAATGGTGGAGCTGAAGGACTCAGAGGTCTGCTGCGGTTTCGGCGGCACCTTCGCTGTTAAATATGGCCCGATCTCCGATCAGATCGTCACCGAGAAAGCCACCAACGTGAATGCCACTGGCGCGAAAACCCTGCTCGCCGGTGATCTCGGCTGCCTCCTGAACATCGCGGGCAAGCTCTCGCGCATGGGCTCGGAGGTCGAGGTGCGGCATGTGGCGGAAGTGCTGGCCGACATGACCGACCGGCCCGCGATTGGCAAAATGGGAGCTTCAACATGAGCGTGCATCCCACCTCCCACAGCTTCAAGGACAATGCGAGCCGCGCGATTGCCGACGGATCCGTGCCGCGCGCTTTGAAGAATGTGCGGCAGAACTTTATCGACAAGCGCGTGAAGGCGGTCGATGCCCTGCCGGAATTCGAGGCGCTTCGTGAAAGCGCCCGCGAGATCAAGAACCACACGCTCGCGCATCTCGACCTCTATCTCGAGCGCTACGAGCAGAAGGTGAAGGACAGCGGCGGCCACGTGCATTTCGCGGTCGATTCGGCGGAAGCCCGCAACATCGTTCTGGATATCTGCCGCAAGGTGGGTGCCCGCACGGTGACCAAGGGCAAGTCCATGATCTCCGAGGAGATCGGTCTCAACGGCCATCTCGAAGCCGCAGGCATCGTGCCGGTCGAGACCGATCTCGGCGAATACATCATCCAGCTCCGGGGCGAGACGCCGAGCCACATCATCGCGCCGGCGGTCCATCTCACGAAGGACCAGATCGAGAAGGATTTCCGCCGCGTCCACACGCAGCTTGATCCGAACCGCGACCTCACCGAGAAGCGCTCCCTGCTCACCGAGGCGCGCACCATGCTGCGTGAGAAATTCCTCGCGGCGGATGTGGGCATCACCGGCGCGAACTTCCTTATCGCGGAGACGGGCTCGTCGGTCATCGTCACGAATGAGGGCAATGGCGATCTAACCCAGATCCTGCCGCGCGTGCATATCGTCATCGCCTCCATCGAGAAGGTGGTGCCGACTTTGGAAGATGTGAGCCAGATCCTGCGTGTGCTCGCCCGCTCGGCGACGGGGCAGGAGATGAGCGTCTACACCACCTTCTCCACTGGCCCGCGCCGCGCGACCGATGTCGATGGCCCGGAGGAATATCACGTCGTGCTGCTCGATAATGGCCGTTCGGCCATGCTCGGCACCGAGTTTCAGGACATGCTGCGCTGCATCCGCTGTGCGGCTTGCATGAACCATTGCCCGGTCTATCACCAGATCGGCGGGCACGCTTATGGCTGGATCTATCCCGGCCCGATGGGCTCGGTACTCACGCCCTCGCTCATCGGCGTGGACAAGGCCGGGCATCTGCCCAACGCCTCCACCTTCTGCGGGCGCTGCGAGAGCGTGTGCCCCATGAAGATCCCGCTGCCGAAGATGATGCGCCATTGGCGCGAGCGTGAGTTCGAGCGTAACCTCAACCCGGCTGTCGCGCGCTATGGCCTCGGTTTCTGGGCGTTCTTCGCGAAGAAGCCGTGGCTCTACAACCTCTCCACGCGCGTTGCGGCCAAGGCGATGAAGCTGATGGGCCGTAACAAGGGTCGGTTCCAGAGCCTGCCCGGCCTCGGCGCGTGGACGCAATACCGTGACTTTGCCGTTCCCGAGGGCGAGACCTTCCAGGCGCAGTGGAAAAAGAGGGCCGGCAAATGAGCTCCCGCGACACGATTTTCGCTTCCATCCGCCGCTCGCTGCATGTGAAGGGCGACGAGCGCATCCGCAGCACGATTGTCGATGAGCGTCTCGATCGCTCGCCGAAGGGCGTGGTGCCGGCCCGCGCGCAGCTCGATTCTGCTGGCAAGCTCGCGCTCTTCATCGAGAAGGCCGAGGGCGTGCAGGCGACGGTGGCCCGCGTGCTCTCGCCGAAGGACGTGCCCGGCGAGGTGGCGCGTTACCTGCGCGACAACAACCTGCCAGCTGCCCTTCGCATGGGCGACGATCCGCGCCTTTCCGCGATGCCGTGGAAGGACACGGCTTTGGATGTCACCACGGGCCGTTCAAACGGGCTCGACCTTTCCGGCATCACCCATGCCGAGACGGCGGTTGCCGAGACCGGCACTTTGGCCATCCTTTCGGGCCATGAGAACCCGACGACGCTGAACTTTCTGCCGGACAACCACATCGTGGTGCTGAATGCGTCTGATCTCGTGGCGGATCTCGAAAGCGTCTGGGCGCGGGTGCGCAAGAAGGTTGGCAAGGGCGAGATGCCGCGCACGGTGAATTTCGTCACCGGTCCTTCACGCTCCGGCGACATCGAGCAGACCATCCTGCTCGGCGCGCATGGGCCGCGGGCTTTGCATATCGTGGTGGTCGAGGGCTAAATTTCGAAGCGTCATGGCCGGGCTGGCCCCGGTCATCCATGTCTCGCAGCGTCCGATTCGGGACGGGGTTAAACCCCAGCAATTCCTTTACCATGTCGCGATACCTTCTTCGGATCATTAGTCCGGAGTGGCGTTCCATCGTGCGTGCGGCTCTCATTCTTGCCGGTTCTTTCCTCGCTTCGGTGGCGCTCGCGCAGACCGCGCCGCCACCCGCGCCTGCGCCTCACATCGCGCCCCAGACAAGCGAGAAAACCGCCGCACCTCACGCCGCCGAAGCGCCGAAACCTGCGGCCGAGAAGCCCAAGCCCGTTGCGAAAGCCAAGCCCAAGCCTGCGCCTCCGCCCATGCCGCTGACGCGCGTGGTGGCGAAGGATGATCCGCGGCCCACGGTTTTTCCCGGTGCGGTCGATGCGATTCAGGATGCCGCCGAACGCTATCGCCAGATCTACGAAAGCGGTGGCTGGCCGCAGCTTCCTGCGGGTACCTACAAGGCCGGACAGGCGAGCGAGGCCATTGCCCTGCTGCGCCAGCGCCTCGCGCGAGAGGGCGATCTCGATGCGGCCCATGCCATGGGCAATGCGTTCGATTCCACGCTGACACAGGCCGTGAAGTCCTTCCAGGGCCGCCATGGACTTGCCCAAACCGGCATTGTCGGCACACTCACCTTGAAGGCGCTGAACGTGAGCGCGCATGAGCGCTTCCAGCAGCTCAACGAGAGCGCCAAGCGCCTGCGCGCCAAGAGTTTCGCCTTCGGCCCGCGTTACGTGGTGGTGAACATCCCCTCCGCCTCGGTGGAGGCCATTGCACATGGCCAGGTCGAACGACGCCACATCGCGGTGGTCGGCAAGGCCGATCGCCCGTCGCCGGAGGTCGAGACGCGCATCACCAATGTGAATTTTAATCCGACATGGACGGTGCCGGTCTCGATCATCAAGAAGGACATCATCCCGAAGATGCAGAAGGACCCGTCCTATCTCGCGAAGTCGAAAATCCGCATTTTCGGCGCGAGCGGGGCGGAAATCGAACCGACGCGCATCGACTGGAACACGGAACGCGCGACCGCCTTCACGCTTCGGCAGGATCCCGGCTCGGGCAATTCATTGGGGCAGATCCGCATCGACATGCCGAACCGCGAGGCGGTTTACATGCATGATACCCCCTCGAAGCGGCTTTTCGCACGCGATGATCGCTTCCATTCCTCGGGTTGCGTGCGGGTGGAGGGTGTGCGCGATTTCGTGACCTGGCTGCTGGCTCCGATGTCTGGCCCCGGCGGCGGCCCTTGGGACCGCAAGGATGTCGATGACCTGCTCACCACCGATGCCCGCAAGGATATCCGCCTGAAGGAGCCGGTTCCGGTGATCTGGGCCTATCTCACAGGCTATGTCACGCCTGATGGCATGACGCATTTCCGCGATGACGTGTATGGCCTCGACCAGCTCGCGATCCTCGCGACGGCCCCGGACGAGACCCCCACCAGCAGCGTGCCCGCAGCAAAAGTGAGAGCGCATCTCGACCAGCCGATGCCGCAGCATGCCACGTCCAACGTGCCGCGCGTGCTTTATGCCGCCCCACCGCAGCGCGCTTCCGCGCCGCGCCCGCTGGTTCAGCGCATCGATCCGTAATTACTCCGCGAGCACGCGCGTTGGCGGGAAGGTGATCTCCACCATCGTGCCTTCGCCGGGCTTCGAGGAAATGCCGAAGCTCGCGCGATTGGCCTCCACCAGAGCCTTTGTGAGTGGCAGGCCGAGGCCCGTGCCGCCCTTCGCGCGATCCCGACCTACCTGCCTGAACGGCTCCAGCGCCTGCTCGATCTCGTTTGCGGTCATGCCGATGCCGGTATCGCGGATGCGGATCGTCACCTCGCCGGTGCCGAGCAGCGAGGTCGAGACGATCACCTGACCACCGGCCTCCGTGAAGCGCGTGGCGTTGGAGAGCATGTTCAGCACGATCTGCCGGATCGAGCGCTCATCGGCCACGACCGGCGGCAGTTTCTGCGCGAGCTGGGTGCGCACGAGTACGCGGCTCTGCGTCGCTTGCGGCTGGATGAGCGCCACAGTGCTGGCCACGATTGCATTGAGATCGGTTGCGGCGAAACTCAGCTCCATCCGCCCCGCCTCGATCTTCGCGAGGTCCAGCAGGTCGTTCACAAGGCTCACGACATGCTGGCCGGAGGTACGGATATCGCCCAGATATTCCTTGTATTTCGCATTGCCGAGCGGGCCGAGCCGTTCCTCCTGCATCAGGTCGGCAAAGCCGATGATGGCATTCATGGGCGTGCGGATCTCATGGCTGATCTTGGCGAGGAAGTCGCTTTTCTTCGCATTGGCCATCTCGGCGGCCTGCCGCGCCTCGGTGAGGCCAGCTTCCGCGCGTTTCCAGGCGGTCATGTCGCGCAGAACCGCGCAGAACCGCTTGGGTTCCTCGTCCGAAATGCGCCCCAGCGTCATGAAAAGCGGAATGCGCCCGCCCTTCTTCTCGCGGCCCGAAATCTCGCGGCCATCATTGAAGATCGAGCGCATGCCCGAGGCGCTGCGCATGCCCTCGAGATAATCGAGCGCATCGGCATGGCTGTCACGATGCAGAAGCTGGGTGAAGTTCTCGCCCACCATCTCGTTCTCGTCCACGCCGAACAGGGCCTGCGCCGCACCATTGAGGCCCAGCAGTGTACCGGCCTCATCGAGGATCGCGACACCATCGGTCGCGGTGTCGAGGATCGCGCGCAATTCGGTGACATCCGCGCGGGCGCGCTTCAGATCGAGCGCGACGCTGCGCAAAGCCTTGCCCTGCTCCAGCTCCACCGCGCGGCGCAGGGAGATGAGCGTGGCCGGCGCGCCTTCCCAATCGATAAGCTGAAGATGCGCATCCACGGGCATCATCTCGCCCTCGCGGCTCGTGAGAACCACGGTGTCGATCACGCCGGTTGCCTCGCGCGGGCGGATGCCCTTGCGGAAAATGGCGCGGGCGCCATCCTCGGCGCGAAACTGCGCGAGATCGGTATAGCCCGTGAGATCAAGCAGCGTGCGGTTCGCGAACAACGTGTCATCGCCGCGCAGCACGAGAAGCCCCATCGGCAGGCGATCGAGCAGGCTGCCCTCGGCTGGCTGGCTGATGCGGGCTGGTGGCTCGGCCACCTGCGCGGATTGCGGTTCGCGCGGCCTCGCTTCAGTTGCGGCGGGAGCGGCAGGCGGCGCGGGCTCATCCTCATCGAAGCGCGCGCCCAGCGCCTTCGCGATCTCGCGGAAGGCGTTGCGCTCGGACATCGACAAGCCTTGCCGCTGGAAACCGGGCAGGGGCTGCGTGGGCTGGCCGGTGCGCAAGGATACGACCTTCGAGGCCTCATCCACCGGTTCGGCGGGCGGGACTTCGGCAGGCGGGGCAGCATCGCGCACCTGATCGCGCACGAAGGCTTCGAGATCCGCCGCGACCTTTTCGAGCGTCACGGTTTCGGGCTCGACAGTTTCAGGCGAAGAAGCCTCGGGTGCAGGGATGTCCGAGGGCGTAGCCGAGGTAGTTTCGTCCTCGGTCGCTGCCTCGTCAGCCAGATTGTCTGCCGTCGCCGTGATGTCGGCGGGAGCCGCGTTGAAGGTTTCATCGGCCATGGCTTCTTCGGCGGACGAAGCTGCGTCATCTGCCTCTGCGATGTCTGCCATGAGCTGGTTGGGATCAGCATCGGATTCGTCGTTCTGCAGTTCGCCGAGCGCTACTGGCCTGTCAGCGGGTACTTCCGGCGAAAGTGCGACTGCTGCCGCATCGTCTTCTGGTTCTACTTCAGCGTTGGGGATCAATTCCGGTGCGACCGGCTCCGCGACAGGAATCGCTTCGATCCGCGCCTGGTCGATCCGGCAATGGCCGAAACCGGAGAAGCCGGTCAGCCCGTCCTGCGCACTCACCAGCGGGAGGGCAGAGAGATCCACGGGCACAAAAGCCGGCTGGGCATCCACGGGCCAGACCACGCGTATGCCGGAGAAGGTCTCGCCGGCGGTCAGGGCTTCAGCAACGGCATGTGCCGCAGCCTCGTCATGCGCCCGCAGGGCATCAGGCAGGAACTGGCCTTCGATGGCAGCGGCGCGCGCACCGACAATCTCGGCGAGCGGGGGCGTGACGCTGAGCACGCGCCCCTCGGCATCGAGCGAGAACAGGAACCGGCGCGCCCGGCGTTCCATTTCGGGCTGGTTGAGCCAAAGCGGGATGCCGGGTGAAGCTGCGATGGAATCGGCGATTTCCGGCTGACGCAAAGTCGCCACAAGTTCGGTCTGTGCGGTTTCATCTGTCGCGAGGTCTTCTCGCACATGTTCAGGCTCTGCTGCGAAGAACACCGGCGGCCAGCTTTCCGGCTGTCCCGGCTGGGGCTCGTTCGCGAGAAACACGACGATCAACCCGGTCGTACCATCCGCGAGCGTCAGGCGGCGGCAACCGGCAAGGCGCATGACGCCCCGGAAACCCACGAAAAATCGCAGGCGTTCAAGGCTGGTGGCGGGGCCAGCTCCATCCGCCAGCAGGGCTTCAAGGCGCTGTGTGCCGGGCGCGGAGCCGGGCAGGCCGCGCACGAGGAGCGTTTCGAGGGGCAAACCAAGCGTCTCGCCCGCAGCGGCATTGGCCCAGACCAGGCCTTTTCCGGCGAGAACCAGCGCAGCTTGCGACGATTCGGTGAGGAGTCGCGCCAATTCCGGTCCCAGAAGGGCCGGGAGAAGCCGCTCATCTGCGGTCTCACGATCGCTCGCCATACCCACCTCTTACGCCACCTCGACCGGACTTGGCCGAAAGCTGCTCCATTCTGAAACAGCTCTTTACGGTTTTTCAATAAATCTGGAGGTGAGCAAGGTCCATGCAAGGCGTGGTTTCTTCGCGCGGGAAAGCGCAAACATCCTTAACGGGAGCGCCGGAACGGTGTTAGGCTGTGCCGTGTTCAGGGGAAGCCGTCGCGACAATCCGCGATCGGCGCGCGGAAGGAGGAAGACATGTCCAACGGTCAGCCGTTCAATGTGCCCGATGAGGTGCGCGAGGCCATGGATAGCAGCGTGAAGCAGGTGAAGACCGGCTTCGAGAAAATGATGCAGGCCGCCGACGAGGCCGCCCGTGGCCTCGACGAGAAGGCCGGCAATGCCCAGAAGCAGGCGCTCGACATGCGCCGCAAGGCCATGGCCTTTACCGAGCAGAATGTGAATGCGGCCTTCGATCTCGCGACCCGCCTCGTCAAGGCGAAATCCATCGACGAGGTGATGAAACTCCAGACCGAATACATGACGCAGAGCTTCGCGGCCCTGCGCGGCCAGATCCAGGATGCCGGCCAGACCCTTCAGGCGCAGACCCGCGCCGCGGCGGCCGAATTCGTGACCGAGACCCGCAAGGCGCAGGACAAGGCGCGCGAAACGGTGGAGAAAACCGTGGCCGCCGCCAAGGATGCGGCCACCAAGGCGACGCGCAAGAAATAAGCGCGATTGCACCGTGAAAAGACGAAAAAGCCGGGCTTTGACCCGGCTTTTTTGTTCAGGAATGCGTCGCTTTCCGCTTATTCCGCCGCGAGGCGATGCGTCACGGCCTCGCGCGGCAGGCCGAGCGTGTCGAAGACATCCGCCAGCGCATGCACGAGATGCTCGATCATCGCATCCGTGTGGAACGGCGTCGGCGTCACGCGCAGGCGCTCCGTGCCGCGCGGAACGGTGGGGTAGTTGATCGGCTGGATGTAGAGGTTGTGCCGTTCCAGCAGCAGGTCGCTCGCTTCCTTGCACTTGGCGGAATCGCGCACCATCACCGGAACGATATGGGTGGGGTTGTCGAGCACGGGGATTCCCGCTTCCGCAAGGCGCGTTTTGGCGCGCGTCACCTGCCGGCGCTGGCCCATGCGCTCGGCACCGGATTGCTTGAGGTGCCGGATGGAAGCCTTGGCCGCCGCCGCCACCGGCGGGGGCAGGGCGGTGGTGAAGATGAAGCCTTGCGCGGTGGAGCGCACCGCATCCACGACCTCGCGGCTCGCCGCGATATAGCCGCCGAAGCAACCGAAACCCTTGCCGAGCGTGCCCTGAATGACATCCAGCTCGCCCATCGTGCCGGTTTCCTCGGCATAGCCCGCGCCATGCTGGCCATAGAGGCCCACGGCATGCACCTCGTCGATATAGGTCATCGCGCCGTATTTCCGGGCCAGCGCGCAGATCTCGCCGATGGGCGAGACATCGCCATCCATCGAATAGACGCTCTCGAAGACGATGAGCTTCGGACGCTCCGGCGCGATGCCGGCCAGCAGCTTTTCCAGCGCTTCGAGATCGTTATGCGGGAAAATCACGCGCTCACGGTTCGCGCGGCGCACGCCTTCGATCATCGAATTGTGGTTCTCGCGATCCGAGAGGATCACGCAATCCGGCAGCGCGCCGGCAATTGCCGCAATGGCCGACTGGTTCGCCACATAGCCCGAGGAGAAGACAAGCGCGGTTTCCTTGCCATGGAGATCCGCGAGTTCCTCTTCCAAAGCCACGATGGCCGAGGAATTGCCCGAGATGTTGCGCGTGCCGCCGGCTCCGACGGAGCCGTTCTCGGCGGCATCGACCATCGCGGCGATCACATCCGGATGGCGGCCCATGCCGAGATAATCATTGGTGCACCACACAGTCACCTCGCGCGGGCCCTGCGGCCCGTTCCAGGTGGCGAACGGAAAGCGGGCGCTGTCACGCGCGATTTCCTGGAACACGCGGTAGCGGCTCTCGCTTTCAAGCGTTTGGCGGACAGCGCGGAAGGCTTTTGAATAATCGAACAAAGCCGTTCAACCCTCTGTGGTGCTCGCAGGCGAGCTGAGTGCAACAATGCCTAGACTTGCCTCGGGCCTCCGCCTTCGGCATTGACACGGCGCAAGGACCTCCTGGCACGGAGAAATGCGCAATGAGCGAAAACGTCAAGGCCAGCCCCGCAGAAAAGGAGCGCGCGGCGCGACTGGCGCAAGCCCTGCGCGACAATTTGCGCAAGCGGAAGGAGCAGGCCCGCCAGCGTGAAACGAGTGCGGCTGCCGCCACAGTTCCGCCCGCAGAAGCCGGCAAAGAGGAGAAATCCCGCTGAATCCTGCGCATGCGTTGCCATTCCGGCCCCGGCATGGCAGACGAACGCAAATCCGAACAAGGAGTGAGCCTCATGGATCGAATCAGGATCGTGGGCGGAGCCAAGCTGAACGGCACGATCCCGATTTCCGGCGCGAAGAACGCGGCCCTGCCGCTGATGATCGCGAGCCTGCTCACCCCTGAAACCCTCGTTCTCGAGAATGTGCCGCGCCTCTCCGATGTGCGGATGCTCAAGCGCATTCTCGGCAATCACGGCGTGGACGTGATGGTCGCCGGCAAGCGCGTGGGTGAGCGCGACGACGATGGCGAGACCGTGAAGCTCAATGCCGGCGCGATCGTCGATACAACCGCGCCCTATGAGCTTGTTTCGCAGATGCGCGCGAGCTTCTGGGTCATTGCGCCGCTTCTGGCGCGCATGGGCGAAGCGAAGGTGTCGCTGCCCGGTGGTTGTGCCATCGGCACCCGCCCGGTGGATTTCCTGCTCATGGCGCTCGAAAAGCTCGGCGCCGAGATCGAGATCGATCGCGGCTATGTGCTCGCCAAGGCGAAGAACGGCCTCAAGGGCGGTGAGATCGATTTTCCGAAGGTCACGGTGGGCGGCACGCATACGGCGCTGATGGCTGCAGTGCTCGCGCAGGGCACCAGCGTGATCCGCAATGCGGCGCGCGAGCCGGAAGTGGGCGATCTCGCCCGCTGCCTCGTGAAGATGGGCGCCAAGATTTCAGGCATCGATAGCTCTACGCTGGAAGTCGTGGGCGTGGGTTCGCTCCATGGCGCGCAGCATCGCGTGCTGCCGGATCGCATCGAGGCCGGCACCTATGCTTTCGCGGCCGCGATGGCCGGGGGTGACGTCACCCTCACCGATGTGCAGCCGATCCTGCTGCAATCCGCGCTCGATCGCCTCGCGGAATCGGGCGCGACCGTCACGAGCGATGTGAATTCCATCCGCATCCAGCGCAATGGCAATGGCATCGCCCCGGTGAGCCTCGAGACGGAAGCCTTCCCCGGTTTCCCGACGGACCTGCAGGCGCAGTTCATGGCGCTGATGACGAAGGCCAACGGCACGGCGCGCATCACCGAGACCATCTTCGAGAACCGCTTCATGCATGTGCAGGAGCTGGCGCGTTTCGGCGCGAAGATCCGCCTCGATGGCGACACGGCCATCGTTGAAGGCACGCCTGTGCTGAAGGGGGCGCCGGTGATGGCGACCGACCTGCGTGCTTCCGTGAGCCTTGTGATCGCGGCGCTCGCGGCGGAAGGCGAGACGATGATCAACCGCGTCTATCACCTCGATCGCGGCTTCGAGCAGCTGGAGGCGAAGCTCCAGCGCTGCGGTGCGGAAGTCGAACGCATCCGGGCCTGAACAACCCGAAAAAAGGCACAAAAAAGGGCGCCCGAAAGCGCCCTTTGTCGTGTCTGCTGGTTGCGCGCGATCAATACCGCACGTTGCCTGCCTTGCGGCCGAAGCCGGGGATGCGGCAATAGCAGCCCGACCCGAGCGGCACCCAGCCGCCGGCCGAGCATTCCCCACGCGAGGTGACGCAGACCGAGCCCATCGCGGCGCGACGGCGCGGGCGGGGAGAATCCTCGTAGCGATAATCCCGATAGCCGTAATCATCGCGCGGGTTCACGCGGCGACGCGGGCGCTGATCGTAATCCTCGTAGCGCTGGTCATAAGAGCCGCGGGGCGGCGGGGTCATATAGCCGCCGGTGCCGGGAACGGGCGTGTAGCGCGGCGACGGATAATGACGCGGCGGCGCCGGCTCCACGTAAATCTGGGCAACGGCCATGCTGCCCACGAACAGGAGCGTGAGGAACGCGCCGGCGAGGCTGCGGGCGAGGCGGGACGGGATCGACATCCTATAAGCTCCTTCGGAACGGGGCATGGCGTGCAGGGCCAGAGTGTTCATTGCTTATGCTAGCGCCGCAAGCTGAAAGCGCAGTGAACGTTAAAGCGCCGCAGGCAATTGATCTCGTGGACCGCGCATTCCACGTCTCTTTCGCGCATTGCGGGCGGGCCTTTCCATCGGTAACAGAAGGAAGCGCCTCTTTCCGGCGGGAATGCGGATTCTGGACGACCATGGTGTTTCGGCTTTCGACCCTCGATGCGGATTTCGAGCCGCGCTTTCAGGCGCTTCTGGGCCTGAAGCGCGAGGTTTCGGAGGATGTGAACCGCGCGACCGAAGCCATCGTCGCTGATATCCGCGCGCGCGGCGATGCGGCTCTGGCCGAGTATTCGCGCCGGTTTGATCGCATCGATTTCGCCAAGGTGCCGATGCGCGTGAGCGCGGCGGAGATCGCAGAAGCGCGGGCGCGCTGTTCGGCGGAGGATCTCGCTGCCCTCGAACTCGCGGCGAGCCGCATCCGCCTCTACCATGAGCGCCAGCGGCCGGCGGATACCCGCTTCACCGATCCCCTCGGGGTAGAACTCGGCTGGCGTTGGACGGCGATTTCCGCCGTGGGTCTCTATGTGCCGGGCGGCTCGGCGAGCTATCCGTCCTCCGTGCTGATGAACGCCATTCCGGCCAAGGTTGCCGGGGTGGAGCGCGTGGTGATGGTGGTGCCCGCGCCGGATGGCATCGTCTCGCCGCTGGTGCTCGCGGCAGCGGAAATCGGTGGTGTGGATGAAATCTACCGCATCGGCGGCGCGCAGGCCGTGGCGGCCCTCGCCTATGGCACGGAGAGCATTCGCCCGGTCTTCAAGATTGTCGGGCCCGGCAATGCCTACGTCGCAGCAGCGAAACGCCTCGTCTTCGGGCAGGTCGGTATCGACATGATCGCCGGACCGTCCGAGGTGGTGGTGATCGCCGACAAATCTGCCCGGCCCGATTTCATCGCGGCGGATCTTCTCGCGCAGGCCGAACATGATGCCGCCTCGCAATCGATCCTCATCACCGATGATGCCGCTCTCGGCGAAGCTGTCGCGCGGGAGGTGGATCGCCAGCTCGCGACCCTCCAGCGGCAGGCCATTGCCGGTGCGAGTTGGCGCGACAACGGCGCGGTGGTGCTGGTGAAGGACATGGCGGAAGCCGCGCGCCTCTCGGATCGTCTTGCGCCCGAGCATCTCGAGATCATGACCGCAGACCCCGATGCCGTTGCGGCGGATGTGCGCGATGCCGGCGCGATCTTCCTCGGCGAGAACACGCCGGAGGCCATCGGCGATTATGTCGGCGGCTCGAACCATGTGCTGCCTACGGCGCGCTCGGCGCGTTTCGCCTCGGGCCTTGGGGTGCTGGATTTTCTGAAGCGCACCTCGCTGCTGCGCTGCGGGCCGGAGCAATTGCGCGCTATCGGCCCGGCAGCCGTGACGCTGGCCGAGGCCGAGGGCCTTCAGGCCCATGCGCGCTCCGTGGCCATGCGCCTTTCGGGAGGGTGAAGCCATGCCCGGCACGAACAAGAGACTTGTCGCCATCACGCTCGACGAAACCTCGATCGAGCGCGGCACGCCCGATCAGGAGCATGAGCGCGCCATCGCGATCTATGACCTGATCGAGGAAAATCTCTTCGGCCCGCCGGGGGTGGATGGGCCTTTCACGCTCCATCTCGGGCTCATTGCGGGCAAGCTCTCCTTCGATATCCGGCGTGAGGATGGCAGCCCCGTGGTCGTGCATCTCCTGTCGCTGTCGCCCTTCCGGAAGCAGATCAAGGACTATTTCCTGATCTGCGAGAGCTATTACGAGGCGATCCGCACCGCTTCGCCCGAGCGCATTGAGGCCATCGATATGGGCCGGCGCGGCGTGCATGACGAAGGCGCGGGCCTCGTGATGGAACGCCTCGCCGGCAAGATCGATATCGACCACAAGACCGGCCGTCGCCTCTTCACCCTCATCGTGGCCCTGTCCTGGAAGGGGCAGGACCGATGAGCGACAAACGCCCGGCGCTTCAGGCTGTGCTGTTCGTCTGCTCGCTGAATGCGGTGCGTTCGCCCATGGCGGAGGCCCTGTGCCGCAGCCGCTATGGCCGGCAGATCTATGTCGATTCCGCCGGTCTGCAGAAGAGCGACCGTGATCCCTTCATGCTCTCGGTCCTACGCGAGGTGGGCATCGAATTCGAGAGCGACCAGCCGCATGTGCTCGAAGAGGTTGATTACGAGGGTGTGGATCTCGTCATCGCGCTTTCACCCGAGGCCTATGCCCGCGCCCAGACCATGCTGCGCGCCACGGCCGTGGAACTCATCCACTGGTCGATTCCGGATGCAACACAATCCGGCGGCACGCGCGAGCAGCGTCTCTTCGCCTATCGCGAGGTGCGCGAGCAGCTCGACAAGCTGATCCGCGAGGAAATCGGCGGCCGCCTCAAGGGGCGTGCGGCGAGCTAGGGTCGATCAGGGCGCAAGCTCCCTTTATGGCCCAAGTTCTTCTAGGGCCAATGCGTTTCGCCGCCGGGCAGCGGGCGCGGCACGCCCGTGGTGGTCGGCAGGCTGAGCGGCAGGCCCCGGCTTGAGCGGATCGCGAGATAGGCGAAACACTCGGCCTCCAGTGAATCACCCTTCCAGCCCACGGTTTCCACCGGTTGGACCGCCACCCCGAGCCGTTCGGCGAGGCCATCCATGATGGCCCGGTTGAGGCGCCCGCCGCCGGTCACGAGCCAGCTTTTCGGGCGTTTCGGCAGAAATCGCAGGATCGAGGCCGTGGCCTCGACCGTGAAGGCCGTGAGCGTGGCAATGACATTCGCCGGCGGGAGATTGTCCACCACCTCGGCACGGGCATGGAAATCCATCCGGTCGAGCGATTTCGGCGGCGGCAGCGCGAAGAACGGGTTGGCCATGAGCTGAGCGAGGACGCCGGCATCGACAAGGCCGAGACGTGCCATCGCGCCATCCTTGTCGAACGGCTTGTTGAAGAGCTGGCGCATGCGATCATCGATCAGCGCAGAGGCCGGGCCGGTATCGCAGGCGATGACTGTCTGCCCGTCGAGATAGGTGATGTTCGCGACCCCGCCGAGATTGAGCACGATGAGCGGCTGTTCGAGCTTGCTCGCGAGCGCGGCATGGTAGAGCGGCACCAGCGGCGCGCCCTGGCCGCCGAGCATCACATCCGCATGGCGGAAGCGGTTCACCACCGGCATGCGCAGGAATTTCGCGAGGCGCGGGCCATCGCCCAGTTGCCGTGTGAAGCGCTTTTCCGGCCGGTGCCAGATGGTCTGGCCGTGAAGGCCGATGAAATCCGCGCGTGAGATGCGGAAATCGCGCTGGAACTGGCGGATGGCGTTCCCGAACGCATCGGTCACGGCATTTTCGAGATCGGTGAGCGGATCAGTCTCGGCGATTGCCGGATTTTTCAGCAATTCCAGTAGCTTCACCTTGAGATCCGCCGGATAGGGGTAGGATCGCCCGGCCATGCGCTCGACATAGTTCTCGCCATCGGTAAGCACGAGAGCGAGATCGATCGCATCCATCGAGGTGCCGCTGATCGCACCGATCGCCACGAGAGGCTTCTGCATCGGGTTCTCCGAGATTGCCGCGACAAGAGCTTCAGCCTATCGGGAAAGGCAGAGATAAATCAGCACAGGTTTTCAGGAGGTTTCCGATGTCGCTTTTGGTCGCCATTCGCGGCTGGTCGCCGGATTCTTGGGTCGCGCGCTTCCGCAACGCTGCGGGAAGCCGCCCGGTGATCGATGCGCGCGAGGCGTTCGATCCCGCTCCGATCCATTACGCGGCGGTGTGGAAACCGGAGCCGGGCCTCCTCGCGCGGCTGCCGAACCTCAAGGCGATTTTCAATCTCGGCGCCGGCGTTGATGCGCTTCTGGGCGATTCCACCCTGCCGGATGTGCCCGTCTGCCGGATCGTGAACCCCGATCTCACCGCGCGCATGACCGAATATGTCGTCCTGCAATGCCTTATGCATCTCAGGCAGGTCGAGGCCTATCGCCTGTTGCAGGCGCAATCCCGCTGGGAGCCCATCGATCAGCCCTCCGCCAATGATGTGCGCGTCGGCATCATGGGCATGGGCGTGCTGGGGCAGGATTCGGCCGAGGTGCTGAAGCGTTTGGGTTTCCGCGTGGGGGGCTGGAGCCGCACGGCGAAGGCGATGCCGGGTGTGGAAACCTTCGCCGGCGAAGCGCAACTTGATGCATTCCTCGCACGCACGGATATTCTCGTCGTGCTTTTGCCACTGACACCCGAGACGCGCGGCATCCTCAATCGCGACCTCTTCGGCAAGCTCGCGCGTGATGGCGTGCTCGGCGGGCCTGTGCTTGTAAATGCGGGGCGCGGCGGCTTGCAGGTCGAGGCGGATATTCTTGCCGCCCTCAACGATGGCACGCTGAAGGCCGCGAGCCTCGATGTGTTTGAAACCGAGCCGCTGCCCGTCTCCTCGCCGCTCTGGAAGCATCCGAACGTCATCCTCACCCCGCATGTCGCGGCGGATTCGACCCCGGAAGCATTGGTCGAGGTTGTGCTTGCGAATATCGCGCAGCACGAGCGCGAGGGGCGGCTGAACGATGTGGTGGACCGCAGGACGGGCTATTGAGCCCTGTTACTGCGCCTTCTGCCCTTCAAGCACGGCGATCATCTGCGTGAAGCCGCGCTGGCGGGCATGGTCCAGCGGGGTGCGCCCTTCGCGATCGCCGAGATCGCGCCGCGCACCGGCCTCCACCAGCGCGCGGGCGCAGGCGACATGGCGTGCGCCGCCATCGCCGAGGATCACCGCCTCGATCAACGCGGTCCAGCCGAGATTGTTCACATGGTCGAGCGGTGCACCCGCCGCGATCAGCCGGCGCACCACCTCGTCATGGCCGAGATGCGCGGCGGCAATGAGCGCCGTGCCAAGATAGGGGCTCGTGATTTCCTTCGGATTGCCGCCGAGCTTGATGGCGGCGCTCATCACATCCGGCGCGTCAGCCACCGCCGCAATGGTGATCGCGTCGTAGTTTCGCGCATCTTTCGCCAGCGGGTCGGCCCCCGCTTTCACGAGCGCTTCCATGGCCGCGATGTTCTTCGCATGCGCCGCCACGAGATAGGGCGTGCGGTTGTGGGAATCGCGCGCATTCACCGTTTCCGGTTTCGCAAGCTTGCGGATCGCCGCCGACTCGCCCTTCTGCGCGGCCGCGAAGAGACCGGTATAGCTCGCGATTTCGCTCTCGGAGGGCGGCACCTGCGCCATGCTCGGCGTGGCGATGAGAACGAGCGCGAGCGCAGTAAGCGCGCCGAGGCGGGGGTGAAGAGCCATCAGGTCGCCTTCCAGCGGAATGTTGTCGTGTTCAGCCATGAGACTGAACCGAACACCCGATTGTGGCAAGTTTTGAGCCTTCAGATGACGATTGTCAGCGCTTTTGCGGCGCGAGTCACCGCTGTGTAGAGCCAGCGCGCGCGATGCTCGCGGAAGGCGAAGCTCTCATCGAACAGCACAACCTTGTCCCACTGGGACCCTTGCGCCTTGTGCACCGTGAGCGCGTAGCCATAGTCGAATTCATCCGTATGGCGGCGGATTTCCCACGGAATTTCCTCGCCGCGTCCCTCGAACATGGCGGTGAGCACCGCGACTTTCACGCTCGGCCCGGTGCCTTCATCCGGTGCCACGCGCAGCTGGATGAGATCGCCGCGACGCTCGCTTGCGAGTTTCACGGTCCAGGTCGAGCCGTTCAGCAGGCCCTTCTGGCGGTTGTTGCGCAAGCAGACGAGCTTCTCCTCCTTCGCGGGCATGGCATCGGTGAAGCCGCGCAATTCGCGGATGCGCATGTTGTAGCGCCGCCGCGTTTCGTTGCGGCCCACAAGCACCTGATCCGCCGCGAGGATCGCTTCGGCATTGATCTCCGAACGCGAGATGACACGGCTCTCGCCGAATTGCCCCATCGGCAGGCTCTCGCCCTCGCGCGCCAGCATGGAAAGGCGGATGATCGGGTTGTCGACCGCCTGCCGGTGCACTTCCGTCAGCATGATGTCCGGCTCGGCCTCGGTGAAGAAGCCACCGCCTTTCACGGGCGGAAGCTGGGCTGGGTCCCCCAGCACCAGCACCGGCACACCGAAGCTCATCAGGTCGTTACCGAGTTCCTGATCCACCATCGAGCATTCATCGATGATGACGAGGCTCGCCTTCTTCACATCGGAGGAGCGGTTGATGACGAAGGTCGGTTCTTCGGCTTTCGTTTCCCGCGCGCGATAGATGAGCGAGTGCAAGGTCTGTGCTTCGCCGCAGCCCTTGTCGCGCATCACGGCCGCGGCCTTGCCCGTGAACGCCGCAAAGAGCACGTCGCCATCGACATCCTCCGCGATGTGCTTGGCGAGCGTCGTCTTGCCCGATCCCGCATAGCCGAACAGCCGGAAAAGCGGCGAACCGCGCCCTTTGCGCGCCGCCTTGTGCCATTCGGAAATCGCCTGAAGCGCGCGATCCTGCTGTGGTGAGAATTCCATGAGGCAGCGATAGCGGCTCGGGCTGATTCTCGCCACCGGTTGCGATGCTGCGCGCAACGCGGTTACATCGCGGCATGATGAACGCCCTGCCGCCGCCCTTCACCCTCAACCGTCGCGTGCTCGCGGTGGATGCCCCGCCCATCCCCGAGGCGCAGGCCTGGAAGGCGCTCTATTCCGGCGATGCCGGCCCAATGATCGATCTCTCGCAAGCCGTGCCCTCCACCCCGCCGCCCGCTTCGATGCTCGAGGCTCTGGGCCGCGCTGCCGCGCAAGGCGACACCAGCCGCTACGGGCCAATCCTCGGCGATGCGGCCCTGCGCGCGGCCCATGCCGCCGAGACGAGCCGCCTTTACGGCGCGTCGATCCGCGAGGCGCAGGTGGCCATCACTGCTGGCTGCAACCAGGCTTTCGTGACCGTGATGATGGCGCTCGCCGGCACGGGCGATCGCGTGATCCTCCCCGCACCGTGGTATTTCAACCACCGCATGACGCTCGATATGCTGGGTATCGAGGTGGATATCCTGCCCGCGCGCCCCGAGGCCGGCTTCGTGCCGGATGTCGCGGAGGCCTCATCGCTCATTGGCCCATCGACGCGCGCGATCATTCTGGTGTCACCGAACAACCCGACCGGCGCTGTTTATCCGCCTGCCGTCATCGACGCCTTCGCAACGCTCTGCCGCGCGAAGGGTATCGCGCTCGTGCTCGATGAAACTTATCGCGATTTCCTGCCGCCGGGATCCGTGCCGCATCGCGTGTTTCAGGATGAGCGCTGGGGCGAAACGCTGATCTCGCTTTATTCCTTCTCGAAAGCGCATGCGATCCCCGGGCACCGTCTTGGCGCGATCCTCGCGGGCGAGCCGGTCATCACGGAAATCGCGAAGCTGCTCGATTGCATCCAGATCTGCCCTGCCCGCACCGCGCAGGGCGTCGTGGCGCAGGCAATCGAGGGCGAGCGCGATTGGCGCAGAGCGCAGGCGGCGGAATTGGCGAAGCGCGCGCAGGCCACGCGGGAGGTCTTTGCGAGCCTCAATGGCTGGCAATTGCATTCGGCAGGGGCCTATTTCGCCTATGCCGCGCATCCCTGGCCGGGGTGCAGCGCCAGCGAGGTTGCGCGGCGGCTCGCGCTGGAGGCGGGCGTACTCGCACTCCCCGGCCCCTATTTCGGCACGGGGCAGGAGGGGCATCTGCGCTTCGCCTTCGCGAATGTGGGTGTGGAAACCCTGCGCATGCTGCCGGAACGCCTGCGCCTTCTCGCCTGAAGCACGCGCTCACCGCAATCTCTTGCATCTGGCGGTGCTGTAAGGCTATTCCGCCCCTCATTGTCGCGCATCGCTCGCGCTCCGCTCGTCCGAGGTTTCTCCCATGAAGTTCACGCTCTCCTGGCTCAAGGATCACCTTGAAACGGATGCGACGCTCGACCAGATCGTAGAGACGCTGACTCGCATCGGCCTTGAGGTCGAGCATGTGGATGATCCCGGCAAGAAACTCGGCGGTTTCACCATCGCCTATGTCGTCTCGGCGGTGCAGCACCCCAATGCCGATCGCCTGCGCGTCTGCATGGTGGATACGGGCACGGGTGATCCGGTTCAGGTGGTGTGTGGTGCGCCCAATGCGCGCACGGGCATGAAGAGCGTGTTCTCGCCGCCCGGCACCTATATTCCCGGCAAGGACATCACCCTCGGCAAGGGCGTGATCCGCGGCGTGGAATCGCTCGGCATGCTCTGCTCGGCGGCGGAACTCCAGATTTCCGAGGATCATGACGGCATCATCGACCTGCCGGAGGATGCGCCGGTCGGCAAGGTCTATGCCGAATGGGCGGGCCTCTCCGATCCCGTCATCGAGATCAACCTCACGCCGAACCGCCCGGATGCGACCGGCGTGCATGGCATCGCGCGCGATCTCGCGGCGGCCGGCCTTGGTCGTCTGAAGGATGGCGGTAACGCGCAGGTGCGCGGAGAAGGCGCCTGCCCGGTGGAGGTGGAACTCGCCCTCTCGCATGATGATCGCGCGCTTTGCCCGGCTTTCGCCCTTCGCCTCGTGCGCGGTGTGAAGAACGGCCCTTCGCCGGAATGGATGCAGAAGCGCCTGCGCGCCATTGGCCTGCGCCCCATCAACACGCTGGTGGATATCACGAATTATATCACCTTTGATCGCGGCCGACCGTTGCACGTCTTTGATGCGAAGAAGGTCACCGGCAAGCTCGTTGTGCGCCGCGCGCAGGAGGGCGAGAGCCTCGTGGCGCTCGATGGCAAGACCTACCATCTCGATCCCTCCAACGTGGTGATCGCGGATGATCACGGCGTGGAATCGCTCGCGGGCGTGATGGGCGGCGAGGCCTCGGGCTGCGACGAGACCACCACCGATGTGCTCGTGGAAAGCGCACTCTGGTCGCCGCTGAACATCGCGCAGACCGGACGCAAGCTCGGCATCATCACCGATGCGCGCTACCGCTTCGAGCGCGGCGTGGACCCGGCTTACACGGTTCCGGGCTGCGAACTCGCGACGCGGATGATCGTCGATTTATGCGGCGGCACGGCGAGCGAGATCACGCTCGCGGGCGAGGTGCCCTCGGGCGAGAAGATCATCGAATTCCCGCTCGCCGAGCAGAAGCGTCTGACGGGCCTCGACGTGCCGGTGACCGAGATGCGCGTCATCCTCGAAAAGCTCGGCTTCTGGATGTCTGGCTCTGCCCCGGTGGTGAAGGTCGCGGTGCCGAGCTGGCGCCCGGATATCGAGGGCAAGGCCGATATCGTGGAGGAAATCACCCGCATTGTGGGGGTCGATTCCGTGCCGCTGAAGCCCATCCGCCGCGTGGATGAGGTGCACAAGCCGGTGCTCACCCTGCTGCAGACCCGCACGCGCACGGCGCGGCGCGCGCTCGCCATTCGCGGGCTGGTGGAGGCCGTCACCTGGTCCTTCATCCCCGAGGCGCAGGCAAAGCTGATGGGGGGCGGCAAGCCGGAACTGAAGCTCGCGAACCCCATCGCGGCGGATCTCTCGGATATGCGCCCGAGCCTCCTGCCGGGCTTGCTCGCAGCGGCGCAGCGCAATGCGGATCGCGGCTATCCGGATGTCGCGCTCTTCGAAGTCGGCCAGATCTTCCTTGGCGCGGGCGAGAATGACCAGCGCATCGCGGCTGCCGGTGTTCGGCGCGGTCTCGCGGCCTCTTCCGGCACGGGCCGCCACTGGGCGGGCTCGGCGGAAGCTTCGCTGGATGACGTGAAGGCCGATGTGATGGCTTTACTCGCGGCGCTGAACATTCCCACCGGTGGCCTGCAGGTGAAGGCGGGCGGCCCCTCCTTCCTGCATCCCGGACGCTCGGCGACCCTTGGTTTCGGGCCGAACCTCATCGGCTGCTTCGGTGAAATCCATCCGCGTGCGGCGGAAACTTTGGGTGTTGATCCGCGCGCCGTGGTGTTTGAGATCAATCTCGATGCGCTGCCAGCGCCGAAGAAGAAGCCCACCAAGGCCAAGGCCAAGCTGGAGCTTTCGCCCCTTCAGCCGGTCAGCCGTGATTTCGCCTTTCTTGTGGATCAGAAGGTCGAGGCCGAGACGATCCTCAAGATTGCGCGCACACTGGACCGCGCGCTGGTTTCGGATGTTTCAATCTTTGACCGTTATGCGGGCAAGGGAATTGAGCCGGGCAAGGTGTCGCTTGGGCTCGCAGTCACGCTGCAGCCGCGCGACAAGACCCTGACGGATGCCGAAATCGAGGCCTTCTCGACGAAGCTCGTCAGCGAAGTGCAGGCGAAAACGGGTGCGGTTCTACGCGCCTGATCGACAAGGGTGAGTGGAATGGTTCGTATGGTGGCGCGTGCAGGTCGGCTTCTGGCGGTTCTCGCGCTCGCGGGCGTCGCGCAGATCACGGGCACAAGCCTCGTCGCCGCTGCGGAGAATTGCGAGCAATACCAGAGCCCTTTCCAGTATAACGAATGCCTCGCGCGCCAGGCGCCGGGCAAGGCGCAGCGCTCGTCGCGCACTGTTGGCACCGGTGGTGCCGACCCCGAGGCGAGCGTGCCTGCGCGACGCCGCAATGTTGGCGCGGACACGGAAGCCCGCTCCGGCATGGCCCTTCAGCGCAACAGCCGTGGCCGCGTGCGCGCGGTGATCGATCCGTGGTCGGGCGCGCGCAGCGTTACCGTTGGCAAGAAGCGCCGGCGCTGATTTCTCAGTATTCGAACGTCTCGAAGCGCATATCCAGCGCATCGACGAGCAGGATCTTGCCCAGCAGGGGCGAGCCGAACGGCGTGATCTGCCGGATCACCTCGATCGACTGCAGCGAGCCGATGACCCCGCAAAGCGCCCCGAGAACGCCCGCCTCGGAACAGGTGGGTATGGCCCCCGCCGGCGGTTTTTCCGGGTAGAGATCGCGATAACCCGGCCAATGCGTCCCATCAGCGCGCGTATCGAACGGGCGGAGTGTGGTCAGCGAGCCGTGCATCTCGTTGACCGCCGCCGTTACCAGCGGCTTCCTTGCCACAGCGCAGGCATCGGCAAGCAGATACCGCGTATCGAAATTATCCGAACCATCGGCAATCACGTCATAATTCGCGATAACCGTAGCTGCGTTTTCTGCCGTGAGGCGCATGGCATGGGGCACGACGCGGATTGCGGGATCGAGCGCGGTAACGGCTTCGCTAGCGCTTTCCACCTTCGGTTTCTCAAGGTCACCAACGGCATGAATCACTTGCCGCTGCAGGTTCGAGAGCGACACCGTGTCATCATCCACGATGCCCAGGGTTCCGACGCCCGCCGCCGCGAGGTAAAGCAAAAGCGGCGAGCCGAGGCCGCCCGCACCGACAACCAGCACTCGTGCCGCGCGCAAACGCTGCTGGCCCGGCCCGCCAATATGGCGCAGCACGATATGGCGGGCGAAGCGGGTCAATTCATCAGGCGAGAGCATCGATCCATCAAAACTTTGCGGGTTTTTCGGCCATGGTTTGATCTGGTCCGGGTTGCCAGCCCCGTTCCAGCATCTATAGAAGCGCCAGCTTTTCTTGGGAATGCCGGGCAGATCGTCTCCGGATTCCTGCCAGCAAACCGGGCGAATGCACATGGCTAAATCCGAGATCAAGAAAGTCGTCCTCGCCTATTCCGGCGGGCTCGATACCTCCGTCATCCTCAAATGGCTGCAGACCACATATTCCTGCGAGGTCGTGACCTTCACCGCCGATCTCGGCCAGGGCGAGGAATTGGGCCCCGCGCGCGACAAGGCGCTGCTGCTCGGCATCAAGCCCGAGAACATCTACATGGACGACCTGCGCGAGGAATTCGTGAAGGATTTCGTCTTCCCGATGTTCCGCATGAACGCGCTTTATGAGGGGCAATATCTGCTGGGCACCTCGATTGCGCGGCCCCTGATCGCCAAGCGCCAGATCGAGATCGCCCGCATGGTCGGTGCAGATGCGGTGTGCCATGGCGCCACCGGCAAGGGGAACGATCAGGTTCGCTTCGAACTCGCCTATTACGCGATGGAGCCCTCGATTAAGATCATCGCGCCGTGGCGTGAATGGGATCTCGGCAGCCGCACGAAGCTGATCGCCTTCGCCGAGGCGCATCAGATCCCCATCGCCAAGGACAAATATGGCGAGGCGCCCTTCTCGGTGGATGCGAACCTCCTGCACTCCTCCTCCGAGGGCAAAGTGCTGGAAGACCCTGCCGTGGAAGCGCCGGAAATGGTCTATATGCGCACGATTGCGCCCGAGGCCGCGCCTGACAAGGCCACGACCATCACCATCGATTTCGTGAAGGGCGACCCTGTCGCCATCGATGGCGTGACGATGAGCCCGGCGACCCTGCTCACCAAGCTCAACGATCTCGGCAAGGCGAACGGCATCGGCCGGCTGGATCTCGTGGAGAACCGCTTCGTCGGCATGAAGTCGCGCGGTGTCTACGAAACGCCGGGCGGCACCATCCTGCATCAGGCCCATCGCGGCATCGAGAGCATCACGCTCGATCGCGAGGCGATGCACCTGAAGGAATCGCTCATGCCGCGCTATTCCGAACTCGTCTATTACGGGTTCTGGTTCACCCCCGAGCGCGAGATGATCCAGGCGCT
>JALOTF010000053.1 GCA_025458025.1 Beijerinckiaceae bacterium | reverse complement strand
ACCGAGAGCGAGCCGCCATCGGCACTCAGCAAAGCCGAGAGGATGGAGATGAACGTGGTTTTCCCGCAGCCCGAGGGGCCAACGAGAAAGGTCATCTCCTCCGCTTCGGCGGAAAAATCGACGCCGCGCAACACGGATGTGCGCGTATCGCCCTCGCCGAAGGATTTCGTGATGCCGCTGGTGACAATCGCCGCCATCGCTCAACCCCGGAACACGGTGGCGGGATCAAGCCGCATCACGCGGCGGATCGCGACAAGGCTCGCGAGCACCACGATGCTCGCGGTGGCGCCGGCGACCATCACCGCGATCTGCCAGGGCAGCCAGAAGCCCTTGAGATCAGACAATGGCTGGTTCACGGCATCGAAGAAGCCGGAGGCGATCCACAGGCCGAGGGAATAGCCGATGAAGGCCACGACCATCGCCTGTGTCAGCACCATGCCCAGCAGCCGCGCATTCGAGAGCCCCATGGCCTTGAGCACGGCGAATTGCTTCAGGTTGTCATTCACGAAGAGGGTGAAGGTCAGCCCCGTCACGAGGATGCCCACCACCGCCCCCAGCGCGATCACCACCCCGAAGGATGGCGCGATGCCGGTGTTGTTGAGGACATAATCGATAGTGCGACGCTGAAAATCCGCACTTGTCAGCGCGAGAAGGCCAGTTTGCGCGGAAATCGCCTGCGCCACCGCCCGCGGGTTCCGGCCCGCTTCCACCTCGACCAGCACGAAGGACAGCCGGTTGCGCCCACCCGGCGTGTAGGACAGGGCCTGCGACAGCCGCGTGTAAACGATCACCGGTGCGGTGAAGCCCGGCAAGGCCTCGGTGATGCCCACGATGGTCGCGCGGCGATCATTCACCTCGATTTCCTTGCCCGCCGCGAGCGGCTCGCCCGGCCAGAGCCGCGAAAAGCCGAGCTGGTCGATGGCAATCGCATCGGGCCGGCGCAGATCCTCGGGCGAACCCACCACGAAACGTGGATTGATGCCGAGGAGGCTCGCATCATCCACACCGAGGAAGGCGGCAGCGGATGAACGCCCCTGCGGTGTGCGGAGCGTCGTCGTCGCCTGCACGAGGGGCGAAGCCTGCCGCACGCCCTCAACCCCGCGCACGCGATACAGCTCCATATCGCGCATGGCGGTCGGACCCTCGGCGGTCTCGGTCTTGGGGTCCATCACCCAGATAGAGACGCCGCGCGCCTCGGTGACCGTGTTGGCGGAGCGCGAGATCAGCCCGATGAAGAAGCCGCCTTGCTGCGCCATGAGCAGCGTGGAAAAGGCAATGCCCATCACAAGGCCGAGCATCTTCACGATGTCGCCGAACAGCATCTTCAACGCTATTCCCAGCATGAATTAGCCTATTGCAGATGGAATATTCCAACTACGCCTGCACAGCACTTCCGGATCTGGCCCGCATCACAAATCTCGCGCGGGCGGAGGGCATGGCGTGGGCGCGGCGACACAGCCGGGCCGATTTCCCCTTTGAATATCGGACGAAAGCCTGCCAAACGCGATACTCCGCGTGACAGCGCGCGCCCCGCATTCAATCAGGCGGGGAGAAATGTATTCGGCGCTGGGAAGACTCAGCGCACCAGGGACAAGAGAATGGCCGACCCCGATCACGACTGGAACAAGATGCCCTGGTGGTGCTGGGCTGCCCCGCTGGCTGCGGCGGCGCTTGTGATTGCGAAATTCGCGCATCTCCTCGCGCCGGATAGCGCGGTGATGATCATTCTGGCGATCCTGTTTCTGGGCATTACAGTCTTCGCGGCTGTGCATCACGCCGAGGTGCTGGCGGTGCGGATTGGCGAGCCGTTCGGCTCGATCCTGCTCGCTTTGGCCATCACCACACTGGAGGTCGGGCTCATCATCTCCGTGATGGCCTCCGGCTCGAATGGCAGCGAGGCGGTTGCGCGCGATACGGTCTATTCGGTGGTGATGATCGTGCTGAACGGCATTGTCGGCCTTTGCCTCGTGGTGGGTGCGGCCCGGCATTATGAACAGGAATTCCGCGTGCAGGGTGCGGTGGGCATCCTCAGCGTCATCGCGACTCTGGCGATCGTCTCGCTGATCCTGCCGAATTTCACGCTCACGACCGTCGGGCCTACCTATGCGCCGAGCCAGCTCATCTTTGTGGGAGCGGTGTCGCTTGGGCTCTATGTGCTGTTCGTCTTCGTCCAGACCGTGCGCCACAAGGCTGATTTCATCATCGAATATGCCGTTTCAGGCCATGGCGTGAAGCCAAATGCGCGCAGCACGATTCTCAGCGCCATCCTGCTGGTCACAAGCCTTGTGGTTGTGATCCTGCTGGCCAAGACGTTGTCGCCAGTGGTCGAGGCGGGCGTGATCCGCACGGGCCTGCCGCTGGCGGTCGTGGGTGTGGTGATTGCCACCGTGGTGCTGCTGCCCGAGGGCGTGACCGCCATGAAGGCGGCGAAGCACAACCGGCTTCAGACGAGCCTCAATGCCTCGCTCGGTTCAGCTGCCGCGAGCATCGGGCTGACGGTTCCGATTGTCGGCGTTGCCTCGGTCATCATGGGCCAGCCGCTTGTGCTGGGGCTCGGCGCGGAAGACATGGTGCTGCTGCTGCTCACGCTGTTCGTGAGCACCCTCACCTTCGCGACGGGGCGCACGACCGTTCTGCAGGGCGCGGTGCATCTCGTGATCTTCGGGATCTTCCTGTTCCTCACCGCCGTGCCCTGATCGGGCGAGGCGCTCAGCCGCGCATCACTGCGAGGGCATCGGCGAAGAAGGTCTCGCCGCCGAAATTGCCGGATTTCAACGCGACGAGCAGCCCGGCATGGCGCGCGCCGATGGCTTCCATCATCGGCACGCCGGCGGCGATTTCCGGGCCGAGGCGGAAAGCCTTGATGCCCAGCCGATCAACCGCAGCACCCGAGGTTTCCCCGCCGGCGACCACGAGATGCCGCACGCCAAGATCAACGAGCCCCGCGGCGATGCGCGCCATGCCATGCTCGATGGCCTGCCCCGCTGCATCGCGCCCGTATTGCGCCTGAACAGCCTGCACCATCTCCGGGCCTTGCGACGAGGCGATGAGCACCGGGCCACGGGCCATCGCTTCTCGCGCGAAGGCCAAGGCGCGCTCCACCTCCGGCGCGCCGCTCACGAGCGCGGCTGAATCCAAGCGTAGCACGGGCATGATGGTCTCGGCGGCTGCGATCTGGCGCAGGGTCGCGGCCGAACAGGAGCCGGCGATACAGGCCGAGAGGGCCTCACCATTGCCCTTCGCGCCATCGACTGTGGCGCGTGCATCCGCGCGCATGGCCCGGGCGAGGCCGAGGCCCAACCCGGAGGCGCCCACAGAGAACGGCATGGATGACGCCGCCTTGCCGATGATCTCGAGATCCGTCTCGTCGATGGCGTCGGTGATGACACCGCGCACGCCCTCGCCGGCTAGCCGGGCGAGAGCGGTTTCCAACGCACCGCACCCTTTTCGAAAGAGATCGCGGTTCGCAAGAGCCACGCGTGATGTCGTCTGCCGCTGGAGCACCCGCACGAGATTGGCATCATGCATGGGGTTGAGCGGGTGATCCTTCAGCGGGCTTTCATTCAGCGGAACGCCGTTCACGAAGAGATGGCCGTGATAAACCGTGCGCCCGGTTTCCGGGAAAGCTGGGGTCACGATGACCGCCCGCCCCTCTACGGCCAGGGCATCGAGCACTGGGCCGATATTCCCGGCATCAGTGGAATCGAAGGTCGAGCAGATCTTGTAGAGGATATGGCTCGCGCCCTGCTGGCGCAGGAAGGCGGCAGCGGCCTGCGCCTTATCGACGGCCTCGGCAGCGGGCACGGAGCGGATCTTCAGCGAGACAACCACGGCCTCCGCCGCGCCCAGCGACGAAGCGAGCGACGGGCCCGGCACGCCGATTGTCTGAACGGTCGCCAGCCCGTTCTTCTGGAGTGTGTTCGCGAGATCGGATGCGCCGGTATAATCATCGGCGATGCAGCCAAGCCGGAGGGTCAACGGCGTGCTCCCTGATAGGGTTTGATCCAGCCGAGGCCGGCGAGCGTGCCAGTGGCCGGGCGATATTCGCAGCCGATGAACCCGTCATAGCCGAGCTGGTCGAGGGTCGAGAAAATCCGGGCATCGTCGAGTTCGCCCGTGCCCGGCTCATGCCGCAGCGGCACGGCGGCGACCTGAATATGCCGGATCAACGGGAACAGCGCCTCAAGGCCTCGAATCACATCGCCATGGATGATCTGGCGGTGGTAGATATCGAATTGCAGGGCGACATTCGGCAGGCCGAGGCGCCGGATGAACGCCGCGCACCAGTTGAAATCATTCAGGAAATAACCCGGCATATCGCGCGGGTTGATGGGCTCGAGCAGCAGCGTCAGCCCGCGTTCGCCGAGCCTCTCCGCCGCGTGCCGCACCGCCCGCTCATAGGCCTCAAGCGCTTTCGGGTCGGATTTATCCGCGAGCCCTGCCATCAAGTGCAGCTGCTTCACGCCGGTCGCCTCGGCATAGACCAGGGCGTGTTCCACGTCGGCTGTGAACTCCGCGAACCGCTCCGGCAAGGCCGCGAGGCCGCGCTCGCCCGCAGCCCAATCGCCCGGCGGCAGGTTGAACAGCGCTTGCGTGAGGTGGTTTCGCTCCAGCGCGCCCGCGATGGCCTCGGGCGGATGCTCATAGGGGAAGAGGAATTCCACGGCCGAGAAGCCCGCTTCCGCTGCCGCCGCGAAGCGATCCAGAAAAGCGTGCTCGTTGAACATCATGGTGAGGTTGGCGGCAAATTTCGGCATGGCTCAGCCCTTCTGGCCGGGAAGCTGGGCGCCGCTCAGCGCGGCATAGAGGCGCGCGACGGAGGAATCATCGTCGCGCCCCATGCCGCTGCCGGCTGTCGCGAGAAACATCTGCAAGGCGGCGGCTGCCATCGGCACGGGGTAGCGCTGGGCGCGCGCCATATCCTGCACGATGCCGAGATCCTTCACGAAAATCTCGACCGCGCTATTCGGCGAATAATCCCCCGCGAGAACCTTCTTCATGCGGTTCTCGAACATCCAGGAATTGCCGGCGGACGCCGTGATGACCTGATAGACGCGCGCGAGATCGAGCCCCTGCTTCGCGGCGAAGGCCATCGCCTCGGAAGCGACCGCGATATGCACGCCGGCAAGCAACTGGTTGATCATCTTGAAGGCAGCCCCCTGCCCCGGCGCATCGCCCAGTTCATAGAGGTTCGCCGCCATGGCATCGAGCGCGGGCCGGGCCAACGCAAAAGCCTCTGCCGAGCCGGAAGCCAGAATGATCAGCGCGCCTGCCGACGCCTTTTGCGCACCACCGGAAATGGGCGCATCGAGATAATGCCGCCCGGTCGCCTCAAGGCGGGCTGCCAGCCCCCGCACAATCGCGGGGTCCATCGTGGCGCAGGAGATGAAAACCGCCCCGGCTGGCATGATCTCGGCCACGCCGCCTGCGCCGAACAGCACGTCTTCGGTCTGCGCCGCATTCACGACCACCGAAACGACGATCGTCGCGCCTTTAGCAGCCTCGGCGGGTGAACTTGCCGCATAGCCACCCGCAGCGGCGAATTGCGCCAGCGCGGTGGCATTGAGATCGAAACCGGAGACCGAATGCCCTGCCCGCATGAGCGAAAGGCCCATGCCGAGACCCATGGAGCCAAGGCCGATAATGGCCACGGGAAGGCCGTTCCCTCTTCCGGCTTGCTGCTCTGGCATGATGACCTCCCGATCCAGTCCGGAGGCCTCCGCCCCGTAACGTTGCCCATCGCTACCAAATTTTGGCAGCGCTGCCAAATGATGATTGCGTCTCCCCCGGGCTTTCGCCTATTTTGGCAACAGACAGCGTGGGAGCGCCCCATTGAGCGACACGAAAAGGCCACCTGGCACTTTTCCCGGTGTGACTTTGGCCGATGTGGCGCGCGCCGCGGGCGTGGGCGAAAGCACGGCCTCGCGCGTGCTGCGCAATCGTGGCTCTGTGTCGGAACGGTCCCGCGCGAAGGTCGAGGCCGCCGCCGAACGGCTCGCTTATCTGCCGAACCGCCTTGCGGGCAACCTCGCCTCCACCGGCTCGAACCTCGTCGGCATCGTCATCCCCTCGCTCGCCAACGTCGTGTTTCCGGATTTCCTGAGCGGGGTGAACCAAGTGCTCGAAGCCAACGGGCACCAATCGGTCATCGCTGTCAGCGAATACAGCCCACGCCGCGAGGAGGCGCTCATCGCGTCACTGCTCGCCTGGCGACCGGCGGGGCTGATCCTCGTCGGGCTCGACCACACGGAGGGGGCCAAGGCGAGGCTGCGGGCATCCGGCACGCGATTGGTCGAGGCCTACGATACGGATGGGGTGGGGCTTGATCGCATCGTCGGGTTTTCCAACCGCAATGCCGGCGCTATGGCGGCGCGGCATCTGGTGACGCGCGGCTACACCCGTATCGGCTATGTCGGGCATTCGATCCATGGCGACATTCGCGCGGTGAAGCGCTTCGAGGGTTTCCGCGCGGCCTTGGCCGAGACGGAGCTGGATGTCGTGGCGCGGGAGATCGGCACCGGCACCTCCTCGGTGGAAGCCGGGCGCGAGGGCCTCGCGCGTTTGCTTGCGCAGGGAACGGAAGTCGATGCCTGCTATTTCTCCAATGATGACATGGCCTTGGGCGGTTATTTTCACTGTTTGAGTCGGGGCATTGAGGTTCCGAATCAACTCGCGCTTTTCGGCCATAACGGCCTCGAAATGGCCCGGCACGCGCCGCAGCCCCTCACCTCGATCCGCACGCCGCGCGCGAAGATGGGCGAGGTCGCCGCGCGCATGGTGCTGGGGCAGGAACAGGGGCGGATGATCGATCTGGGCTTCGAACTGCTCGAAGGGGGCACGACATGAGCGAAAGCGCGCAACGCGAGGCCATCTGCCGCTTCGGCCGCTCCCTCTTCGAGCGCGGACTGACTTCAGGCTCGACGGGCAACATCTCGCTGCGCCTGGCGGATGGCGGCTGGTTGGTGACGCCCACCAACGCTTCGCTCGGCTTTCTCGATCCCGCGCGGCTCTCGCGGCTCGATGCGACCGGACGGCTTCTCGAAGGCGATGCGCCAACGAAGGAGATTCCGCTCCACGCGGCCTTATATGAAACGCGCAGCAGTGCGCGGGCGATCGTGCATCTGCATTCCACGCATTCCGTGGCGATTTCCATGCTGCCGGGGATTGATCCGCGCGCGGCGCTACCACCGCTGACGCCGTATTACGCGATGCGCGTGGGGCCTTGCGCCCTTCTGCCCTATTACCGCCCCGGCGACCCCGCCGTGGCCGATGCCATCAAGGGCCTCGCCGGGCGCTATAGCGCGGTTCTGCTCTCCAATCACGGGCCTGTCGTGGCGGGGGATACGCTCGAAGCCGCAGTCTATTCCACCGAGGAGCTGGAGGAGACCGCCAAGCTCTTTCTGCTGATGAAGAACCTCAATCCTCGATTCCTTTCTCGCGCCCAACTCGATGATCTCACAACGCATTTCAAATGCGAGACGGCGGAGTTGCTCGCCCATGACGAGGCCGGCTGCGCGGATGCAGGATGCCCGCAGCGCGGCCTCCAGAGGCCTTAGCCTCAGGGGATACGCCCACCGAGTTCATCCTCGATATGCACGCGGATGATCTCGTCGAAGGTCTTTTCCGCCACGAAACCGAGGGACAGGGCCCGCGAGGCATCGAACTGGCGCGGCCAGCCCGCGACGATGCGCCGGATGGTCTCATCCGGCACGCGGCGGATGAGTTTCACCGCCTTCTCGCCCGCCACACGGCGCAGGGCCTCGATTTGCTGACCCACCGTGGCCGGAAGCCCCGGCATGGTGAGCGCGCGGCGCCAGCCCATCGGCGCGAGATCCATTGTCGCGGCGTGGATGAGGAACCCGACCGCCGAGCGCGGCGAAGCGTGCCAGTGGAGGACATCGTCTTCCACCGGCAGAACGGCCTCCTGCCCGGCCAGCGGCTCACGCAGGATGTTCGAGAAAAAGCCTGAGGCGGCAGCGTTAGGCTTGCCCGGCCGGATGCAGATGGTCGGCAGGCGGATCGAAATCCCGTCCAGGAAGCCCTTGCGGGAGTAATCGGTCAGTAGCAATTCGCCGATGGCCTTCTGCGTGCCGTAGCTGGTGAGCGGAGTGGTGAAGAACTCGTCGTGGATCACCTCCGGGAACGGCGCGCCGAACACGGCAATCGATGAGGTATTGACCACGCGCGGTACATAAGGCGCACGCTGCCCTTCGGCGCGGATGGCATCGAGCAGGTAGCGCGTGCCATCGAGATTGATGGCGTAACCCTTGTCGAAATTGGCCTCGGCCTCGCCGGAGACGATGGCCGCGAGATGGAAAATCACCTCCGGACGGCCGGAAATCAGCTTCCGGACCACATTCGCATCGGAAACATCGACCGCCAGTGCCGTCACCGTGCCGGAAAAGCCTTCCGGTGCGGCGGGCTCGATCACATCCGCGAGGGTCATGGCGGTGATCGGATTTCCGCCGAGGCCCTTTTCTCGGGCGAGGCGCTGGACGAGCTTGCGGCCCACCATGCCGGCGGCACCGATCACGAGAATATGCATCAGGAAGGCTCCTCAGGGTTCTGTTCAAGGGGTTGCGGGTCTCCGGAGGGCGGCAAGTCCACTCCGGCGCGTCTGATTTTTCCGCGTCCCTTTCTGGGGAAAGATCATACATTGGCAGCGCTACCAATCAATGGCGACAACACCAGCAAGAAAAATTCAACGGGACGAAACAACAGGGCGTTTCAGCCATATTATCAGCATTTGCGTTGCCATTCGTGTTTTTGAACCGGGCGAAGCGAGGTGCACGAGCACATTTTCGTGCGCGTCACACACAGACGAGGTATTTCGCCTGATCGACATGATGATTTTTGGCAACGCTGCCAATATTCACGGAAATCCCTGCGGGACAGGGAGCGAAAGTAAAGACGGAATGGCTTCGGTGGAACATCGTGAACGTGCGCAAGTCCTTCGGCACGGTCCCCGTCATCAAGGACCTGGATGTTTCCATTGCCGATTGCGAGTTTGTCATCGTAGGCCTCCCGAGATGCGGAAAATCCACCCTGCTGCGCATGTTCGCGGGGCTCGAGAACATCACCGCCGGCGAGATTCGCATAGGCGACCGCGTGAGCAATAGGTGTTTCTCTTCGATGAGCCGCTCTCGAACCTCGATGCCAAGATGCGCGCCTCGATGCGCAATGAAATCAAGGATTTGCGCCAGCGGCTGAAGACCACCACAGTCTATGTCACGCATGACCAGATCGAAGCCATAACCATGGCCGACAATATCGTAGTGATGCATGACGGCATCGTGGAGCAGATCGGCGCGCCGGTGGATATCGCTGATGGGCTATTTCCGTTCGATTCCCTACGAGCTTGAGGAATGCGCGCTGATGGACGGCGCCTCGCGCTGGCTGCTTCTCACGCGGATCATCCTGCCGCTGGCTGTGCCGGGGCTGATTTCCGCCGGCATCTTCGCCTTCACGCTGAGCTGGAACGAGTTCATCTATGCGCTCACCTTCATCCAGTCCTCCGAGAACAAGACCGTTCCGGTGGGTGTGCTGACCGAACTCGTGCGCGGTGACGTGTTCGAATGGGGCTCGCTGATAGCCGGCGCGCTGCTGGGCTCGCTGCCGGTGGTGATCCTCTATTCCTTCTTCGTGGACTACTATGTCTCGAGCATGACCGGCGCCGTGAAGGAATAACCTTCCGCAAAGGCGAGCCGCCCGCTTCCGAACGGCCCTCAAAGCCGGGAAGGCCTCAGCTCCAGGCGCCGATCAGGGCCTCGGTATCGGTGATCACCGCCACATTCTGGAGCGCGTAATTCACGGAGGCCGTGTGCCATTCCGCATTCATGGTGGAGCAGCAATCCTCCGGCACGACCATGAAATAGCCCTTGTCCGCCCCGGTGCGCGAGGTGTGCTCGATGGACATGTTGGTCCACGCGCCGGTGACGATCACGATATCGCGCTTCAGAGCCTTCAGCACGGTTTCGAGACGCGTGCCTTCCCACGCGCTCATGCGCTGCTTCTCGACGACATGATCGCCGGGCTGCGCCTCCAAGCCCGACACGGGCGCGACACCCCATGTGCCGCGCACGAGAGCCCGCGCATCGGCAAGGCCTTCGAAGAGCGGCGCATTCATCGTGACGCCGGGGCAGCCCGGCTCCACCACGAACCAGACATGGATCACCGGAACCCCGCGCTGCCGTGCCGCTGCCGCGAGACGCGCCGCATTGCCGATGGCGTTCTGCTCGCGGCAATGCACGGGCGAACCGGAAGAGGCAAAAGCGCCGCCCTCCATCACCACGTCGTTCTGCATGTCCTGGATGATCAGCGCGCAGCGGGAGGGATCGAGCGCATAGCCGGGTGCCGCCTTCTTCGCGCCGTTCCGGCCAATGCTCGCGCCGGCCTGCGGGGCAGAACTCCGGCTGCTCGCGCCCCGTTGCATGTAGGGCTCGCTGCGCGGACCCACTTTCGTCTCCACCGCATAGACCGAATGCGTCGCCGTGAGGAACAAAGTGCAGAAATCCGGCCCGCCCCATGTGAGGTTGCCGACGAGTTCCGGCACGCGCAGCTTGCCGATATGACGGCCATCCGGCGCATAGACCCAGACGCCGCCGGGCCCGCAGACCCAGACATTGCCAAAGAGGTCGCATTTCATGCCATCCGGTACGCCGGGCTCGCTGGCGGAGACGATGCCCGAGGCGAAAATGCGGCCATTGGCCAGCAGGCCATCGGGTTTCACATCGAAGACGCGAATGACATGCTGAACCGTGTCGTTGATGTAGAGGCGCGATTCATCCGGCGAGAAGCACAGCCCGTTCGGCTGGTCGAACAGCATGCGCTCCACCAGCAATTGCGGCTGCCCGCCGCCGGGCGGAATGCGATAGACGCCCTGAAATCCGAGCTGGCGCGGCCGTTCCACGCCGTAAACCGGCATGCGGCCATACCAGGGATCGGAGAAGTAGATCGCACCGTCGCTCTTCACGACGACATCATTGGGGCTGTTGAGTTCGCGCCCGTCGAAATGCGAGGCGAGCACCTCGCGGCGGCCATCACTGCGCTCGCGCACCAGCGTCGAGGTCGCGTGCTCGCAGACGATGAGGTTGAGGTCGGCATCATAGGTCATGCCGTTGCACTTGTTCGCCGGGCGCATCACCTCGGTGAGCCCCGCGCGATCCCAGCGGCGGCGCACATCGCCCGGCATATCCGAGAACAGAAGGAAATGATCCCGCGGATGCCAGATCGGCCCTTCGGTGAACTCGAAGCCGGTGCCGATCTGCCGGACCGGGGCCCAGAGGTCCACAAGCTCGGCAAAAGCCGGATCAAGGGCGACATGCGTCGTCATGTTCTCTCCTTCAACTTGGGCTTCCCTCCGCCAGATCGGGGCCGTCTCAGACCGGGAACCAGTTGCGCTTCGGCACGCTCTGCACCAGCGGGCCGGGCACGGCCATGTCGAGCCGGCCCACCACCTGCCCCGCCTCGATCTTCGCGGGCTTGTCATGCACCGGCAGCAGGAAGCGCGAGCCGTTCAGCAGCTTCTTGATCGCGGCCTTTTCCTGCCGTTTCGTGGTGCCGTGATTGCCGGTGACGCGCGGCTCATCCGCGTGGATCTCGTGATAAGGGTCCACGATCTGGTCGTTGAAATCGTAGATCACGTCGCCGCAAATGGTGGCGCGGCCCTCGGCCGTATCGACGTGCACATTCATCGAGCCCTCGGTATGCGCACCCGCGGCCTCGAGATAGCAGCCGGGGAAGAGCTCGATCATGCCCGTGAGTTCGAGATCCTCCAGCCGCAGCGCGTGCTTCGTGTGCAACCGATCGATCAGGTGCTTGATGTCCGGCGCGGGATATTGCGGATGCATCAGGCCCGAGACGGAATATTCCAGCTCCCGCCGGTTGATGATCACCGTGGTGTTCATGGGGAAGAGCTCGTCCTTCCCGGCATGGTCGATGTGCAGATGCGTATGCGCGACATAGCGCACATCGCCCATGCGCACGCCGTGCTTCATCAGCTGGTTTTCGATCATGTTTTCATGGAATTGCAGCCCCCGCATGCCGAGGCTCTCCATAATCTGGTTGTGCCGGTAGCCGGTATCGACCACCACAGGCCAGGGCCCGCCGAGGATGAGGAAGCCGTAGGTGTAGGTGCGCTTGCGCTGGCCGCAGCCGCGCCCCAGCACGAGGAAGCTCGATTCCAGCTCGATATCGCCATAATCCAGCACCTTGATTTCCAGCGGCATGGGGAGTTCCTCCTCGTTATGTCAGCTTGTAGGTCTGGCGGGCGGTGCCCGCGAAAATCTGCGCCTGCTCGGCTTCCGACAGCCACGCCACCGCCGCGCGATGCACCGCGATGAGCTCGGCATAGGTCGTCCAGAGCTTTTCGATCGGGAAATTCGAGCCGAACAAGCAGCGGTTCGCGCCGAACATCGCCACCGTTTCGCGCGCGATGAAGGCGATATGGGTGGGATCATTCCGGCGCAGGAAGGTGCCGAGGCCCGAGAGCTTGCTCACGACATTCGGCTGGTTCGCGAGAAGCCGCATGCCCGCGCGCCATTGGGCGATGCCCGCTTCCGAAAGGTCTTCGAGCATCCCCGCATGCTGGAGCACGAAGGTCACCTCCGGGCAGGCCGCCGCGAGTTCAGCCGCGCCCGTCATCTGCCCCGCGAAGAGCTGCAGATCGAAGCTCCAGCCATATTCGGCAAGCCGCGCGACATTCCTCTGGAGCATGGGATCGCGCGCGAGATCGGGCCGGGAGGCGAAGCGGTAGAGCGTGTTCTCGTGCCAGTGAAGCTGCATCCGCACACCCCTGACGAAGGGCTCCTTCGCGAGCGCATCGAGTTGCGGGCGGATATCCTCCGCCAGCATGTCGGAATAGGCGACGATGGCCACGGGAAACCCGGCGCGCCGCGCGGAATCCGCCACGAAACGCACCTCGTCCAAGGCCCGGCCCGGTGCCCAGTTCGCCTGAACATAGACCGCGCCGGTAATGCCGCCCGCCGCGGCATCCGCCAGATATTCCTCGATGGGGTAATCGCGGCGGATCGGCTCATAGGGCCCGAAAATGCGCGGCTGCATCGGCCCCATCAGCCACGGCAGATCGGCCTGCCGCCAGATGTGAAAATGGGCGTCGATCATGCCGCCCTCCCCCGCATCGGCTCGCCCTGCCCGAGCGAGAGGAGATGCCGGCAGATCGCAGTGGTGGAATTGCCGTTGGAAAGCGAAGCGAGCATCGGGCGGATGGCCGCGAGCGCTTCCGTCTGCGGCTGGTAATCCGGTTCGGCCGCCAAAGGCGAGAGCCAGTCGATGCGGAAGGCGCGCGCTGCGAGCCGCCGCACGGCGCCGATCATTGCAGAGGGATCACCCCTCTCAAGGCCATCCGAGAGGATCGCCACCACAGCGCCGCGCGCATAGCCCGCGAAACGCGGCACCGCGAGGAAGGCCGCGAGCGCGTCACCGATGCGCGTGCCGCCATCCCAATCCGCCACGAGCCCCGAGGCCTGCGCTAGAGCCTGCTCGCGATTGTGCAGTTTCAGCGCCCGCGTGACGCGCGTGAGACGCGTGCCGAAGGTGAAAACCTCGACCCTCGGCGCGCTCTGCACAATTGTATGCGCCAAAGCGAGATTGGCATCCGTGCGGCTCTTCATCGAGCCCGAGACATCGATCATCAGCAGGATGGGTCGCGGGCGCTGCACGCGACGGCGGCGTGTCAGCCGCATCACATCGCCATCCGTGCGGATCGCAGCGCGCAGGCTGCGGGCGAGATCAATCGAAGCGCCGCGCCGGGCCCGCCGGTAGCGATAGCCGCGCCGACGCGGCAAGGCAGCGGGCAGATCGCGCGCGAAACGCGCAAGGATGTCGCTCGCATCCGGCGGCCGCAGCGCACGGATCGCCAGAGCCTCGGCTTCGATCGCCTGCTGGCCCGTCTCGTTGATTTCCTCGCCGATGAGGATCTCGCGGCTGCCCGCATCCTCCTGCACCTTCATCTCCTCGTCCGGCTGCCATTCATCGGCCTCGCCGGGTTCGGCAACGCCGCCGAGGAAGTGGAAATCGAACAGGGCGTCGAAGGTCTCGCGCTGGTGCGGCTGCGGCGCGAGCGTTGCCCAGGCCGCCTGCCGCACCTGCTCCAGCGAGCGGGGGCCGAGCACGGTGATCGCCTGCAGAAAGGTAATGGTCTGGTCGGGCGCAATGGCAAAGCCATACTCCCGCAGCAGGGTCGGGAAGGCCACAAAGGGGCGCGCCGCTGCGGGAAGAGCCAATCCGCTCATGCCGCCACCGCCGCGATGAGGGAATCGAGCCGGGGGCGCAGGAAAGCGAGGTCTTCCTCGTCCTTCAGCGCCGCGCCGATGGAACGCCGGAAAGCCTCCGGCCAGGGCGTGCCGGTGCGCGCGATCGCGGTCGCGGCCTCGGCCCAGTCCACGGCTTCCGCCACGCCCGGCGGCTTCGTGAGCGGCTCCTGCCGCAGCAAGCCCACGGCCCGCACCACGGCCCGCGCGGTGCCCTCGGCCACCGCCGAGGAGCGCAGCATGATGATTGCCGCCTCGCGGGCCGGATCGGGATAGGCGATGTAATGGTAAATGCAGCGGCGACGCAGCGCTTCATGCAGGTCGCGTGTGCGGTTCGAGGTGAGGATCACCACGGGCCGTTCTGCCGCGCGCAGGGTGCCGCGCTCGGGGATGGAAATCGAGAAATCCGAGAGGAATTCGAGCAGGAACGCCTCGAATTCATGGTCCGAACGGTCGATTTCGTCGATGAGCAGCACTGTTGATTCCGGCCGCCGCAAAGCCGTCAGCATGGGCCGCTCGATGAGGAAATCATCGCGATAGAGATCGGTGCTCTCCCCTTCCCGCGCCTGCCGGATGGCCAGCATCTGCCGCGGATAGTTCCACTCGTAGAGAGCGGCGCTCGCATCGATCCCCTCGAAGCATTGGAGGCGGATCAATTGCCGCCCGAGGATACCCGAAAGGGCCTTCGCGGCCTCGGTTTTGCCGACGCCTGGCGCGCCCTCCAGCAGCAGCGGCTTGCCGAGGGCGAGCGAGAGGAAGGCCGCTGTCGCAATGCCGTCATCCGCGAGGTAATAGGCCGCACGCAAAGCTTCCGAGAGGGCTTCGGGGCTCGAAAGACCATTGGGGAGCGCGCGGATCGTCATGATTCAGGACTCATGGCTCAGAGCGCCCCGCCGCGACGATGCTGCGGCTTAGCACCGCCATTCGCCTTGATGCCACGCAGGATCTTTTCCGGCGTGATCGGCAGATCATTCACGCGCACGCCCACGGCATTATAGACCGCGTTGGCGATAGCCGGCAGCACGGGGTTCGCGCACATCTCGCCCGGCCCCTTGCCGCCGAACGGGCCATCGGGCGCGGGGCGTTCGAGAATGGTGATCGAATACGGTGCGAGATCGCCCGGTCCGGGCATGAGATATTCGTTGAAATCGCGCGGGCCGTGGTCGGGGTTGGGGTAATAGGGCTCCGGCGTTTCATAAAGCGCGTGGCTGATGCCCATCCACGCCCCGCCGACGAGCTGCTGCTCCACCATTTTCGGGTTGATGACGCGGCCCAGCTCATAGGCCGAGCTCATGCCAAGCACGCTCACGTCGCCGGTTTCGTCGTCCACCTCCACATCCGCGACGAGACAGGCATGCGCGAAGGCGGTGTTGGGGTTCATCTCGCCCGTTTCGGCATCCACCGAGGAGAGCGGGATGAGGAAGATGCCGCGCCCGGCAATCGTCTTGCCCTGCTTGAACTGCGCGGCCTGCGCGGTGGCCCGCACGGTGATCGAGCGCGAGGGCGCGCCCTTCACGTGAATGTTGCCCTTGCCATCGGTGACGAGATCGGCCGCGTTGACCTCCAGTTCCTCGGCGGCGGCTTCCATCAGCACGCCACGCGCCTCGCGTGCGGCGGCGATCACCGCATTGCCCATGCGATGCGTGCCACGCGAGGCAAACGAGCCCATGTCATGCGGGCCGGTATCGCTGTCGGCGGTATCGACATAGACATCCTCGACCGGCACGCCGAGCGTTTCCGCCGCGACCTGCCGCGTCACCTGCTTCATGCCCTGCCCGAGATCAATGGCCGAGAGCGCCACGGTGAACTTGCCATCGGGGTTAGAATGGATCAGCGCCTGGCTCGGATCGCCGCCAAGGTTCATGCCGATGGGGTAATTGACGGACGCCATGCCACGCCCCCGGAAACGAGCCATTTCAGCGCCTCCGCGTGCCGAAAATCGATGAGAAGCGATGCGCGCCATGCTGCGAGGCTGGCGCGGCGGGTGCCGCGGGCGGCGGAGCAGCGGCGGGCGCAGGTGCCGGAGCCGGTGGTGGCTGGTAGGCCGGAGGCGGCGGCGCGGATGCGGGCCGATAGGGCTCGTATTGCGGAACCGCCGGCGGCTTCGCGCGATTGTCGGTCGAGCCTTCCATGATCGGCTGCTTCGTCATGGGAATGCGCATGGTGCCCGCCGGCAGCGTTTGCGTGGAGCGGCCGTTGCGCGTGTCCGGCCTGCCGAAGCGGCCATTCTCGTCGATCGGCGTCGCGGGGATTTCCGCGCGCGCCCCGCCGCCACCGGTGAGCGAGGATTGCCGCTTCGCCTCTTCCGAGATAGGCCAGCGGGCCTTTTCCGCCGCGACCTGCACGCATTCGATCAGCGCGGTGTTCTTCGCCACGCGGCGATGCGCCTTCATATCCCCGTCGCGATAGGCGTTGAGGATGCGGAACTCCATCGGGTCCATGCCGCAGGCTTCCGCGCCCTTGTCCATGTGGACCTCCAGCGCGAAATCCACCGCCGTGATGCCGAAGCCGCGCATGGCCGTGGAGGGACAACGGTTCGTGTAGACGACATAGATGTCGGAGGCGACATTGGGGATCGTGTACGGGCCCGGCAGATGCGCCGTGCACTTTATCGCGGCATAGCTCGAAAGGCGCGTATAGGCCCCGGCATCGAAATAGGAGCGGATGTGGCGCGCGAGAATGCGCCCGTCCCGCGCGATGCCATCCTTGATGTAGATGCGCTCGGCGCCGCGCGGGCTGCCATAGAGCATCTCCTCCTCGCGATCGAGCACGTAGCGCACAGGCCGCCCGGTCATCATCGCGCCGAGGATGGAGAGCGGCTCGGTGAGCGAATCCACCTTGCCGCCGAAGCCGCCGCCCACCGTGCCACCGATGAAATGCAGGCGGTTGGAATCGAGGTTCACGATCTTCGCCGCCGTGCCGAGCGAGAAGAACAGCCCCTGCGCGCAGGAATGCACGACGAAGCGATCATTCTGCTCGGGTGCCGCGATGGAGCCGTTCGTCTCCGTCGGCGCATGCTCGATGGGAGACATCTGGTAGCGGTCTTCCACGATGAACTCGGCCATCGAAAAGCCGCGCTCGACATCGCCGAAGCGAAGCTTCTGGTGATCGTATTTCTCGTGATATTCGAAGGTATTGCCGGGATAGGTGTCGTTCACCAGCGGAGCACCGGGCTTCAGCGCTTCCTCGACATCGAACACGGTCGGCAGCGGGTCATATTCCACCCGCACGAGGGCCCGCGCGGCGAGCGCCTGCGCCTCGCTCTCGGCGATGATCGCGACAATCGGCTCGCCCTTGTAGCGCACCTTATCCACCGCAAGGGTCGGCTCGTCATCCTTGCCGAAATTGATGAGCGACAGCAGCGTGTTCTTGTTCACCGGCACGTCCGCGCCACGCAGGATGCGCTTCACGCCCGGCGCACGCTCGGCGGCGGAGGTATCGATGCGGCGGATGCGGGCATGGTGATGCGGCGAGCGCACGACCTTGAGGTGCAGCAGCCCCTCGAAGGCATGGTCATCGAAGAAGGGCGAGCGGCCCGTCACATGACCGGGCATGTCCTGCCTCTGCACGCCCTTGCCGACAACGTTGAGGTTGTCGTCGCGCTCGTTCTGAAAAAGGTCCTTGCGGAATTCCATTATGGTCGCCTCCCTCACGAGCGCCGCTGGGCGGGCATGCCCCGCGCGGCGGACAGGATGGCCTGGATGATCGGCTCGTAGCCGGTGCAGCGGCAGATGTTGCCCGCAATGGCGTCGATCACCTCCTCGCGGCTGGGGTTGGGGTTGCGGTCGAGCAGGGCTTTCGCCGCCGTCAGCATGCCCGGTGTGCAGAAGCCGCATTGAGCCGCGAAATGCTCCATGAAGGCGTTCTGGAGCGGGTGCAGGTTCGGCCCATCGGCCATGCCGGAGACAGTCTCGATGCTCGCGCCCTCGCAAGCCGCGGCGAGCGTGAGGCAGGAAAGGCGCAATTCGCCATCGATCAGCACCGAACAGGTGCCGCAGGTGCCCTGCCCGCAGCCATATTTCGGGCCGAAATCATTGAGACCGCGCCGCAGAACGGTGAGCAAATTATCCGCCGGATCCGCAAAGGCGGCGCGATCGGAGCCGTTCAGCCGGAATTGCACAGGAACTTTCGCCATCTCGCCCTCCCTACGCCCGCTCGCCCAGCAATCGCACGAGATGAACCGGCAGCACCTCGCGGCGATACCAATCGGTCGCGATGGCATCGGTCGCGGGTGCCACGCCTTCCAGTGCCGCCGCACGCGCCGCCGCGATGGCCCCAGCATCCAGCGCCTTGCTCTCCAGCGCCCGCTCCACGCCGCGCGCGCGCATCGGCACCGGCCCCATCGCACCATAGGCGACGCGCGCCTGCCCGATGCGGCTTGAACTGCCCGGCAGATGCGTGGCGATGGAGAGCACCGACAGGCCCTTGGGCTTCACGCGGCTAACCTTGAGGAAACGGAAATCCGCCGCGTTCTGCGGCCGGTTGAGCTGGATTCCCGCAACAAGCCGCGCCTCGCCCCGCGCCCGGCCCGCGAGGAATTCCTCCAGCGGCATGGCGCGCGCGCTGCCATAACCGGCGAGCACCATCACCTGCGCATCGAGCGCCAGCAGCGCCACGGTGAAATCGCCATACGGTGTTTCGGCGAAGAGATTGCCGCCGATCGTCGCCATGTTGCGGATGGCCGGGCCGCCCACCGCGCGTGCGGGGGCGTGCAGGAAGGCCAGCTCGCGGTTGGCGAGAATGGCCGCCATGGTCACGCCCGCACCGAGTTCGATCCGGTTGCCGGAAACCTGCATCTGCCGGAAGGCGGGATCGGTGATCCGCAGGAGCGTGCCGTCCGTCAGCCGGCCCTCGTTCACGTCACGCATCACCAGCGTGCCGCCCGAGAGCAGGCGCGTGCGCGGATCGGCGGCGAGAATGCCGGCGGCTTCGGAAAGGCTTTGCGCCACGCGAAGGGCAAGGGGCATGTCAGGCTCCGGTCTCGAGGAGTTGCGGCAACTGGCGCACGGCTTCCATGCCCGCGACATAGACATCCTCGCCCACGATGCGGGCGAACTCGGCCTCGCGGCCGGCGGGCGTGGTGAAGCGGCTCTCCCAGTGCCAGAAGCTGCGATTGCCATCGGTGACCGGCAGCAGCCGGATATGCGCCACGTAATTGAAGAGCGGGATGGGCGTATCGAGCAGGCAATAGCTGTAGCTCATCTCGATATCGGAGAGGCTGAGGAGCTGCTCGCGCAATTCGCTGCCGTCGCGCAGGGTGAAGCGGCGCACGCAGCCCACCTTGTCCACGGGGTGGCCGCGCTCGATCTGGCTGGTTGCCACGATGGGGTGATACTGGTCATGCGCGTTGAAATCGCGCACCACCGCCCAGAGGCGATCCACCGGCACATCGATGATCGTGCTGCGAACCACGCGCGGCATCTCAGCCTCCGAACGCGCGCTTCAGCGCATCAAACCCGCCCTGAAACACGTTGCCGCCAATGCCGGAGACGAGATCGGCCTCCTTGTCAGGCGCGCAATCGAACTCTGCCGACCACTCGATGAAGGTGCGGTCCAGATCGGTGATCGGTGTCAGGCGCAAAGTCGCGACGTAATTCGTCAGCGGCATGGGGCTGTCGAGGATCGAGTAGGTGCAGAACATGTCGTAATCCGACAGGCCCAACAGCTGCTCGCGCAGGCGGTCACCATTGCGCAGCGAGAAGGCCCGGATGCAACCGACCTTGTCGGCCGGCTCGCCATTCTCGATGCGGCTTTCGGCAATGGCCGGGTGCCAGTTCGGCAGGCCGTTGAAATCCCGCACGCGGGCCCAGACCCGGCTCGCGGAAGCGTTGATCACGCTGGATGCATAGACGCGCGCCATGGCTCACCTCGTCACTTCTTCTCGCCGCCGCCGTCTTTCGGCTTCGGCGGCTGGGCGTCCTTGCTGACGCGCTGCATGTCGGACGCCTCGCGGATCAGCCCGCCCATCTTGGCGAGGCTGCCGCCCTCGATGCCGATTTCCTTCAACACCTCGTCGATCAGCGGAGCCTGCACGCGGTAGCGCAGCGCGCTCTCGATCACCTCGTCGGTGGGTGTGCGCGCGGCCGAGCCGCCGCCCCCCCCGAGGCCATCGACATGCAGAATCTTGATGCCGTCGATCTTCTCCATGGGCTTCACGCTCTCGCGCACGATGCCCTCGATCCGGTCGAGCAGGCGGCGACGGAACAGGCCGTAACGCGCGCCATCCGTGAGCACGTTCTCGGCCTCGTAAAGCAGGCGCTGCGCCTCCGCTTCCACCGCGCGGCGCACCTTCTCGGCTTCGGCGGCGATGCGGGTTTCCTCGGCGGCCTTCTCGGCCATCATCACTTCCACGGTCTTCCGGCGCTTGGCGGTTTCGCGCTCGCGCACGGTCTGCACCTGCTCGGCAGCTTCCACGGCCTTGGCCTTGGCAATCTCCGCTTGCACGGCCGCGGCACTCTCCTCCAGCGACTTGGTGTAGAGCGTGATGGCCTTTTCCATCGCCGCGTTCTCGACATCGCGCTCGCGCTCGATTTCCAGCCGCCGCAGGTCGCGCTGACGCCCGACGCGGGCTTCATCGAGGCCACGATCCGAGGCGATGCGCGCGCGCTCCACCTCTTCGTTCGAGGCGATCTGCGCTTCCTGGAGCGCCTGCACGCGTGCGATTTCGAGCTGCTCGATCACGCGCTTGCGCTCAAGGCGGGCCGCTTCCAGTGCCTGTTCGCGGGCGACATCAGTGCGTTCCACCTCCTGCTTTGCGACGATTTCCGCCTGCCGCAGGGCCTTGTCGGCATCGGTGCGCTGGGCCTTCTTGGCCGCGACCACGATGGCGCGGTCTTCCTCCGCGAGTTCGACCGTGCGCTTCTGCTCGATCTGCAGGATCTCGCGCGTTTTCGTGGAGGCGATGCGCTCTTCCTCGATCTTGAGTTCGGCGGCGATGCGCTGGCGCTCCACCGCGTCGCGACGCTGGATTTCCGCCGCCTCCAGTTCCTCCGTGCGGCGGATTTCGAGCCGGCGCGTTTCGAGTTCGGAAGCGATGCGTTCGGCGGCAATCGCCTTTTCCTGCGCGATGCGCGCGGCTTCGGTGGCTTCGCGCGCCGAGATTTCGGCCGTTTCCACGACCTTGTTGCG
>JALOTF010000117.1 GCA_025458025.1 Beijerinckiaceae bacterium | reverse complement strand
CACGAACTCGATGAACATCACCGAGAAGAACTTCACCACAGGGAGCTTCGAGCGACGCCCGAGGGCGAGCAGGATGCCGAGCGGCAGAGAGGCCACGATGCCCACGCCCGCCACCACGAGCGTGACCATGAGGCCGCCCCATTTCGCGGTATCCACCGGAGCGAGCCCCAGAAGGCTGGAGCCGCTCAGCAACAGGAAGGAGATCAGCGGCAGCGCAAAGATAAAGTAGAAGAAGCCGATATCGCGGCGCGGCGCCTTCTGCCAGAGCATCCAGGCCACACCGATGGCCCCGAGCACGAAGAAGATATCCACCCGCCAACGCTGGTCGATCGGGTAGAACCCATAGATGAAGAACGACAGGCGGTCGCTGACGAAGGCCCAGCAGGCTCCCGGCAGAACCCCGTTCTTCGCAATGCAGGCTTCACGATCAGCCCCCGACCACACCGCATCGGTGACGAGGAAGCTGATGATGCCCGGGAACACCCACGCCGCGAACAGCGCCGTGACAATCGTCAGGGCCGAATTCGCCGGCGAGGAGAACAGGTTCTGGCGCATCCAGCCGAGGATGCCGACCATGCTCGCCGGCGGCGGCAAAACCTGCGCCGGCGTGTTGCGGACAAAGGCGACGGAGGCCTTGGAGAGCGTAGCAGTTTCAGACATGGCGCCCTCCTCAGCGTTCCACCAACGCCTTGCGGCTGTTGTACCAGTTCATGAACAGCGATGTCGAAAGACTGATCGTGAGATAGACGAGCATGGTGATCGCGATCACTTCAACCGCCTGGCCGGTCTGGTTCAGCACCGTGCCGGTGAAGACCTGCACCAGATCGGGGTAGCCGATGGCCACCGCGAGCGACGAGTTCTTCGTCAGGTTAAGGTATTGCGAGGTCAGCGGCGGAATGATCACCCGCATCGCCTGCGGAATCACCACGAGGTCCAAAGTCGGGCCGGGCTTCATACCGAGCGCATAGGAGGCTTCCGTCTGCCCCTTGCTCACGGCCTGAATGCCCGCGCGCACCACTTCCGCGATAAAGGCGGCGGTGTAGATCACAAGGCCCACCACCAGCGCCACGAATTCCGGGAAGACCTGAAGGCCGCCCTGAATGTTGAAGCGCCCGAGATTCGGATAGGTCAGCGTCATTGGCTGGCCCGCGGCAAAATAGACTGCCAGCGGCAGCACCAGCAGCAGCCCGAGGGCCACCGGCAGGTAGCGCGCCTGCTCGCCGGTCGCGGCCTGGCGTTTCTTGGCCCAGCGGCCATAGAACCAGTAGCCGATGCAGCCGAGCACGAAAGCAATCACCACGTAGCGGAAGGCAGGCCCGAAGGTCGGGTCCGGCATGAACAGGCCACGATTATTGAGATATGTGCCGCCCGGCAAAGCTGCACTGTTGCGCACTTCCGGCAATGCTTTCAGCACCGCGTTGTACCAGAACAGTAACTGGAGGAGCAGCGGCGTATTGCGGATCAACTCGACGTAGATCGTCGCGATCTTCTGCACGAGCCAGTTCTTCGACAGGCGCGCGATGCCGATGATGAAGCCAAGGAAGGTCGCGAGCACGATGCCGATAGAGGCCACGAGCAGCGTGTTGAGCAGGCCAACCCAGAAGGCGCGGCCATAGGTCGAGGTGTTGCTGTATTCGATCAGCCGCTGGCCGATATCGAAACCGGCCGTGACATTCCAGAAACCGAAGCCGGAAGCGATCTTCTGCTTGGTCAGGTTTTCAATCGCGTTGGTCGCCGCTTCATAGAACATGAAGGCAACCGCGAAAAATAGAACAAATTGAAAGGCATAACCCCGTTTGACAGGATCATTCCAGAACGCGACCTTCGGCGGCTCATCGGCCGGTCCGGTCGCCGAGGCGTTTTGGCTTGCCACGGATATCACTCCCCAACGCGATGGCTCTCCCCGCCATCGATCCGGCGCCACAGGGGGCGCCGACCCCGACCATGCATTGCCGTTCCGGCGTCAGGCGGCGCGGTTCTCCCGAATCCGTGCCAGACGCCGGAAGCTCCCGCCCAAGGGGGCATGCCGGAAATGCGATGGTCATGTTCGCTGATCCTCGCCTCCGGCTGCCGTCCGGAGCGCGCCCGGAAAAGACCGGACACGGCGAAGTCGCATGCTCGTCTGCGGATCAACGAAAACGGGGGCACCCGCAATGGAGCGCCCCCGGATGGTCGCGATGCCGCTTAGCGGATCGGCGGAGCGTACTGGAGGCCGCCCTTGTTCCACAGCGCGTTGACGCCGCGGGCGATCTTCAGGCGCGAGCCCTGGCCGACGTTCTTCTCGAACACTTCGCCATAATTGCCCATGTGCTTGATGATGCGGTAGGCCCAGTCATCGGTCAGGCCCAGCATTTCGCCGAACTTGCCTTCAGCACCCAACAGGCGCTTGATTTCCGGGTTGGTGGACTTCAGCTGCTCGTCCACGTTCGCCTTGGTCACACCGAGTTCCTCGGCGGTAAGCATCGCGTAGTGGGTCCACTTCACGATGTCGTTCCACTGCGCGTCGCCCTGGCGGACCGACGGACCGAGCGGCTCCTTCGAGATGATTTCCGGCAGAACCATGTGGTCATCCGGGTTCGTCAGCTTCAGGCGCTCGGCGTAGAGGCCCGAGGCGTCCGTGGTGAACACGTCGCAACGGCCGGCGTCATAAGCCTTGATGGTCTCGTCGGAGGTGGCGAAGATCACCGGCTCATACTTCAGCTTGTTGGCGCGGAAGAAGTCGGCGAGGTTGAGTTCGGTCGTCGTGCCCTGCTGCGAGCAGACCGAGGCGCCGGCGAGCTCAAGCGCCGAATTCACCTTGAGCTTCTTGCGAACCATGAAGCCCTGGCCGTCATAGTAGTTCACGACCGCGAATTCGAGGCCGAGCGAGGTATCGCGTGACAGGGTCCAGGTGGTGTTGCGAACGAGCAGGTCGACTTCACCCGACTGGAGCGCAGTGAAACGGTCCTTGGCTGACAGCGGCACGAACTTCACCTTGTTCGGGTCGTTGAAGATCGCAGCGGACACCGCGCGGCAGAAATCGACGTCCAGGCCCGTCCAGTTGCCCTGCGCATCCGGCTGGCCGAAGCCGGCGAGACCGGTGTTCGAGCCGCACTGCAGAACGCCGCGCTGCTTGACCTGGTTGAGGGTCTGCGCCGAAACAGCGCTCGCGGTCATCGCGAGAGCCGCGCCAGCCGCGACCGTCATCAGAAGTTTCTTCATGGAACTCGTCTCCCCGAGTGTTGAATTATGGTCCAGCGCCCGCAAGCGAGAAACGTGCCGATTGCGGGCTCGATCGCCGGTCTGCCCTTGTCTGCGATCCGAGAACCGCATGCAAAGGGAGATTGGACGAACGGTCAAGACCTACATGCATAAAATCGAACGGGAAGCGGGTGCGCGATGCAAGTTTTGCATTGGAAATCCCCTGCAGCACTGAATCCGCGTCGAAATGCAGAATCTCCATCTGCATTTTTTGGAAATTTAGGGAAGATTTTTCCTCATTGTGATCATATTTTAGAACACATGGCCAGAAATTAGTCAAAAGGCGGAATAGGAATGCGGAAGCTCGAAAATCGCATCGTGGAAACCCTGAAACCGGCAACAAAACTCGCGCTGAAAGGCCGCAGACCCGACGAAACCTTCGGATTTGTCAACGTTCCGCCCTTCCGCGGCTCCACAGTGGTCTATCCGGATGCGGAATCCTGCCTCGCGCATAAGAACCGCTACACCTATGGCCGGCGGGGCAACCCCACTTCGGAAGCCCTGGAGGAGTTGTGGAACGAGCTGGAGGGTGCGGCCGGCACGGTCATCTGTCCGTCCGGTGCATCGGCGGTGACCACTGCGATGCTCTCCGCGCTGAAATCCGGAGACCATGTTCTCGTTGTGGATAGTGTATACCGCCCCACGCGCAACTTCTGCGAGAACCACCTCAGGCGCTTCGGTGTCGAGACGACCTACTATGATCCGATGATCGGCGCCGGCATCGAGGCTCTGGTGAAGCCGAATACCCGCGTGATCATGATGGAAAGCCCGGGTTCGCAGACTTTCGAAGTGCAGGACGTGCCGGCGATTGTCGCGGTGGCGAAGAAGCACGGCATCGTCACGATGATCGACAACACCTATGCGACCGGCTTGCTGTTCCGCCCGCTCGATTTCGGTGTGGATGTCTCAATCAACGCTGCGACGAAATACCCCTCGGGGCATTCGGATGTGCTGATCGGCCTCGTGGCCGCGAATGAGGCGCATCTGCCGGCGCTGAAGGCGACGCATGGCGATCTCGGCATCTATCTCGGGCCGGATGATGTGTTCCTCACCCTGCGCGGCCTGCGCACGATGAACATTCGCATGCGCGAACAGGGCGTCAATGCGCTGCATGTCGCGAAGGCGCTCGAAAGCCGTAAGGGTGTGAAGCGCGTGCTGCACCCCGCCCTTCCCTCCTGCCCCGGCCACGAATTCTTCAAGCGGGATTTCAAGGGCCCCTCGGGGATGTTCTCGATCATCCTCGATGTGATGAGCGACAAGCAGGTTGCCGCTTTCCTGAACAATCTGGGGCTTTTCGGCATGGGCTACAGCTGGGGCGGGTTCGAAAGCCTCGCCGTGCCCTTCGATTGCACACCCTTCCGCACGGCCACGACCTATGCGCCGGGCGGGCGCGGCATCCGCTTCAGCATTGGCCTTGAAGACCCGGAAGACCTGATTGCCGATCTCGATCGCGGCCTCGCCGCGATGCATGAAGCCGGCTGATCAGGGCGCCAGCCAGCGGGCGGTGAGCGTGCCGCCCGCATTCCATGAAAATCGCGCGCGACGATGCCCCTCGAAGGCGAGATACAGGCTTTCGAGGCTGTCGATATGAAGCACCACCGCGGCGAAATGCGCACGCCCCGCTTCCAGCTCCTCCGCATCCTCCGAGCCTGGCAGTGTGAAAGCATCGCCCGCCGCGATTTCCGAGCCCGGCGCGGGGGCGGTGCCGTAGCAGACGCGGCTCATGGCGCGGGAGGATTGCCAAGCGGATTCCGCAATGGCGTCGTCATGGTGAAGGCTCACGCGGCCCGTGAGGCGGATCTGCAGCTTCTGCCCGGCATCATAGCCAAGAATGGAAACAAGCGGATTGGCGCGCCATTCCGCGACCTTCTCCGAACGGAGATCCGTGTGAACGCGCAAGGTGCGCGCGTCCTGCTCCACCCCACGCAGGATCATCACGCGCGAGCGCGGCGCGCCATCGAGCCCGATGCTGGAAATCACGGGATGGTGGAAGCCGGAACGGCGATCGGCCACGCCACGCGCGAGGAAACCCCAGCAGGCAGCCAGCGTGCCGTCGAGATCGTCATACCAGGAGGGCAGAGGCGCCCGGCCGGTCATGTTACTCCCCACCCTCGATGCCGACCTTGCCGCGCTGGCGGCGCTCCTTGGCGATCAGCGCGAGATTGCGGAAATAGATGAAGAACGACAGGGCCTGCCCCAGGATAATCACCGGATCGCGCCGGTGAATGCCATAGGCCAACACGATAGCAGCCCCTCCGATCGAGAAGAACCAGAAGGCCATGGGCACGACGGAGCGCCCGGCCCTTTCGCTCGCGATCCATTGCACGACAAAGCGCATCATGAAGAGCAGCTGACCGAAAATGCCGATCACCGCCCACCAGGTGAAGTTCTTCACGAAGACATCATGCAGGAAGCTGTCAATCGACTGGGAGAACTGGATGAGCATCAGGTTTCCTCCCGCGTCGGCGTATCGGGCTTGCGGCGGCGGATGAGCCACCACACGCCGATGAGATCGCCCACGGCGACCTTCGCGCGCGCCCAGGAGGCATAATTCGAGACACCCGAGCCGCGCGGGCGGTCTACCACGTCGAGATGGGCGATTTTGTGCCCGTCGCGCACCATCAGGGCGGGCGTGAAGCGGTGGAGTGCATCGAAATACGGCAGGCGCAGATAAGCCGCGCGGCGCATCACCTTCAGGCCGCAGCCGGAATCGCGCGTGCCATCTTTCAGCATCGCGCCGCGCACCTTATTGGCCAGCTTCGATTGCAGCTTCTTGAAGCCGGTATCGGTGCGGCCCACGCGCTGGCCCTGCACCAGCGCGACGGCCGGATCGGAATCAAGCAAGCGGATCATCGCGGGCAGGAAGGCCGGGTTGTTCTGGCCATCGCCATCGAGCGTGCAGAGGATCTCGCCATGCGCCACGCGCGCGCCATCGCGGATGGCCGCCGATTGGCCCCGGCTTTCGGCATGGTGGAGCACGCGCAATTGCGGATAGGTGCCGCGCAGGTTCGAAAGGATCGTGCCGGTCTCGTCGGTCGAGCCGTCATTCACGGCGATGATCTCATGCGCGAGCGTCTCAAGCGCATTCGCGATCTCCGCGATGAGGGAGGCGACATTGCCCTCCTCGTTCCGCATGGGAATGACGACGGAGATGCGCGGCAGGACGGGTTCGG
>JALOTF010000116.1 GCA_025458025.1 Beijerinckiaceae bacterium | reverse complement strand
AAGATCGCGCGGCGAGGCGAGCAGGTTGATGACCGGCATTCGAGCCGGCCCGTCCTGCCGTGTCACAGGGAGGAACACACATGCGCAAGACTTTGCTCGGAGCCGTTGCGATTACCGCCCTCATGCTGCCTGGCGCGGCCATGGCCCAGGGCGGGACAATCAGGATCGGTATTCTCGTTGCCCTTGAGGGCGCGTTCGCCACCGGTGGTCAGGATGGCGTGCGAAACGTCGAACTTGCCCTCAAGCAGGTGAACAACACGATTGCCGGCAAGAAGGTCGAAACGGTGGTTGCACCCACCGACACCAAGCCGGATACGACCGTGCGCATGGCGCGCAAGCTGATCGAGCAGGACAAGGTCGATCTCATCATCGGCCCGCTTTCCGGCTCGGAAGGCATCGCGATGCGTGATTTCGCCAAGACCATCCCCGACAAAGTGGTGATCAACGGCATTTCCGGCGCGCTCGAGACCACCTGGGTTGATCCCGCGCCGAACTTCTACCGCTTCAATCTCGATGGCGGGCAATGGGGTTACGGGCTGGGCACCTATGCCTTCAAGACCAAGGGCTACAAGAAGGTCGCCGCTATCGTGGCCGATTACTCGTTCGGCTACACCAACTTCATGGGCTTCGCGGCGGATTACTGCAAGGCGGGCGGTGATATCGTCCAGCGCTTCTGGCAGCCCTTGGGCCAGTCGGATTTCGGCGGCATCATCGCGCAACTACCGGAAAACGTGGATGCGATCTATCTCGGCCTCGGCGGCACGGATGCGATCAACTTCCTGAACCAGTATCAGCAGGCGGGCGAGAAGACGCGCCTGATCGGCGGCACCATCCTCGCGGACCAGACCGTGCTGACCGCGCGTGGCCGGGCCAAGGAAGCGCTGAAGGGCACGCCGGTTTCCGGTCCTTTCGCGACCGACAATACCGATCCGGCCTGGACCTCCTACGTGAAGCGCTACCAGGAAGCATGGCCCGCCGCCCAGCGTCTGCCGACGCCCTCGCTCTTCGGCCTCGGCTATTACACGGCGACGCTCGCGGCGATCAAAGGCCTTGAAGCCGCCGGCGGTGATCTCTCGAATGGGCAGGCAAAGTTCAAGGACGCGCTGAACAAGCTCCAGCTCGACAGCCCCGTCGGCAAGATCACGCTGAACGAGAACCGCCAGGCTACGGGCACGGTGTTCATCAACGAGGTCGTGGATGGGCCGGATGGCAACCTGACAACCAAGATGGTCGCCAAGACCGACAACGTGACGCAGACCCTGGGCATGACGGCGGAGCAGTTCCGTGCGCTCGGCCTGCCGTCCCGTACCGTGGTGGATTGCGCCAAGCTGCGCTCGGGCGGCTGATCCATCCGCATCGCGACCATCGACATCACGGTGGGCCCTTTCCGGGCCCGCCGTTCTCTCCTCCGCGAAGAAAACAACGGGCGACGTCAGATCGTCCTCGCCTGGAGTGCTGCCGATGACCCTGATAGGCTATCTCACGCGGACCCATTTTGCCGAGGCCGCCATCGAGGATGCCCTGCCGGAAGAGACCGGCGCATTCTCGAATGCCCTGCTGCTGACCGATGCTGAACCGGGCGTCGAGGCCGCACTCGACCGCGTGCGGGAAGCTTTGGGACGCGTGGCACTCACGGTCCGGAATGTGCCGGCTGGCGCCCCATCGCGCACGGAAACACGGGCTCTGCTGGTATGGTTGCACGAGACCGGAACGAACGCACTTCTCGCGGTCGGCGGTGAAGCGGCCATCGGGCAGGCGAGGCTGCTTGCAGCGGAAGTCAGCCGGCAGGGCGGTCGCCTCACGGTTATCGCAGTGCCGGTCGGCGTTTTCGATCTCGGCCTTGGCCGGCATGTCCGCCCGCGCGATGGCCGTCCCGCGATATGCCCGCGCCCGGACCGGGTGATCGTCGACCCAACCGTTCTCGAACATGCGCCGATCCGGCGGATCGCGGCTTCAGCCATGGAAATCATGGTCCATGCCATCGAGGCTTATGCCAGCCCCAGCTACAACCCGCCGGCGGATGGCCTTGCGCTGGAAGCCGTGCGCCGCATGACGCGCTGGCTGCCGGTGGTGCTCGGCGCGCCCGGCCATCGTGAGGGCTTGCGCGAGGTGATGGCCGCCGCGATGACCGCCGGCCTCGCGCTCGAAAAGGCTGTGGGTGGCGTGGATGCGCTGGCCCTGCCGATCGAGCCCGAACTCCGCGCGGGCTTCCTGCCCGGTGATCTCCACGCGCCGCTGCTCGCGGCGGTGGCCGATTTCAACGCCCAAGCCGTGGGCGATCGCTATGCGGCGCTGGCCACCACGCTGGCGAGCGGGCAGGGCCCGGTCTCGCTCAGCACCGGCATCAGTGCCTTCGCGCGCGGCATCGGCCTGCCGATGAGCCTGCGCGAGATCGGCATCGATCGCGACCGCTTCGACCGCTTTGCCGAGATGGCCGCGAATGATCCGGCCGCTCTTGCCAATCCACGTCGCCTCACGCCGGGCGACTGCCGCCAGATTCTCGAGGCCGCATGGTGAACGCCGAATATCTTTCTTGCCGATGGTCAGTTGCCAGTTCGCTGGCGGCTTATACATTCGTCTTACACCGCGAAAAAAAACAGGCGGGAGGAAACGGATGAGCGTCGCTCACGCTGTCGCACATGGTGCGTTCGGGCGGGCCTGCCTCTACGAGCTGGATCGCCCCATGGTGCCGCATGCCCATCGGGAGGGGCATCTGATTTTCCACGTCCGTGGCCCTGCCGCGAAGGTCGTGATCGACGGCCGTGCCTATCCGCTGAACCCGTTCGAAGCCACGGCGATCAGCCCCTGGCAGCCGCATTATTTCCTGCCGGTGGATCAGCGCGTCCCCACGCTCACGCTCGTGCTTTACATTCGCCCCGGCTGGTTCGTGGAGGCCAGCGGGCAGGCCTCCGAAATCCTGCGCTTTGGCCGGCCTACCGTTAGCATGGATGATCAGATCGGTCGCCTTGTTGCCGAAACCGCGCGGCTTCTCGCGGCGCATCGCGGGGATGACGGCAATTTCGAGGATCGCCTCGGCGCGCTCACGCAGGCCGCCTTCGACCAGACGTGGCAATGGCAGGCCGGGGGACGGGCCGAGGAACGGGCGCGGTTCGGCTTCCGCGATTTCCGCATCCGCCGCGCGATCAACCTGCTCGGCGAAACCCTGAGCGAGCCGATTGATCTTGGCACCATCTCGCGGGCAGCAGGGCTGTCGCGGCCGCATTTCTTCAAGCTTTTCCGCGAGCAGGTGGGTTTGCCGCCCACACTCTATCTCAATGCTCTGCGCATGGAGCGCGCCATCGAACGCCTCGCACGCGGGGAGGAGACCGTTTCCGAAATCGGGCTTGATCTTGGTTTTGCGACGCCCGCGAGCTTCTCGCGCTTCTTCATCGCGAATGGCGTAGTGCCGCCCAGCGCCTACCGGCGCAGCGTGCTCGGGGCCGTGCATTGATAACAGAACCGGCCATCCCGAAAGATGAGACGTTCGGGAAAGCGGGGTGGCGGGCACTCATCCTAGTCTACCTGCAGAGGGATGGCGAAAGGGCGTCATCCGGGTCCGGTCAAAAGCCAAAACAAGGCGAGGCCGGCCATAATGCAGGGGCTTCGGGGAAACGCCGCGATGGATGACATCATCAAGCGCAATCCGATCCGGAGCCTGATCATCGCGATCCTCATCGCGATTCTGCTCTGGCTTATCTTCGCGCCGTGGCCGCCGGAATTGGTGGCGAAATGGGGCCGCAAGCAGATTTTCCTGAATGCGCTTTTCGGCGGCATCACCCTCGGTGCGCTCTATTTCCTGGTCGCCGCCGGCTTCACGCTGATTTTCGGCCTCATGCGTGTGGTGAACCTCGCACATGGTTCATTGTTCCTGCTCGGCGGCTATCTCGGCTACGAGATTTCCACCGCCACGGGCTCGTGGTTCCTGGCTTTTCCCATTGTGTTCATCGTGGTCGGCCTGCTCGGCCTGCTGATGCAGCGCTTCATCTTCTCGAAGATGGAGGGCGAGGAATTGCGCCAGACTCTCGTGAGCATCGGCATATCGATCGTTTTCGCGGATCTCATGCTCTGGCTCTGGGGCGGGCAATCCTATTCGATTCTGGCTCCGAACTTCCTGCAAGGGCCGATGGAATTGCCGATTATCAATTCCGTCAACGCCAATACCGGGGCGACCAACTGGCTGCGCTACCCCGCCGTGCGCGTCTGGATCCTGATTGCAGCCATCGTGATCGGTGTTGCGATGTGGCTGGTGCTGAACCGTACCGCGCTCGGCATGCTCATCCGAGCCGGGGTGGATGACCGCGAGATGCTCGCGGCCTCGGGTGTGCGCATCCAGTTGGTGTTTCTCGTGGTGTTCGGTTTCGGCGCGGGCCTTGCGGGCATGGCCGGCATCATCGGCGGTACCTTCCAGTCGCTTTCGCCGGGCGAGGACACGCGCTTCCTGCTTGCAAGCCTCGTGGTGGTGATCGTCGGCGGCATGGGCTCGATTGTGGGTGCAGCCATCGGCGCGCTGATCATCGGCGTGACCGAGCAGATGGGGTTTGTGTATGCGCCGACCTATTCGGTGGTCTTCACCTTCCTGATCATGGCGGCGGTGCTGGCCTTCCGGCCGCAGGGCCTGCTGGGTTCGAGGCGCTGATCCATGGCCATGACCGACCACGCCCCCCGCTTCGAGAACCGTGCCGACCGGAAATACTGGTTCGAGCGCATCCCCGCGCCGTGGTGGGCGCTGGCGGTGGTGCTCATCGGCCTGCCGGTGGTCGCGAACAATTTCTGGCTCTTCCAGGTGATGGGCTGGACCTTCATCCTCGGGATGATCGGCCTCAGCCTGATGTTCCTAGCCGGCTATGGCGGCATGGTGAGCCTGCTGCAGATGACCATCGCGGGCGTCGCCGGCTACATGGTCGCGATCCTCGGTTCCTCCGGCACGGTGACTGTGAGCCTCGGCCTCGTCTGGTGGATCGTGATCCCCGCGGCCTTCCTCATCGCGGCCCTGTTCGCGACGATTTCGGGAGCGCTCGCGGTGCGCACCGAGGGCATCTACACGATCATGATCACGCTCGCGATCGCGGCGGCCTTCTTCTATTTCACGCGGCAGAACTATACGGTTTTCAACGGCTATTCCGGTTTCAATCTCGTGCTGCCACCGCAGCTTTTCGGGGTGAACTGGCGCGATCCCGTGCCGTTCTACTATCTCTGCCTCGCGCTCGCCGCGCTCTCGTACGGCGCTGTGGTCTATATCGCGCGCTCGCCCTTCGGCCTCGCCTTGCAGGGCGTGCGCGATAACCCGCGCCGCATGGCTGCGCTCGGCTTCAATGTCACGGCGCATCGCGTGGCGGCCTATGCGCTCGCGAGTGTCTTTGCCTCGGCTGGCGGCATCCTGCTGGTGTGGCAGAACGCGCAGATCGCGCCGGGCACGATCGGCATTCCCGCCGCGATCGACGTGCTCGTGGTGGCGGTGGTCGGCGGCATGCGCCGCCCGTTGGGGCCGTTCATCGGCGCGTTCATCTATGTGATTTTGCAGGTCTTCTCGCCGGATATCCTCGGCTTCTTCGGTTTCTCGGCCGAGCGCTTCAAGCTGATCATCGGCCTCGGCTTCCTCGCGGTTGTGCTCTTCTCGCCGGATGGCGTGCTCGGCCTGTGGGATCGCTGGCGCGCGCGCCGGCAGCGGCGCGATGCCGACGGCGCGGGAGGTGCGGCATGAACGCGCCCGTGAACCCGCCGCGCTCCGTGACCCTCGGGCAGACCAATGTCAGCGCCGGCAATGCGCTGGAACTGCGTGGCATCACCAAGATGTTCGGCGCGCTGGCCGCGATTTCCGATGTGACGCTTTCCGTGCGGCCCGGCGAGCGCCGCGCGGTGCTCGGCTCGAACGGTGCGGGCAAGACCACGCTCTTCAACTGCATCACCGGCGATTTCCTTCCGACAACCGGGCTCATCCGCTTCTTCGGCGAGGATGTGACGGTGTTCCCGCCGCATGAGCGCATCCGGCGCGGTTTGCGGCGCACCTACCAGATCTCCTCACTCTTCTCCGGCCTTTCGGTGATCGACAACGTTTATCTCGCCTGCCGGGGTGTTTCGCGGAACCGCTTCTCGCTGATCCGTCCGCGCCGCGACGATGCCCTCGTGCATGCGGCGGAAACGCTGGTGGAAGCGGTGCACCTCACTGCGGAGAAAAACCGGCTCGTGGGCGAGCTCGCCTATGGCCAGCAGCGCCAGCTGGAAATCGCGCTCGCGCTCTCGGGTGCGCCGCGCTTCATCCTGTTCGACGAGCCGGCAGCGGGGCTTTCGCCCACGGAGAGGCGCGATCTCGTCTCGATCCTCACGACTTTGCCGAGCCATATCGGCTTCATCATCATCGAGCACGACATGGATGTGGCCCTGCGCGTCGTCGAGAGCGTGACGATGATGCATAACGGCCGCATCTTCAAGGAAGGGCGCCCGGAGGAGATCGAGGACGATCCCGAGGTGCAGGAACTCTATCTCGGGGGCGGCCATGATTGA